>NZ_JAZQNU010000181.1:0-18403 GCF_045627485.1 Pedobacter sp. | reverse complement strand
GTGCATTCCCTGCATACCACAGAGGAACCGCGAACCCCGTACACACTGTCAGCAGAGCCCACATGGCTCGCAGTGCTAGCACGGCCAACACCGCACAAGAACCGCAAAATGTTTAAAACCCTGCAATCAAAAGATTAGCAGGGTTTTTGCTTTTAGGGAATTGCCAAAATTCACATGAATCGGATCAAGCGGAATTCTTGGGGGGGAATTAAAAATTTCTTTCTTTTGTAGGAGAATTTATGTTTGCTATTTTGAACGAGGCTTCTACCCCTTTAATAAGCTTAGTGCTACCAGAAGGATTCTGGATTATTTCGATTTAACTGGTGTCAGTAAAGATGCGGCCGGGGTTAACATATCCTTGAAGAGAATAATCTGGCCCCTTCAGGCCATCACAAACATAAATTGGAATCTAAAGGCTTTTTCCTGAAGTTCGTTACATGATTTCCCCTTCGTGGGCAGGTCTTTTCTACCCAAACTAGCATTAGCCGGAATTGGGATCTTGTGATACACCCGCATCGTCAATTCATCCGCGGAAATAAACTCACAACAATGAGGATTGAATCCCCAAACACGGCACAGAATTTGTACATATTACCAAATTCAATTTTGGAAATTCGTAGCTGATTGTGCCTATTTTCAGTTTCACCTTTCCAAGTATCACGCAGTAAAGAAAATTGGAGGTAAAGTATGTGCACAGCAACAACGTATAAAGGAAAGGACCATTATTTTGGTCGAAATTTGGATTTGGAATATTCATATAACCAGACGGTTGCAATTACTCCCAGAAATTATCCTTTCAGGTACCGTTCGTTACCGGAATCAGCAAGCCACTTTGCAATGATTGGTATGGCAGTAATAGACGGAGGTTATCCGCTTTATTTCGATGCCACCAACGAAAAAGAGCTTAGTATGGCAGGGCTCAATTTCCCGGATAACGCCGACTATAAACCTGAAGCCAGTGATAAAACAAATGTGGCCTCTTTTGAGTTCATTCCATATATACTCGGACAATTCGAAACGATAGTACAAGTGCGGGAGTGCCTTAAGTCTCTCAATGTTACCAATATTAAATTTAGTGAAGATTTTCCGCCCTCGCCACTGCACTGGATTATCGCCGATAAAAACGAATCTATAACGGTAGAATCGGTTAAAGAAGGGCTGAAGGTGTATGATAATCCGGTGGGCGTACTCACCAATAATCCAACTTTCGACATACAGTTATTCAGCCTTAATGACTACATGAGCTTATCACGTGACGCCCCTACAAATAACTTTTCTCCCGATCTGAAACTCGACACTTATAGCCGGGGTATGGGTGCAATTGGTTTGCCGGGAGATTTGTCATCAAAGTCGCGTTTCGCGAAGGTCGTATTTACGAAAATGAATTCCGTGGCAGGCGATTCCGAATCCGAATCCCTCAGCCAGTTCTTTCACATCCTTGGATCAGTTGACCAGCAAAGAGGCTGCGTTAGGCTTGGAGATAAGTATGAGATAACAATTTATTCATCGTGTTGCAACACTACAAACGGAATATACTACTATAAAACGTACGAAAATAGCCAAATTACGGGTGTTGATATGCATAGCATCGACTTAGACGGCAGTGAGGTCAGTGCTTATCCATTGGTGATGGGTCAGCAAATTAACATGCAGGCAGCCCGGGCTTAATAGACTGATACTATTTCTTCGTGCACATGTCGTCAGCCAAGGTTCGACAGGTTTTATAACAAAATGAAAAATAATCTATTATAGACAAATACTGCAAAATACTCTTGCTTTACTATAGTCAAAGATTACCATAGCTCGTCGTACAGTTTCAGCTTAATATACCACCCAAAATGAACATGGTACTAACTAAATAAATCCTTCAAGAACTAAAAATTATTTTACCTTTTTTGCTTTCAACTGCATTTTTTACAATGTTGGCTCAAAAAAAGTATGACCGAGCTGTTAGTGAAAAAGGCTTGAAGGAGATTCCGTAGCTCAGCTGGTAGAGCATTACACTTTTAATGTAGTGGTCCTGGGTTCGAATCCCAGCGGGATCACAAGAAACAACATCAAAACGTATAAAACCCTGTTAATGCACAATTAACAAAGTTTTTGTTTTTAGGAAATTGCCAAAAACTGCATGGATTCACAAAACTTTGGAAGTTATGTAGATTAGCCATTAATATAAATTAGCTTAGCTAAGCTAACCAAAATAGCAATTTCAAAGAATATCTATTAGATGGCAGAAAGTATGGAAACGATTATAACAGAACACGATATCCTTCAACAGGAAAGTAAACTCTGCAACGCCATTAAATATAGTGACCTCGGAGCACTTGATGAATTATTGCATAAGGATTTATTGTTTGTTATCCCTTCTGGCGAGGTAATCACCAAAGAAATTGATTTAAATACCTATCGTAACGGCGCACTAAAGATCAAAGACTTGCTGCCACAGGTGGAGAACCTAAACATCATTGATGACCTGGCAGTAATTACCTTAAAAATCAAATTAAGCGGAAAATTTAATGACGTACCTTTTGAAGCTACCTATCGTTATATCCGGTTCTGGAAAAGATTTTCCGATGGTATTAAAGTAGTTGGTGGAAGTGGAACAGCTATATGATGGTGATTAGAAAGAACCCGGTGCATTGAACTTTCTGCCCTAAATACTTTTCACACGTGATCTTCGTCACGCCTTTTATAAAACTCATTTCATAAATTGTAATTATGAAAAAGATAAATCTGAAACATATCCACAGTTTGAATGAGGAGGCCATACGTGGGCTGGATTTTTACCAGGAAGAACTTCGCATTCTACAAGGGCGCCTCGACGAGGTTGCAAAAGCCAATTATAATAAAGAAGCAAATATGAAGATGGAGTACTTCCAGGACCAGATAATTATCCAGAGGGATAATATCAATGAACTGCGCCATGACATTCGTAGGCATCTTAGTATAATTAAGGAACAACTAGAGCAATCAGGTGATTATATTTCGGACAGCGCTGACATGGAGGAGCCTATTTTGTATGATAAGTACCTTGAGTTGGAAAAGTCGATCAATGCGCTAAGGCATGAATTTAACCGATTTGCCGCCGAATGGTTGTAAAGGTGCCTTCGCATACAGCCTGGTAAGTGTCCTTTTGAACTTTGACATACTAAAGTTATAGGCCTGGGCTGTATGGGTATGACCTGTTTTGGAGAAGGAAATGAATAATATTGTCAGATTTTATTCCTGAGCACTGTGTTCAAGGCTTTAAGAAACGGAAATGGATCCAGACTAAAAATCACGTGTCTATCTTCAATAATACTCGTTTCAGCATCCAGGAACTTAAATATATGGTTAGCCTCGGTATTTTTGAAAAGGTCGCAAAAGAGCTTATGTCCAGGATATTGTTTATCATCTAAGACATTTAACAAAATTGCATCATACATTTTGTGCTTTTTACTAATATGTTCTTTTAGCAAGTTATTTTTTTCCGGAGGCCACGCCTCCAATATTTTTGTGATTGTTTTTTGAACATTAGTAAAAGTATAGCCGGTTGCGCCACGCGTATCTCCTCCAATCGTACCTATATTTGTAATTCGATTCTTAGTCCTTTTAAACTGATAATCGGTCATGGGAATTACACCAAATTCAGTATGGAGAACCTCATATTCAGAGAGTTTTAGCACATTTTTAATGTACTGTTGAATGGCAACATCATAATCTTCCTGGTTCAGCAACGATTTTGAAAATAAGGTGTATTCTACGAAAAGCTTGTCAGCGCTTATCGGAAGTGAATAGAAAAAAGTTGTACCATGATCCTGCCCGGTCCTGAAGTCCATTAGAAATGCTTCATCCGTGTTCATAGAAATTTCTGCTGACTTGATTACAACGCCTTTGAAATGCTGCAGGAAGTATTGGGTGTGTTTATTAAGTTCAGGTTGTTGATATACGGAGTTAAAGATATAACTGGCCCTGATGGTTGAGGTACTCGTTCGTGCAATGCAAGATTGCTCAGTGCTGTCAATGGATAATACTTCTTCATGAAGAAATTGAACATTGGTTTGTGTTTCAAGAAATGCTAATACATACTGATAGAAGTCGAGGCTATTGATGGAGTTGTAAGAATAACCACCACTTTTTAGGCTGATTTTTTCTCCCGAATTTGAAAAAACAGATAGGTTATGCCAGGTCTTATAAATTAATTCTTCGAATGGAACTTCCCCAGTTTTCCAAAAAGACCAAGTCTTATCGTTTTGTCTCTTTCCAGAATTGTCCAGGATTATTATTTTGGCATCACGCCATTTATTAGCTTTCAATGCCCTATAAGTTAGGCTAAGTCCTGCAAGACCCGCCCCGCAGATTAGTATATCACAATCAAGTTCCTTTTTTAAATTGCTTTCCATAGGCACACAAAACAGCTTTATAAGCTTAATTCTACCCGAGCAAATATATGGAACAGGATATTGTTTTCACCATAGTGTTATATGAGCACAAAGAGCATCACTTTATTTTTTTAACGCCTGCTTCAACATGAGCTTATCTAACATTTTATCAGACAAAATTTTCCTTAATAACAACACCGGTTTCGCCATGTAGCCACCGACGTATCGTGTTTTAGGGTGCGCTGCTTCAATGGCTTTTTTAATCAATTTTGCGATCACAATGGGTTCAGGGTCATTTTCTGCCATGAGCGTAAAAATCTTTTTAAAAGCGGCAGCCAGTTTTCCATAGGCTGTTTTGCCAGAGGTACGCATTAAACTTTCTGCTGCAATATCCCCCCATTCTGATTTTATGCCCCCAGGCTCAATTACAATAACATCAATACCAAATTGCTTAACCTCTACCCTCATGGCATCGCTCAATGCTTCAATGGCAAATTTACTCGCGTGGTACCAGCCGCCAAATGGCATAACCACTTTACCGGCAATTGAGGAAATGTTTACAATTTTGCCATATCTGTTTTCACGCATTTTGGCGAGCACCAATTGTGTTAATCGCATTGCTCCGAAAACGTTTACTTCCAGCTGGTATTTTGCTTCTTCCATGCTCACATCTTCAATTGAACCATACAAACCGAAACCTGCATTATTAATTAATATGTCAATGCGCCCGGCTTCCTCGAATATTTGCTCAACACATGCCTTCATACTTTCGTCTTTTGTGACGTCTATAGGAAGCGTTATAATGCCATAGGTTTTCAGCTCTTCCATTTTTTCGATCCTGCGTGCTGCTCCGTAAACATTATAACCGCATTGTGCCAGGTATATAGCGGTTGATTTCCCAATACCTGATGAAGCTCCTGTAATTAACACTGTTTTCGCCATTACTATTTTTTATATAACCGGTGATATGAGATGCTATGGAGTTTATTTGATGAGTAATAGGTGAAAATTATGTGGATTTCAAAAATTCCAGTATTGCATTTCCAACCCTTTCAGGTTGCTCTTCCTGAATAAAGTGGCCACACCCCTTGATCTCTTTTAATTCTAGGTTTTTGATATAATCTGGTAAGGATGTTTTGAGCAAAGCAAATGCGGTGCTACTTCCAATCGCTAAACTTGGTGCCAATATCACCGGCATTTTGGGTAAGTCTCTAATATCTTCTGTAAACGCCTGATACCATCCGTTAGCGCCTCTGATCGCGTCTTTATTTTCATAAGCCAGTGCATAAACCTTTCTGTCAAAATCATTTATACTTGATTTGTCAGCAAGCAATTTATCAAAAACCCAACTTTGAACCATATGAAAGCGTCCTTCCAACAAGAGTTCTGGCAACTCCTTTACCTGGTTAAAGGCGATCCACCAAGGATGAATGGGGGCACCTACTGGCAACATCGGGATTTTATAAAGCGGCTCTCCAGGATGTGGCGACTCCAAAACAATTAGTTTGTCGGTTAACCCGGGAAAGTGGCCCGCAAAACTTATTGCTATGCCTGCCCCGATGTCATGGCCAGCAATACTTACTTTAGGAAGTCCCAATTTTTTAATTAGTGAAGCAATGTCTCCTGCAATATTCTTCTTACTATATCCTTCCATGGGTTTGTCTGAAGACCCCATCCCTCTATAGTCCAACGCGATTACACGGTGGTGAGCTGCTACCATGGGCATGATTTTGTGAAAGCTCCACCATGTCTCTGGCCAGCCAGGCAGTAGTATCAATGTTGAACCTTTACCACCTTCTACATAGTGTAGTTTGGTTCCTTCTACCTCTTCATAATGATTAGTGAAACCCGGCAACAGGCTCACAAGATATTTATCATCATATTTCTCTTTTTCCGGTAATGTTGCGTTTGAATTCATACATTTTTTGTTTTGTGAAATTTGTGAAGTGCTGGGTGCATTAATATTATGGTAAACACCCTATAAATCTACGAGTTACAGGTTAAAGCATCAAACTATTGTGTATCATTCGCTGTTTTTGATTAGGGTAATAATTCGATCCACGATCATAATATGGAAGACATCAAAAAAATTCAATTGGGCCAGAATGGCCCCTATGTTTCTAAGCTAGGTTTAGGCTGTATGCGCATGTCGTCTATCTGGGGCGGACCAACTCCAGATGAAGCGGAAAGCATTGCGACAATTCAGGAAGCATTAGATCGTGGCATCAATTTTTTGAACACAGGCGATTTTTATGGCGCCGGGCACAATGAGTTGCTCATTGGTAGAGCCATTAAAGGAAGGCGTGACGATGCCTTCATCAGTGTAAAGTTTGGGGCTATCTTTCACAATGGCCAGTGGCTTGGAATGGACCTGCGGCCCATCGCGATCAAGAATTTTATTAATTATTCCCTTACCCGTCTGGGGATTGAAACAATTGACCTCTACCAGCCCAGCAGGATGGATAACAGTGTACCTGTGGAAGACATCATCGGTACAGTTGCCGATCTTATTAAAGAAGGTAAAGTGCGTAACATTGGTGTATCGGAAATAACTGCCGCCCAGCTTCGCAAAGCGAACAGTGTCCATCCAATAGCTGCTTTAGAGTTCGGATATTCCTTGGCAGATCGGGAGATAGAACACGACGTGTTGCCTGCCGCAAAGGAGCTAGGCATTGCCGTAGTGGCTTTCGCCAACACCGCAGAAGGATTGCTCACGGGTGATATGAAAGCGCCGCTTCCCGAAAATGATTATCGTATACATTTCTCCCGTTTTAACGGTGAAAACCTGGTACATAACCTGGAAAAAGTAGAAGTGTTAAAACAACTGGCCCGTGATAAGGGCTGTACACCTACACAGCTGGCCATCGCCTGGGTAAACGCTCAGGGAGAGCAGATTATGCCTTTGGTGAGCATGAGCCGGAGGTCTCGCCTACCCGAGAATATCGAAGCAATGAACATTGTGATTACAACTGAGGAAATGCAAAGCCTAAATACAACTTTTGCTGTAGGTGCTATTCGGGGCAGCACTTATCTACAGCGTTAATGCCAAGCGGTCAGATCACATTCCTTCCGTACCCCAGACAACATCGATACGCTCAATCCTTTTCATGTTTTTTTGCTCACGTTGTATTGTGAGCAAATCATAGCAATACCACTGAATGCAAAACATTCTAAAGAACTGACAATGTTGACCGCATCTTTATCTGGCCCCGCAAACCAGGCTGGGAGATGCAATAAAACCAGCCATAGTAAGAGCATAATGGCGAGTAACAAAGATACCTGTGTTCTCCAAACATTTATCGCAATAAGTATACCTGAACCAAATAATGCTATACCTGTTCCATAGGTCCAAAATGATGTAAAAGGGATCCATTTTGGAACCAGCGACCTCACAAAATCGAAGTACAAATAATGATCTGTACCAAATAAAACGAGCATGATACAAAACATGTAGAGCCCGATTGGGCCAATTATTTTGGCAAATTTAGGTGTGGGTATACCCTGCTGATTATCCGTAGTACCGGCAATCAAAAATGCACCGCCAATAAGGGCGAATAATTTAATGGTATCCGTCCAATAGGCAAGGATCTCCGGTTGATTTGTTAACCGGTTGGGTAAATGACCCAGGAGTAGAAAACTCAATAATATAATACCTAGAAATTCGGCTATAATCTTTTTCTCTTTAATGAAAATGATTCCCACTCCAATGTTTACCAGCAATAAGCCAAATAACAATGGCAGTACTGTAAATTTTTCTTGTGGTGGCATAGGTAAAAAAACAGGCCTGAACCCCGGATAAAAAAAATGAACTAATCCCAGTCCGGTAATAGCGATACCGTATATCGTGGTGCCTGTTTGCGTGTAATTTCTCATGGTAATTGATGGCTATCTGGTGTATAATTGCAAATTATAATCATAGCCTTACCACTATGAATAGAAAAATTCTATCCATAAAACGCTGATATTCTTAATTTTGTATATTAAATAGCGGTTAAAGAATGTACAAAAATGGTCAACGCTAAAAGAAATCCTCGTTCAATCTTAGCTATGATAAAATGTTAAGCGACGACCTAAACTGCACAGGTGAAACCTTGGTTTTTATTTTAAATAATCTGCTAAAAGATTGCGAATGCTCAAATCCTAACTGGTAAGCAACCTCGCTAACCGTCAGCCTGGTGGTTGAAAGCAGTTCTTTAGACCTTTCAATAAGTTTTTCGTGTATATGTTGCTGGGCATTTAACCCGGTGAGCGATCTCAGCATATCACTTAGATAGTTTGGTGTATAGTTTAACTTTTCTGCCAGGTATTGTACCGTAGGTACGCCTTGATCGATGGCTTTTTCTTCGCGGAAATATGCATTCAGTTGTTCTTCCAGTTTCTCGAGCAGATCACTGGTCGCGGCCTGCCGGGTCAGGAACTGTCGTTTGTAAAAGCGTTTGGCATAACTCAGCAGCAATTCGATCTGAGCAATGACCACTTCATGGCTAAAATCGTCAATCCGGTTTGCTAATTCTTCCTGAATAATGCTGAAGACAGCGGAAATAGTGCTTCTCTCCCGCTCAGAAAGGTGTAATGCCTCATTCGAGGCGTAGGTGAAAAACCCATACTGCTTGATCTTTGCGGCAAGCGGATAACCCTGAAGAAAATCCTGGTGAAAGATTAACGAATAACCTTCATTTCCTTTATAAATGGCAGTGCTGCCCACAATTTGATTGGGTGCGGTGAATACCATACTTCCCTCATCGAAGTCGTAATAACCCTGGCCGTACCTGAATTGCCCTCCTAGTTTAGCAATAAAGGAGATTTTGTAAAGTGTGGTGACATAGCTAACCGGAAGCCGGCTTAAGTTTATACTTTCTTCCCTGGTATCCAACAGTGAAATCAGTGGATGAGCAGGTCCCGGAATACCCAGCATACGGTGAATCTCATTGATGGATTCCAGTTTTTCGATTTTTGGAGTGTCGTTTTTCATGTGCTATGTTCATGCAAGGTAGTAAATATGACCGGGGAGCATTGCATCCACCGGTCATGATTAAGTTGAAATCGGCTAATTGCAACCGTTACCTGGCTTACCAGGGCATCGGTCCCTCAGGGCCGGTAAAACTGCCGGTTGGACCGTCTGTTTCCAGGGCAACCCTTATTGGTTCTCGTGAACCTACTTCCAGGCTGTCTGTACCCTGAAAATTGTTCAGCGCAGTTTTCGTATAACCCGGGCTGGTGGCATTGACCTTGATGTTTTCTTTTTCCAACTCTAAAGCAAAGGCCAAAGTAACGGCGTTAAGGGCGGTTTTAGAGGCCGCGTAAACTATGCCGAAGTGTTCTCTTGCCCAGCATTCCGGGTCGGAGATCCAGGTCAATGAACCAAGTCCGCTCGATACATTGACAATACGTGCGGCCGATGATTTACGCAATAAAGGTAATGCAGCCTGGGTAACCGCAATAACTCCGAATACATTGGTTTCCCAAACCGTACGTACCTCATCCAGCGAAACATTAACTGCCCGCCCGGTGCTCATCAGTTCTTCAGGGCTTTTAGGGCTTGTTCCACCATGAGATATTCCTGCATTATTCACCAGCAGGTCCAGCCTGCCGTATTCACTTTCAATACGCTTTACTGCAGCATTGATGCTTGTTTGGTCGGTAACATCCAGTTGAATGGCTTTTGCATTTTCACCGATTTCTGCGGCTGCCTTTTCTCCGTTCTCCAGTTTCCTGGAACCCAGGTATACTATATAACCATGAGCAGCAAGTGCTTTGGCGATTTCATTGCCAACACCCTGGTTGGCACCGGTTACTAATGCAATAAGTGGCGTGTTTGTCGTTGATTCAGTTTTATTTTCCATGTGATTACGATATTTTGATGTAAGCAAAAGTCATCGTAAAAGTTTATGATAAAGTAACTTAATCAGGGACACTTGTAACCAAAATCACAGAGATCATCATTTTAGAACCTCACTCACCAGAATAACAGGAATAACATCGGTGTAGTTTTTAAAATCGGCACGGATGGCATCCCTGTTAGGTGTTACCGCGGACTGGTAATCACTTAAGCGCTTCACATAAAATGTACCGATTGCCATAAAGGGTAAAGGTTGATTAGGCAAACCATTCGACAGCCCTTTTTCAATGGTGTATCTTACCAAATTATCACCCAAATAACCCGCTACCATTGGCATGTGCTTGGTTTCGTAGTAGGCCAGATCGAAGGTTTTCCCCTCAGCATAAGGGTACATCACGGAAATCTTAATTAAGCCTTTCTCAGATTGCTTTTCTTGACTAAACGCCATGACACAAGTAGTTAAAAGTAAAAACGATAGAATTAGTTTAGATTTCATAACTTGTTGATTATTAATTGTAAATATTCAAATTATTTATGAAATTACCCTACAAATCATAGGTTAAATTGGATTCTGGTCAGGTTGCTGGTAACTGCAGACTTGCCTGAAAGCGCAGCCCAAACCTGCGCAAGGCTTTATGGTTTTAATGGGAAATTAAGCAAACTCAATCAATTAAACCTGGCCCGGAATTGCCTTGGTGTGATATGTGTCTTATTTTTAAATAATTTACTAAAGGACTGTGGGTAGTCAAAGCCCAATTTATAGGCAATTTCACTAATTGATAGATCCGTTGAGCTCAATAGCGTTTTAGCTTTACTAATTAATTTAAGCTGTATATGTTGCTGTGCACTGTGGCCAGTTGTGCTGCGCAGCATGTCGCTTAGGTAATTGCTCGAAAGATGGAGTTTGTTAGCCAACTGCGCTACACTGGGTAGCCGCTGAGCCTGTGCCCCATCATGGTTGAAATATTCGTCTAACAACTGCTCAAATGAGGTCAATAGTTTATTACCGGCTTGTTTGCGCGTCAGGAATTGCCGGTGATAAAACCTGTTGCAGTAGCTTAATAACAGTTCGACCTGTTTGATAAGGATATCATGCGAAAATGTATCAGTCGTCTTTTCACTCTCCTTGGCAATATCGTTCATCAAAACGGTGATCATCTGCTCCTCCTCTTCTGATAAATGCAAAGCTTCATTAACGGCATAGGAAAAGAAACCGAATTGGCCGATCTCTTTTCCAAGTGAAAAACCCTGTATGAAATCAGCATGGATCACAAGCCACAAGCCTTCCAGTTCCCAATCATCACGGATTTCTGTAATGACCACCTGGTTAGGCGCAAAGAACGACATGATGCCATCGTCATAGTCATAATGCTGTTGACCGTATCGCATACGACCGTTAAAATTCTTCTTTAAGGAGATGCAATAAAATCCATAGGTCACCGACTCCAGCTTTTGATCATCGAAGCATTTGATCTTTGAATAATCGATTACGCTGATGAGTGGGTGCTTTGGCTTAGGAAGTTCCAGGAGTTCATGTAACACCCGTATGGATTGGATAGCATATGGTTTCATGCTGATAAGAGTTAATAGAATTTACTTTTAAAGCTAATCAAAATCTGTGGATAAGGTAAGTTCACGCCATTGTTCAAATTCGGCATCTTCCTGCTTCCGCTTATTTAACACAAGTTCATAGGTGTCTGGACCTAGTAAAAGATGTAATGGCGGCTGCTCCATCTCCGTAATCTGAACTAATATCTTTGCTAATTTGTCAGGGTCACCTGGCTGCTGCCCACTTAATTCAGACCAGGTTTTTTCTGCCTCATCTATCCCGTACACATCAATTCTGTTTTTTACATATTGGAGAGAGTTCATGAATTCTGTCCTAAATTGTCCCGGTGCTACCACAGTAGTTTTAATGCCAAAAGGTTTAATTTCCTGTGCCAAAGCTTCGGTAAGTCCGACAATAGCAAATTTGGCCGCATTGTAACTGGATGCGTTAGCAAAACCAACATATCCCGCATTTGAAGAGATATTGATGATGTGCCCGGACTCTTGCTTGCGCAGGTATGGCATCACGTTTCTAATGATGTTAATGGTTCCAAATAAGTTTACATCTATTGTGCTTCGAAATTCATCGTCTGACATTTCCTCCATGCTTCCAACCAAAGAATAACCGGCATTGTTAACCACCACATCTATCCTTCCGAAATGGGATACCGCTTTGTTTATGGCGGTATGAACCTCGGCATCAGAGGTGATATCAAGTGCCAGCGGAAAGAAGTTTTCTTTGTTTAACGTTATTTCGTCTTCCAGTGCCGCTACGTTACGACTGGTGGCCACTACTTGATGTCCGCCTGACAGGAGTATTTTTGTGAGTATTAACCCCATCCCTTTTGAAGCGCCAGTAATTAGCCATACTTTTTTTTGCTGATCTGTATTGTTCATATATGCTGAATTTTATAATACAAAATTCTCTTATAATGAGGAGCATAAAGTATCCTGATTACAGGAAAACGTGTCTATATTACTGGTAAATAAAAACCAGATTTGTTTCACCAGAATTTGTACCATGTCAGCTATAAAGAAAGGTATGGTTAAAAAAATACGTGCTCGGCTGAACAGAAAATGGAACAATTAAGTGCTCATTTTTTCTCCAATAATTTCTCTCCGATGTGCCAAACCCCAATCCGTAAGGTTGTTAATAATGGTTTGCAAAGTTTTACCATGTTCGGTAAGCCCATACTGTACAGTTACCGGGTGGGTGTCTAATACCGTTCGTTCGATCAGTTTATTTACCTCCAGTTCTTTTAATTCCTTGCTCAGCATCTTGTTGGAAATCCCTTCGACATCATTTAGAATGTCTGAAAACCGCCGTTTGTTATAAAGGCAAACGGATGAAATAATATAGATTTTCCATTTACCGCTTAGCACGTCCATCGCATCGTGGATGGCTCTCATTTCTACTCTACGATCCAGATTTATTTCTTTTTTGCACGCCATATGTTACTTCGTTACCTCTAGGTTACTGTTACTTTTAGTTACGAAGTTACAATTTGTTATTAAGGTACACTAGATTTGTAATCAAATAACATTTAATAATAATGAAGAAATTAGAAAACAAAGTAGCCGTGGTTACAGGTGCCTCAAAAGGAATAGGTGCTTCAATAGCTAAAAATTTCGCGGCAGCCGGTGCAAAGGTTGTAGTGAATTACGCTTCAAGTAAAGAAGGTGCAGATCAGGTTGTAAAAGAAATTATCGATAAAGGTGGTATTGCCATTGCGGTTCAGGGTGATGTATCGAATGAGGCAGACTTATTCAGGCTGTTTGAAGAAACAAAAAGTGCCTTTGGAACATTGGACATTTTAGTAAACAATGCGGGTATTTATAAATATGAAGCCATCGAACTGGTATCCCCAGCGACCATCCAACAGCATTTTAATATCAATGTGATGGGCTCGCTCCTGGCTATTCGTGAAGCTGTAAAACTGTTTGGTGATAAAGGTGGGAATATCATTAACATCAGCTCTGGGGCAAGCAATACCCCCCTGCCTACTGGCTCCGTTTATTCTGCTAGTAAAGCAGCGTTAGATGCCGTTACCATTGCTTTATCAAAGGAATTCAGCGGCAAAAACATTCGCATTAACTCTATTTTACCGGGTGTAGTCGAAACTGAAGGTTCGCATACTGCAGGCTTCATTGGAAGTGACTTTGAAGCGAAGTTAGTTTCCACCACACCGCTTGGCCGTACAGGTAAACCGGAAGACATTGCGAAGGTTGCCGTGTTTCTTGCTTCCGACGATGCGGCCTGGATTACGGGTGAGAAAATATCGGTATCCGGAGGCCTTTACGGTGTATAAAGTTAAAAAACAAAGTAGCCGTGGTTACAGGCGGCAATAGTGGTATTGGATTCGGTATTGCCGAAACATTCAAAAACGAAGGGGCAGTACTCTGAATTTATCGTTGGAACCGAGATTCTTTCAGACGGCGGCATGACTAATATTAGTTTAATGAAATAGTGACTGGTGTGAAAATTTCATAAAACACACCAGAGTGATCGGCGTCATGTGGATATCGAAAAAATAGCCTGATCTTGATTCCAGCAACCCGTTATTCGATCATAAAGAATAAGGATGAGCATAGCTCTGCTAAATTGCCCCCAATTTTCCAAAGATGTGAAATAATATGCCAGACGTTTATTTAAACTTTTCGGGGCTAATAATCAGTGCGTTGGTGATCATTTATAGTGGCACAAAACTTAGCTATTGGGGAGACAAAATTGCCGACCTTACCGGATTGGGGAAAGCCTGGGTAGGACTTATATTAATGGCCTCCGTAACCTCGCTGCCCGAGCTGATCACTGGCATTAGCTCGGTGGCCATTGTTAAAGCGCCCGATCTTGCTGCAGGTGACGTTTTTGGGAGTTGTGTTTTTAATTTACTTATACTTTCTGTGCTTGATGCCCTTATTAAAAAGCCACTATTCTCTATTGTCAAATCCAGTCATATTGTTGCTGCCATTTTTGGAATCATTCTATTAATGGTGGCAGGTATGGCTATTTATCTTTCTGATGTGATTCCTTCCGTTTTATGGATGAGTAGTTTCACTTTTTTACTTTTTGCCTTATACCTGACCGCCATGTGGGGGATTTTTAATTTTGAGCATGCAGCATTAATTGAATCACCTCCCTCACCAAGGCAGCATGGTGGCTACAGGGCTGCTGAATTGAAAAAAGCCCTGGGGTATTATGCTTTTAATGCGGTAATCGTAATTGTTGCTGCTATATTTCTTCCTTATTTTGGTGAAGCGGTTGCTTCATACACTGGTTTAAGTAACACTTTTTTCGGCACGCTGTTTATTGCCATAACCACCTCATTACCTGAATTAGTGGTTTCTTTGGCTGCTTTAAAAATAGGTGCATTAGATATGGCAGTTGGAAATTTACTGGGAAGCAACATGTTTAATATGTGTATCCTGGGAATTGATGATGTTTTTTACGGTGAAGGTTCTCTATTTAAGAATATATCATCATCGCATTTGTTGACCGTTTTTGTTACGATCATCATGACGGCCGTGGTTGGACTAGGACTTCTATTTAAGCCCAAGAAAAAGCAGTTATGGTTATTAAGTTTGGATACATTCATTATTCTTTTTTTATATGTGTCACTTATTACCTACCTGTACTTTGTAAGTAAGTAAAATCTTTACTTATTTATTAAATAAGGTGAATGACCCGCAGTTTTGCTGCATAGGTTAGTGTTCGGATTTAGAATAATGGAGTGCTACAAATCCTGATTTAAGGACTACTGTGTCTATAAGGTTTAATTGCAACCTTTCTTGCAGCTTAAGCTCTCCGATCAATTTTTCGCCTTCTCCTGCGATGATAGGATGAATAACGACATAATATTCATCGATCATATTAAGTGCTATCAACTGTGAGGAGAGCGTTATACCACCAAGTAGTATGTTTTTACCCGGTTCATTTTTTAATTTATGGATTTCAGCCTCAAGGTGACCATGAACAAGTCTGGTGTTTTTATCGTCAGTTTGTGATAATGTTTGCGAGAAGACAACCTTATTAATGGCATTAAATATTTTTGCAAATTCGTTAATAGCCGTGTCTTCACCTACGTGTTCTTTTTCGTAATCTGGCCAGAATGGCACCATCAACTCATAGGTTTTACGTCCATAAACAAGTAAATCCACTTCCTTTAAAAGCTGCATAAAGTAGGTGTGTACTTCGTCATTCGCAATAGATTTGGTGTGGTCGTAACAGCCGTCCAACGTAATGTTGATGGCAAAGATTAACTTTCTCATCGTGTTAACTTTAATATTTCTATTAAAATTAACAATTGGTATCGAAAAAAACCAACGCTTTATTGGGAGGTTAAAAATCTGCAAAAGGACGTATTTTGGCTATACTTTTGTACTATTAGGTACATGCACGGGTTACCAGTTTATGTCCAAACCTTTCTTAAAAATCTAAGCCAGTTACCATGCATAAGTTTGGCTACATCGGCTTCGGTGTAGCCACGCTTATCAAACAAAGCGGGAACTTTATCGAGGTCGGCAATGCTCTCCAAATCATAGGGGCATTGCTCTTTTCCATAGCCACCGTCTAAATCTGAGCCTATGCCCACGTGGTCTGCATTTCCGGCCAGCTGGCAGATATGGTCGATGTGATCAATCATCACCTCCAGGTTGCATTGCATGCCCAATGGTGTGGAAACTTTTCTTTCCCAATTAGGCACCATCATCCAGGCATCCAAAGCAGCGCCAATTACAGCTCCCCTATTAATTAATTCCTTGATCTGCTCATCTGTAAATTGGCGGTTATGGTTCACTAAAGCCCGGCAGTTGTTATGTGACGCCCATACTGCACCATAAAAATGGTCCAGAGCGTCGCGAAAACTTTCATCACTCAAATGAGTAGCATCGAGTATGATATTTAACCGCTCCATTTCTTTTAGCAGTGCATGCCCCTCTGGCCCCATTTTTCCTGTGGCGTTGGTACCTTGTGCATACCTACCGCGTCCGTAATGCGCCGGGCCCACTGCCCTTAATCCCATTTCGTAAGCAATTTCCAGGTATCCTACATCAACAATAGAATCTGCTCCTTCCAGACTAAGGATATACCCGATGGGTTTTTCTTTGACAGGTAATTCATTTTGCCATAAAACCAGGTGCTTTTCTAAACCTTCCAGGTCTTTTACCTGCACTAGCTCCCCTTCTTTTTCCATTGCCTTGTACCAGGCTAACTGTCCTTGTGTTTGTGCCCAGGCTTGTTCTGGAGAATGCCATCCAGGTAAGGGATTATCAGGGGCTACATAACGTGCGATTTGTGTGGCCACTACAAGTCCGATATTTCCTTTTCTTAGCTCTGGAAAACTAACCACAGCATTACCACGGTCTGGTTTATCGGTTAGACCATATTCCCGCTCATTGATCAAGTTTAACGGAAGCCGAAGGTCTCGGTTCCATTCCATGGCATTCATACTTAGATCAAGGTGTGCATCTATCTTAAACATAACTTGTAAATAGTTTTAAATGGTCTCTTTTCTTTTTCTTGAACTGATCTTCCACACTTCCGGAGGTCTTTCTGATGAGACACTCAAGACGTCGTCGTATAGGGCTACCGTCGGGCAAACGTGGTGCGGTAGTCCATATAAAACATCGCCAACTTTATAGCCATGCTGGACTCCGGCGTTTAACACCAGGTGTTCCTCGCTTTGGCTTACCGGAACCAGGTTTGGCGCATTGAGAAAGGTTACCCTGCGTGACAATTCATTCTCTGCTGAAACGGCTTTATGCCCAAGGTCGGTACAGATCAGCTGCTCATCTGGCAGAGACACGACCCGTGAAACCAACACCGCCGCGGGTAGGAAATGTTGTTCCTGGAAGGCCTGCTGGTAACCATTGTCCCATAAGGCAAAGGTGCCCGGACTGCATTCAAAATCTGTGGCTACCGCATAAATAGGGAAACTTGGTGTACCACCTGCAATGATGGTTGGTTTTTGATGGTACCGTTGCTCGATCTGCCGACTTAAATCATGGAGTACGTGAATGATCTCCGTAACTTTCTGTTGCCGGATGCCATAATCACTGTCATGAATATGACCGTCATAGGCATGGAAGCCCAGCAACGTCAATCCTTCCAGTGCAGTGATGTATTCATACAGTCTAAATGCTTTGTCAGGATGGATGCCTGTGCGATTCATGCCTACATTAAGATCAATATAGACTCTTATCGTGGTTTTGTGTTCCCGTGCAAGATTAGCCATGCTGGTAGCCGTCTCCGGGTTATCAACCAGGCAGGAGAAGCTGGTTTTAGGAAATCGTTCTTGTAAGGCGATAAAGCGTGTGATATTCGGCCCTACTGGTTGATAAGCCAGCAACACATCGGGCGCTTCACAACTGCCAAGCATCTCTGCTTCCGCGATGGTTGCACACTTAAACTTCTGCAATCCAGCTTCCAGTAATAGCTTTGTCACTTCCACAGATTTATGTGTTTTAACATGTGGACGCAAACGGCTTTTATCATCAATCATACTGATCAACAAGTCTATATTGTGCCTGATTCGGTCTTCATAAAAGACCAGTCCGGGGGAACTGACGTGTGCCACAACATCTAATTCATACCAGTTTGGTTTGTTCATGATTTGGCGATTAATGAGGTGATCACTTCTATCTGGTTTTGATTAATAAA
>NZ_JAZQNU010000180.1:0-11696 GCF_045627485.1 Pedobacter sp. | reverse complement strand
GCTCACAGAACGACATGGCTACGATCCGACTTCAATGAAAATCCGGCTAAAACCTCAATAGTTTTCTTCATTTCCATGCCTGCGGCCGATGCGCCTGCCGGAACAAAACTGTAATACAAAATAATGAATAAACCGCCCAAGCCAAAAATGGCCAGTCCGGCTACGCCAAAACCCATTACCGTGCCGCCGGTAAAGGAAACTTTTAGTGCCTGTGGTAAGCTGGTTCTCGCGGCCTGTGTGGTTCTAACATTGGCTTTGGTGGCAATTCGCATACCCAGGTAACCTGCAAAAGCAGAAAATACAGCCCCAATTAAAAAGGCAATGGCAATAACCGGACTGGAATGAATGGGATTGTCGACCGTGCCTTCCATCGTACCCGACCAGGCGAGTAATACACCTGCCACGATTACAAAATAAGTGAGCACCTTCCACTCAGCTTTTAAGAATGCCATGGCGCCATCGGCAATATGGCCGGCAAGTTCAGTCATGGTGGCATCACCCGCAGGCTGCTTGGTTACCCAGGCACTTTGAATGGCCATCACCAGAATTCCTACCAGCCCGAAAACTGGTATCAAATAGATTAAATTGTTTTGTAAAAATTCCATAGTTAAATATTTGGTTGTTAGGTGAAAAGGCAGATAAAATGCTGCTTATACTAATATAAATCTTTTTTTAATATCTTCGTCGACCTCAACCAATATCCTCAAACCAAAAAACACTAAATGGAAAAAGAAACGCATGACCAGTCTTTTAAAAGGGAACTAGGTTTACTCGATGGCACCATGCTGGTAGTCGGCTCTATGATTGGCTCCGGAATTTTTATTGTCAGTGCCGATATCACCCGCCATGTGGGGGCTGCCGGATGGCTAATTTTAATATGGGTACTTACCGGAATAATTACAGTGATTGCTGCAGTAAGTTATGGCGAATTAAGTGCCATGTTCCCTAAAGCAGGCGGACAATATGTTTACCTGAAAGAGGCCTATAATAAGTTAATCGCTTTTTTATATGGCTGGAGCTTTTTTGCAGTCATCCAAACCGGTACGATAGCCGCGGTGGGGGTTGCCTTTTCCAAATTTGCAGCCTACCTGTACGAACCTTTTAGCGACGAGAACATTTTATACAGTGTAGGTTCCTTTAACCTGAATGCGGCACAGCTGGTTTCCATTGTTACCATTGTGATGCTTACCTACCTGAACAGCAGGGGTGTAAAAAACAGTAAAGTTTTACAAACTGTGCTCACCATCATTAAAATACTTTCCTTATTCGGATTGATCATTTTCGGTTTTACCCATGGCGCAAGTGCCGAGGTATGGGAAGCCAACTGGGCCGATGCCTGGAACACCCGTGCTTTTGATTCCGAAACCAATAACTGGGTAAGCATCGGCGGTACGGCCTTGCTTTCGGGGATTGCTGCAGCAATGGTGGGCTCCTTATTTTCGAGCGATGCCTGGAACGGAGTTACCTTTATTGCCGGCGAAATTAAAAACCCGAAAAGAAATGTGGGGCTTAGCCTTTTCCTTGGGACCTTTATTGTAAGTGTTATTTATATTCTTGCCAATGTGATGTACGTGGCCGTAATGCCGCTGGATGAAATTGCTTTTGCAAAATCTGACCGGGTGGCTGTGGTTGGTGCAGGTTATATTTTCGGTTCCATGGGCACAATAATTATTGCCGTGATGATCATGATATCCACTTTTGCCTGTAACAATGGGTTGATTATGGCAGGTGCCCGTGTGTATTACACGATGGCAAATGACGGTTTGTTTTTCAAAAAAGCAGCCTTGCTTAACAAAGCAAGCGTTCCGGCATGGGCTTTATGGTTCCAGTGTATCTGGGCGTCGGCTTTGTGCCTTACCGGTAAATATGGCGATTTACTCGACTACGTGATGATCATTGTGATCATCTTCTACATCCTGACCATCTATGGGATTTTTATTCTTCGCCGTAAAATGCCTGATGCCGACCGCCCATATAAAGCTTTTGGTTACCCGGTATTGCCATTTTTATACATTATTGTGGCAGGTGCCATTTGCATTTCCCTGTTAATTACTAAAACCAGTACCTGTGGCTGGGGCGTGGTGATTATGCTGGCCGGTATTCCGGTTTATTACCTGACTAAACCTAAGAAGCAGGATACCCTGCCAGCGGAATAAATTTTTTTGCGGTTTGCCTTTGTTTCTAAAGGCAGCTCATCCAAGCGTTTTTAGTAGCTATCATATAGCCTGTGTCACCTTGCGTGGTCACAGGCTTTTTTATGGGATAGAATTGGGGTAATTCGGTATAACAGTGGCTATTGTTTTTACCTCGTTCAGAATGCTGAAATGAGGCACACTGGAGCTATCGGGAGTGTAATCCTCGTTAAGGTGTTGAGTCGCCGTTGCCAGGGGGTTGCGTCGTCTGTGGCCGAAGCGAGGGCGACGCAAGGGCGACGAGAGGGCGAAGCAACCCCCTAGAGACGGCCCAACAATTGACGGCTCTTGTATAGGTTTTTTTAGGAATAATGTATGGGGTCAGTCGTGCTTGCGGATGGTGAGTTTTTATTACCGGTGTAGGGATACATAGAAAAAAGTTTCTGAGGAGTTTATACCTGATTTTAGTTAGAGAATTCAAGACGTAAAATAAGTTAACCACAGCCATTTAGTTCGATGATCTTAAATACGGTTTCCCATAATTGGGAGTGGAGAATTCTATTTATCTTAGAAGATTTGTTTAATGAAATTTTAATAAAATGTTTATGCGCATTAATCATAATTTTAGGGACTAACAATTTGCTGTAACAGCAATTAGTAGAATGAAATTTTGCGTTTAATAAAGAATAACAACATACATGTCTAAAACTACGATTAAAGCCGATATCGATTTTGAGAAAGAACTCTGGGATGCCGCTAATGAATTAAGAGGTGCCGTTTCTAAAAGGAGTTGAAAGGGAAGGTTCCATTGTCTGAGCTGGACAGTTTGTTGAGGGATGTGCTTGAACAAGCGGAGGGCCAGTATAAGGATTGGCCGATGATGGGGTAAATAGTTTAATTGACAAGTATAGACGACTGAAATTCATATATAATAGATTTTATCTGTAAAGGAATATGAGGTATTGATATGATTGAAGAAATTTTTGATGAGTTAAAGAAAGGTGATGTCCAGGAGACTAAGTATCATTTTGTAGTATTTGGTTTAGTTCTCGTGAAAAATGAAATCTTTGGTCCAGTTGACGTGGAAGAATGTTACAGTTTCTATCAATTTGAAAGAGTAATCTTAAAACTGGAAGGTTCCATTGGTGATAAACTAAGAGTTTATATTATATCTTATCGTAATGATTTGTATGCGTTCGACACGAAGCACTGGAAAAAAATTCTTTTAATCTGTTCTCTTGGTGTTAACGATTTGGAGTTTGAATTTGAGCTATTGAACAGAATTTCTACGTTTGTTTCTTATAAGAAAAACGCAGATAGTGATCAATACTCACTTGA
The DNA here is from genome assembly GCF_045627485.1 of Pedobacter sp. Taxonomy (GTDB): domain Bacteria; phylum Bacteroidota; class Bacteroidia; order Sphingobacteriales; family Sphingobacteriaceae; genus Pedobacter. The sequence continues at coordinate 8,226 of NZ_JAZQNU010000180.1, read as the reverse complement.
TATGTTAATAAAAATGCTGTAGCTGGTAAAATTGTTTTGCTTTTCCCTTACCTAATCTATGGTAAGGGAAAACAGCAATGTGATTATAGTTTTGTGGGTAAATCGCTGGTGTGTGGCTTACGCATAGCTTTAAGAGTTCTCTTTAAATGTAATTCCAGCTAAGCCAACAATAGCCGATATGTTACGCCTTTCTTTCAGGTCGTTGATGTCAACAGAAAGTTTCGACTGTATAGCCAATTTGGTGAACAGCTTAAGAAAACCTGAAAGTATTAGTTTGGTTTTCAGTAGCTTCTACGAATAGATAAAATGAATTATGTGTGCTGAGCTTTAAATTTCTTTATTTGTGGAGGGTTAATTTCGAACTTAATCTTTTCTTCCATCAAATCATATCCTCTTTGCATCCTTAGCCAAAAATCCGCATTTCCGCCAAAGGCCTTTTCAATCCGAAGTGCAATATTCGGCGTAATTGATCCTTTGCCATTGGCTATTTTAGATAAAGTAATCCTCGACACACCCAACACCTCGGCTGCCCCCCCAATGCTTAAGTCGTTTGCTTCAATAATATCTTCTTTTAAAATTATACCCGGATGGATATTTGTTTCTTTTGCTCTTTCCATGTTAAAGCGTTAATGAGTATCTAAATAATCTAAATCAAAGGCATTGCCATCTTCAAATCTAAAAATAATGCGCCAGTTACCCGATACATCTAATGACCAAAAGCTCTTCATGTCTCCTCTCAGGGGATGTGGACGTAAATGCTTGAACGTTTCAAGATCTTGCGGTACCTTTTCCAAATAATGGATAATATTAAGTATTTTCTTTATCCTATGTACATGTTCGGATTGTAATTTACTTGCATCCCCTTTTGTCCAGAACAGTTTTAATCCCTTATGGCTTATGGATCTAATCATACTTCTAATACGCTCTTTGCATATTGTAAATATACAATATGCACAGATAAATTTCAAATCAGATAGCTTAATTCTTATAAGCTCACTTACAATATGACATACTCTATCACAAAAGGAAGAAGATTCAAAAAAAAGAATACATCTAGACCCCTGATAACCTGGGTGTTTTCCTGTTAAAGTAGCGCAGTATGACCTATCCGGATAGCACGTTATGAACTAAGGACCACAATATTTAATCTTTTTCCCTGGTAAAAGGCACAAAACGAACGGGTGCAAGTTCTCTTGTGGTTACCTTTCCGTTTTTTTTGGTAACGAGTATCAGCGTCTGCACAGTGGATGGTGAGCCGATGGGAATGACCATCCTTCCGCCATCTTTTAATTGTTTAAGTAGCGGTGGTGGAATTTTTTCGGCGGCTGCCGTAACGATAATGCCATCAAAAGGGGCCTTCGACGCAAGCCCCTGGTAGCCATCGCCAATAATCACTTTTACATTCTGGTAACCCAGTTTAGACAATAGACTTTTCGCTCTTTCGCCCAAAGCTTTTACAATTTCGATGGTGTATACGGTATCCACAATTTCTGCGAGCACAGCCGCCTGGTAGCCAGATCCGGCGCCCACTTCCAATATTCGGTCACCTTCCTTAGGTTGCAATAACTGTGTCATATAGGCAACCATATAAGGCTGCGAAATGGTCTGTTCGTGTCCAATTACCATGGGATGGTCATCATAAGCATTGGACCGAAGATGAGTAGGTACAAACAGGTGCCGCGGTACCTTACGCATAGCCCTGAGGGTAGCCTTATGGTAAATGCCGCGGTTTTCAATCTGGTTATGCACCATGCTGTGCCGTAGTTTTTCATGGTGTTGTGAATAACCCGGTTTGCACATCAACATGACCAGCAATATGGATAATAGCGGTTTCATCAGCATTTCGCTTAGTGGAGCAATGAAATAACAGTTAGTTACCTATTAAGTTCTGGTGATGAGTAATTTACAGAAAATTATCTACAATAACCTGCTAATTTTGCTGGTCCAGATCGCTTTATATTCCGCTTTAAATTCATCGCTCAGGTAAGAATTGTCAATCAACTTGTAAACGCTTTGTGTCAGGTCTTCCTTGTCTTTGGAGTTAACCAGGTTTCCATTGTGTAAGTCGTAAGCAGGGGATAAGTTTATTTCTTCATTCCGGTGATTACAGAGAAGTTCTTCATATGCATATCATTGTTGATCATGTTGATGCCAGAAGAAAAGAAATAGGTTTAGACAGCATGCACTACCAATTAAGTGCCTGGGGAATTAAATGGAGATGGAAGGCCATAAAAAAGAGACGGGGATCCAGTATTGAAACCAGAACCCCGTCATCTAAATTAACGCTCTCGTATATAAGACGACCGATATCGGATAATATTGTATGGGCCTTAAAAAAAATATTAATTTTTTTAGGAAGCGAGTTTCAAGTAGGCGTATTTCCGTTGCAACAAGGCCAAGGAACCAAATAAAACAGCAACATAAAATAGATCGCCGCTAAGCGTTCCTTGTAAGAACGGAATGCCCATGACATAACATTGCATTAAGCCCGCCATATTTTGTGGATAGACAGGATTGCCCAACCACACCCCGAAATTGGTGACCAGAAAAAATATAGCAGTGGCCATTAAGCTACCACCCACCATGCGCTTTAAATTTACTTCCTTTAAGATCAATAAAGCGATCACTATGATGAGCAGGTAAGTTCCATATTGCCAGTAAAAGCCATCATAGAACCAGGTGAATTCGGGATAAAAAGCACCATATATCACATTGTTGATAAACAAATCACTTAACCAGGCTGCGGCAAGTGGGATAAGAAAGACTTGCCATTTTTGCTTTAAATGTGCAGCACCGAATAAACAGATTGCCCCAAGGGGAGAGAAATTAGGCATATGGGGGATAATTCTGGAAAATGCGGCCAATAAAATGAGTAAGGTAATTACGCTGGTTCGTAAGGTTATTTTGTTTGTTGTTGTCATCATAAAAGTGATTTTAATTGGTTGAGTTGTTTGTTTTCATGGATTTCTAATTGCACCACTGCGCCATAATCCAGCTTAATGCGAAAAGAGTTTGCTAAAGGAAGGTCCAGTGCCCAGCTGATGATACTCCGGATATTACCGGCATGGGTAACAATGGCCGCGTTTTCCTGCTTTTGCAGCAGCAGCTCCTCTATAAATTCTATGGTTCGATGATATAAAGCGGTGTAACTTTCGCCACCTGGCACCTGTTCGTTTACAAAATCGTCCATCCAGTGCTGGAGCCTTTCAGGTGGTAAGTCTTTCCAGTTTTTAAGTTCCCAATCGCCGAAATTAAGTTCCATGAGCCTTTTGTCGGTGGTAACGAATGGCGACAATGCCTGCGCAAGGGTTAAGCAACGTTGAAGGGGACTGCTATAAATAGTGCGTGTACAAACAGGTGCTTTAACGCAGATGGCCCTATATTCACTTTCAAAAAGTTCAGGATGAAGAGCCAGGTCGGCCTGCCCGTAACAGACCCCTTTTTTTACCAGGGGGCTCGTATGCCGGATTAAATAAATCTCCATATCGCTAACGCATGTAATAAGATAACCACAAAACTGATTTGTTGTACGGCGCCTAAACAATCGCCGGTATAACCGCCGATCCATTTTTGAAAGTAAGCGGCCAGGTACCTTTTAGAAAGGTAAACAGGTATGCAAACACCCAACATCAACCAGGATGGCATGAGCAGAAATACGGGTACTACCCATATGGCGCTGATGACAAAATCTGTGAGCGATAGTTTTTTTGCCAGGGGTTTCACCTTACTTGTTGCATCTTCACGGGCGTATTCATGGCTGCGCATGACGGTGATGGCGGTAAAACGACTGCCCACATGGGCCAGCAATAATGAATGGATGCAAAACCAGAGATCTAAACGCAAAAGGGCGATGAGGGTGAAGGTTTTTAACGCAAATAAAAGGAGAATTCCCACCACGCCATAAGTACCTAACCGACTGTCTTTCATGATGAGCAGGATTTTTTCGGTTGTCCAGCCACCACCAAAGCCATCACATACATCGGCGAAACCGTCTTCATGAAAGGCGCCGGTAAGCAATACACTTGCCCCTAAGGCGAGCGTAACGACAACAGCGGGCGGAAAAACGAGGGATCCGGCATAAATAATAATGGAGGCAAGGGTACCGACAATCCATCCCATCAATGGGAAATACCGGCTTGCTTTATTCAGGTATTCTTCCGAATGGTCTACCCAGGAAGGGCAGGGTATACGGGTATAAAACATTAATGCAGTAAAGAATACCTGTATTTCGTTTTTCATAGGTTTTGTGGTGTTAGCTGTGAAATGCCTGCTGATTCAAAACTGGCCATTTCTTTAAGAAAGCGAACTGCACTTTCAATGAGCGGATAGGCCATGGCACATCCGGTGCCTTCTCCTACCCGCATGGACAAATAAAGGAGCGGGTCAGCCTTCAGGTATTCAAGTAATATTTTGTGACCGTGTTCGTCGCTTTGATGGCAGAAAATTGTATTAAGACTTATGTTTGGATCGATGCTGACTGCACAGAGATAGGCTACACTGGCAATAAACCCATCCACCATGATTATCATGTGGTGTTCATACGCTTTGAGCATGGCCGAACACATCTGTGCAATCTCAAATCCCCCGAAGCAGCGCAATGCATCCAGGGCATTTGTTGGAGCAGCATGGTTGTTTTTGGCCTGGGTGAGCGTATTTAACTTACTTTTCAGTTGGTCTTCATTCAGGCCGGTGCCTTTTCCAACGCAGGTAACAAGCGGAAGTCCGGTAAGGCAGCTCATCAGCAAACTTGCCGATGAGGTATTACCAATGCCCATTTCTCCAATTCCTATGATATTGCAGCCCTTTTCAGCCTGCTGATCTACCATTGCTGCGCCCTGTTTAAAGCAATATTGCAACTGTTCGCCGGTCATGGCCTCCTCATGCAGGAAGTTTCGGGTACCCATGCCAGCTTTGGCATGAATCAACTGATCCTGCGGTCCGAAATTAAAATTCACGCCGGCATCAATTACCTGCAGGGTAATGCCATGCTGTCTGCAAAATACATTGATGGCTGCGCCTCCCTTTAAAAAATTTAATACCATCTGTACGGTAACTGCTGAGGGATATGCGCTAACGCCAATGGCGGCAATGCCATGATCGGCAGCAAACGTGAGAATGGCAGGATGATGCAGCTGAGGGGTAAGGCTGTTTTGAGCGAGGCCAATTTGTAAAGCCAACAATTCCAGCCTGCCTAGCGCAGCCAGCGGTTTTGTTTTAAGATCGATCTTTTCCTGAAGTTGTTGTGTAAGCGTTGTCATTAGTAATTGTTATTTGTTAATGAACACCACTTTGTTAGGGTTAATGCCCACGTTGATGGAGTATTTTTTCTTTCCTGTGTCATCGAAGCAGAATACTTCGCCGCCTGTCGTGTAGTTTTTAGCGTCAGTAACAAACACTTCACCTGTTAAGTCGTCAATGGCTACGCCATAAGTTGTGGTGATTTTAGTGCCGTCACTAATGAAATTCTCTGTTTCAATTTTTTCGGTTTTTACATTGAAGACTTTTAACTTACCGCCTGATGCCGGAATATAAGCCAGGTCGCCACTAATCACCATAGTGCCCCCGGTAAATTCGACCTGTGTTTTTACTTCATCCGTTTTACTGTCAATTGTAGCCAAGCTCGATTTCACTTCTGCATAGTTACCTGTAGATAACACATAAACATCACCATACTGGTCTGCAGCCAATGCTCTTGGGTTTTCAACTACAGTGATTTTCTTTATCTCTTTAAGTGTATTCAGGTCAATAACTGATACGGTATTGTCGTAGTCGGGGTAATCAAGGCCTCCAGAATTGGCGACATAAAGTTTGCCATTTGATATGGCCATCTGCTCGGGGTTTCTGCCAACTTTAATGTATTGCTCTATGGCCAGTGATGCGGTATCCAGCACGGCAACAGTGCCGTCGAAATTTGATACAAAGGCTTTGTTCTTGTTAAAAATAATGTAACGTGGTTGTCTTGCGGCACCATTGTTTTTCAGGTCAATTTTCTTGATCGATTCGCCTGTTTGAGGGTTTACAACTTCTAGTGTGCTGGATCCATTGACTACAATGTACATTTTGGAACCATGTACTTTGATATCATTTCCCGTATCGCCCAAACCACGATTGTTTACAGCCATAAATCTGTCTGTAGTGAGTTGTTTGTCGGCATAATTGTAATAAGCGAGTGATGTGTTATTTGCATTAAATAAGCCTTCGCATAATACATAAAGGCCTTTTCGTTCGGCAGTTGGCTGCTCGGGCTCAGTAATTGAGCGATCGTTTTTCTTGCAGGATGCGAAAATACTTACTGCCAGAAATATACCCAGGAGGTAATGTTGTTTTAATTGTTTCATGTTGTTTTTATAATTAAATGGTGATTTGAAAAGAAAGTCTGTAGGAGCGTCCCGGCATGGGGAAACTCCTGATGAAAGCATAGTTTTTGTTGAAAAGGTTATTGATTTCGAGCGACAGGTTAATTGGGCGTCTGGCAGCCATCATTTGGTAGCTGAAGGACGTATCGCTGACACTAAATCCGGGTACATGATATGCGGGTATATTCTCACTCAGGTAGTATCGGGAGGAAGAAAAGATGTGGTTGTAATATATACTCAGCGGACCTTTTTTAATGCCCATGTTTATGGCCAGGGTGTGTTCTGGGGTATAAGGGATTTGGTTGAGGTAATAGGTGGAGCTGGGATTGGTTACGTCAATTGCTTTTTGGAAAGTGTAGTTCCCTGCCAGGGTAAAGATGAATTCTCGGGTTAAGGAGATGGCGGTTTTTAAGGATAGGTCGAGTCCCCGGATGTCTACGTTCCCCAGATTCATCATGGTCCAGGTGAACAGATCCTTGTTAGGGATGGCGATAATCTTATCGTTCACCTCGTTATAATAGGCATCGGCAGTAAGCGTAAGGAATTGAACAGGGCGTGTGTAAGTTTTGCTATAGGTGATACCCAGGTTATATTGTTTTGTGTATTCAGGGTTCAAATCCCTTTTTCCGATACGTGTATAATACAAGTCGTTAAAGGTGGGGTTTCGGAAGATATCTTTATAAAAAGCACGGATTTGTAAACCGGAGGCTTCTAATAGCTCATAGCTGGCCGATAAAGACGGCGACCAGATGGATTTTGAAGGTGCGGGGCTGCCTACTTCCACCAGTTCGTTGATGGTGGTGTTAAGCAGGTTAGCCTGGATATGAAGTTTGCCGACTTTATACTGTGCCGCCATAGCAGTTAAAAAGGTAAGCCTGCTGGGGAAAGCATAATTATAAAGGTTGGTGTTTAACCTATTGTAGGCCACATCACTCGCCATTGAAAAGGCCAGGGTATTGCTTGCCTGGTACGACAGGGCAATGGATTCATACAGTTCGATCTGTTTAAAAGTTTGTTCGAGCAAACCGGCAATATTCAGGTAATCGGGATCCAGGTAGCGGACGTAATTGTTGGAAAACTTACCATTCAACAATAGGCGCAAGCCATTGTCATAATGTTGTGTATAGTTGCTTTGTAGCAGAAGATCACGGTTCCATAGGTGCTGGTTGGCGTAGGGGTTGTAGAAAACCACGGCACCAGGCAGCCCCCGGTTGGAAGTGGCGTAATTAACCCTAAACTGGAAGCGGTTGCTGTCGGCACCATTCCAGTAAACGGCAGCGTCACTTTGCAAAACGTCGACATCCGCGTTATGGCGTATGGCGAGTGTATCTGAGCCATCGCCATCAACCTGATAGAGGTAACGGCCATGGGCTTTTTGCCAGGTATTGCTGAAGTTTAAGGTCCAGCGATTGCTTAGTTTTTGCTGGTAAAGCAGCGAAGGGTGTATTATACCAAAGGATCCTGTTTTGAAACCCAGGTTCAGGCGGTAGTTTTTATCTGGTGTAAACTGTGGGCTAAGACTTTTAATCACGAGCATGCTTGCAGAAGCGAATGCCCGGGCGGGTTGCAGCAGGTCGTCTGCTTGTCCGTTATACAGGGTGATGGAAGCTACATTGTCGAGATTGATTTTTCCGAGGTCAATTTGACCGTTCTGCGCATCAGTAACCTGCACGCCGTCAAGCTGTACACCGGTATGGTTGGCACCGAGGCTGCGGACGGACACTGTTTTTAGTCCGCCAATACCGCCGTAATCTTTGATGTTTACCCCAGAGAAATTTCTAATGGCATCGGCTACATTATAAGCGCCATTACGTTTAAAGTCACTGGCTTGAATACGTTGTGAAGGAAGCAGGGATTGAACGGGAGGTGC
>NZ_JAZQNU010000179.1:0-8530 GCF_045627485.1 Pedobacter sp. | reverse complement strand
CCATTCTGATCACCGACGACGACATGCGGAATGTTTTTGCCCTGTCAAGCGCCCTGCAAAACTATAACCTGAAGATTGTGATGGCTAATAATGGCCAGCAAGCTCTTGATAAATTACAGGAAAACGACATAGACCTGGTATTAATGGACATTATGATGCCCGTAATGAATGGTTACGAAGCCATGCAGGCCATCAGGGAACAACCCGCTTTTGAAAGTCTGCCTATTATTGCCCTAACAGCAAAAGCCATGAAACAGGACCGTGAAAAATGCATTGAGGCTGGTGCCAGCGATTACATCTCTAAACCAGTAGACCTGGATAAGTTATTATCCATGATGAGGGTCTGGTTAAGTTAATAGATAATACCATTGGAAAAACTACCCGAAATTACTTACGAAGAACTGGACCGTTTAAACACCCTGATCGATAACATCTATGGTTCGCATTTTACTGGATACTCACCTGCTTCTTTAAAGCGCAGGGTAAGCCGGATCATGCAGCTCCATAAGCTAAGTGTTTTTGAGCTGCGCGACAGACTAACCAACAATCCAGTCTTTTTTCAGCAGTTTTTAAAGGATGTTACGGTAAACGTAACAGAGATGTTCCGCGACCCCGCTTTCTATAAAACACTAAAAGAAGAGGTAATTCCCTATATGGAGTCATTTCCCAAAATTAAGGTATGGCATGCCGGCTGTTCAACAGGTGAAGAGTTGTATTCCTTCGCCATCCTGTTTAAAGAGGCAAACCTTTACCATCGCAGTTTCTTTTACGGCACAGACATCAATGCCGACGTATTGGAACAGGCAAAAGATGGAATCTATGAACTCCAAAAGATGAAAATCAACGCAGAGAATTACACGCAAACCGGAGCACCAAATACGCTGTCTGATTATTATACTGCAAAATATGAGGCCGCATCCATACACCACGCGTTAAAGGAGAACGTTTTTTTTTCGACACATAACCTCGTAACTGATGGCGTATTCAATGAATTTCAGCTAATTTCATGCAGAAATGTACTTATTTACTTTAATCTTGAACTACAACTGAAAGTAATTGATCTTTTCTACCAAAGCTTAGCTAACTTTGGCTTTTTATGCCTTGGTGCTAAAGAGACTTTGAGAAATGAAGACCTTAAGCGCTTCAAAATTGTTGATAAAAAGAATAGAATATACCAGAAGATAGCTTAGTAGAACACCATTACATGATGAAGCCAGACTTGGAGAAAATCAATCTCCTCATTGTAGACGATCGACCAGAGAATATTATTGCGCTTGAAGCACTGTTACAACAGGACGAATTGAACCTGATCAGTACTACCCTTCCCAATGAAGCCCTTAGAATCTGTTGGGAAATGGATATTTCCATCGCCATGATCGATGTACAAATGCCCGGTATGGACGGATTTGAACTGGTGGAAATCCTTAAAAGCAACCCACGCACTAAAAACATCCTCATTATTTTTGTTACTGCTATTTCAACAGAAACTAAATATGCAATTAAGGGTCTGCACAGTGGAGCTGTAGATTACCTGTATAAACCTTTAAATCCTTACCTGGTAGCTGCCAAAGTAAATTCTTTTATTCAACTTATTCGTTACCAAAACGATATCAAAAAGAAAAACCAGGAGCTGGAAGCCTTCCAGAAATTGCTGATTGAGGCCAAAGATCATGCTGAACAGGGAAAAAAAATAAAGGAAAATTTTCTGGCCAACATGAGCCATGAAATTCGCACACCTATCAATGGAATCATTGGCATCGCTACCTTACTGCACAAGACCACCCTCACTGCTGAACAGCTGGAGATGATTAGTTTATTGCAACTATCTTCTGAGTCGCTCCTTGGCGTTATAAACGACATTCTGGATCTTTCTAAAATCGAGGCAGGGAAATTTAAAATTACCCGCACAGAAACAGATCTGGTTAAAAACTGCATGTCGGTAGTTAACCTGCTAAAGATACGGGCAAAGGAAAAGGACATCTGCTTAGATGTACACCTTGACGAAGATGTGCCCCACTTCATTAAGGCTGATTCACTAAGGTTAAACCAGATTCTGATGAATCTAATCGGCAACGCCATCAAATTTACCCATCAGGGTGGCGTAACTTTAAAAGTGCAGGTGTTAAACCGTAAAGGAAATAGTGCACAAATTAAGTTTTCCGTGGCAGATACCGGTATTGGCATTGCCAAGGAACATATCTCCAAGATATTTGAAACCTTCGAACAGGCAAACGACCAGACCACCCTGCAATTTGGCGGCACAGGCCTTGGTCTTTCCATTGTTAAAAATCTGGCAGAATTAAAAGGTGGTGAACTCGAAGTAACCAGTGAAGAAAACATTGGAAGCGTTTTCTCATTCACTAACTGGTACGAGCTCGTAAAAGGAAAGGTTACAAATCCTTCACATGAGGTGGAAGTGTTTAGTCCTTTAGACCATGTGACTGTGTTGGTGGCCGAAGACAATTTGATTAACCAATTTGTGATTAAAAAGGTCCTGGGCGATTGGAACATCACTTACGACCTGGTAGATAATGGCCAATCAGCCATCGATAAACTTAAAGAAAACAACTATAACCTGGTCTTGATGGACACCTTCATGCCAGTAATGAGCGGTTTGGAGGCCATCAGGCTTATCCGTGCAGGCGCAGTGCCTGGAAAAGAAAACATTCCCATCATCACCTTCTCGGCAGCAGTAATGGAAGACGATAAAAAAACAGCCATGGACGCCGGTGCCAATACGGTGGTGAGCAAACCCTTTGAATTGGAAGTGCTCTATCACAAAATAAATTTACTGGTTAAATAAGGTCATCGTTTGTTGTGGCCCAATGGTTACCAGACTTTGTATCAATGCTACACTTTTATCAATCAGGGCAGGCAGCTCAAGCTGCTCTTCCTTGTCAAAAGGTGCCAACACATAATCTATCTGGCGTCCTTTGCTAAAATTATCATCAATACCAAACCTCAGGCGTGGATAACCCTGGCCTCCGCACATCTCTTCAATACTTTTGAGTCCATTATGTCCGGCACTACTGCCTTTCAATTTCAGACGCAGTTTACCAAAAGGCAACGCCAGGTCATCTACCAGCACCAATACGTTTTCTATAGGAATTTTTAGTTCCTGCATATAGTAGTTTACGGCACGGCCACTTAAATTCATAAAAGTAGTGGGTTTAATCACATGCAGCTTACGGCCTTTGTAACTAACCTCAGCATAATAAGCTAAACGGACATTGGAAAAACTTCCGCCAAGCTGTTTTACCAGTTCATCTGCAATATCAAAACCAATGTTATGTCTGGTGTGTGCGTATTCAGGACCAATGTTCCCTAAACCTACAATCAGGTATTTCATCTTGTTACTTTCTGTTAAATTACTGCGTTAAAGGTAATGGTTTAAAAAAGAAAAGCAGCACTGATCAAATCAGCACTGCTTTTCTTTTAAATCAGAACGAGATTATTTTTTATTGTTTTCTTGTTCTGCTTGTTTCAATGCTCTAGACATACCTACAGATACGATAGTATCTTCTGGTGTGTTAGTGATGGTGTAGTTACCTTTTGCGATGTCACGTACACGGAACAAACCACCAACTTCTAATTTAGCAATACTTACTTCAACAGCCTGAGGCATGTCTTTTGGTAAAGCTTTAACACGAAGTTTACGTAATTTCTGAACCAATTTACCACCCATTTTAACACCTGGAGATACACCAGTTAATTTAACAGGGATTTCCATCAGGATTTCTTTTGCTTCATCTAATTGTAGAAAATCTACGTGTAATAAAACATCAGTAACCGGGTGAAATTGTAGTTCTTTAACGATGGCTTTAGTTTTAGTTCCATCAATATCAATTTCTACAAAGTTTGCTTCAGGTGTGTAAATCACATCCTTAAGGTCAGTAATTAACACAGAAAAGTGTGTTTGTTCTGTACCACCATACAATACTGCAGGAGCTTTACCTTCGTAGCGAAGTCCTTTAGCATCGCGTTTCCCTACGTTCTCTCTAAGAGAACCGCTAATTGCGATTGTTTTCATTTTAATTTATTTATTTGTAAGCTAATGTATTAAACTTTAAACAGTTCACTGATCGACCCATGCTCATTTACGTTGGCAATAGCTTTTGCAAACAATTCTGAGGTACTCAACACCTTGATTTTGTCGCTTTGACGTTTCAATGGTATGGTATCAGTAACAATTAATTCAGATAACATCGAGTTTTCAATAGTATCATACGCCTTTCCAGATAATACCGGATGTGTACAAACCGCACGAACACTCTTTGCTCCTTTTTCCATAATTAAAGCCGCAGCTTTACTTAAGGTACCCGCCGTATCAATAATATCGTCAATTAATACAATATCCTGACCAGTCACATCTCCAATGATAGACATCGACTCAATTTCATTCGCCCTTTTCCTACGTTTATCACAAATCACCACTTCTGCATTAAAAAACTTTGCAAAGGTACGTGCACGGTACGAACCACCCATATCTGGCGAAGCAATTGTTAAATTTTCAAGCCCTAAACTTTTAATGTAAGGAACAAAAATAACAGAAGCGTCTAAATGGTCAACCGGAATGTCGAAAAAACCCTGTATCTGTGCCGCATGCAAATCCATGGTCATGATACGGTGTATACCCGCAGATTTTAACAGGTTAGCAACCAGTTTAGCACCGATAGCTACACGTGGTTTATCTTTCCGGTCTTGTCTGGCTAAACCATAATAAGGCACAACAGCAGTAATGTAATGCGCAGAAGCTCGTTTTGCGGCATCAATCATTAACAGCAGTTCCATTAAATTATCGTTAGGCTGGTAGGTAGACTGGATAATGAACACATCACAACCTCTTACAGTTTCATCATAAGAAGGCTGAAATTCTCCATCGCTAAACCGACTTAAGGTAGATTCACCAAGTGGTTTGCCGTAGTTTTCGGCAATTTTTAGTGCTAATTCTTTTGAGCCGGTTCCGGCGAAAAGTTTAACTGGGTTAAATTGCAAAGGCATGATGATTCGGTATCAATGCTGGGTTAAAAAAAATCGGATTGCGGGTTACGCAATCCGAATGTTATATTGTTGCCCGACCAGGATTCGAACCTAGACAAACGGTACCAAAAACCGTTGTACTACCTTTATACTATCGGGCAATCTCTCTGTTTAAAAGGGTTGCTTTGAAACGGAATGCAAATCTAAGCACATTTTTTACATCTGCAAACACTTCTTCAAATTATTTTCAAATTTTTATTTAACACCCTATTTTTCAGGGTAATTATTTACACAACTTTATTAAAATTTGTTAAACGGCTTTTATCTTTAACTTATTCTCGATCTATTTCTTTATTTTCGGCTGCATTTTTATAGCCTAACTTACCCTATTTAAATTAAAATGAATTATTCAAAAATCAACAACCTTACGGGCTGGGTCTGCTTTATCGTAGCCCTTGTAACTTATATTTTAACCTTAGAGCCGTCTGTAAGTTTTTGGGATGCCGGTGAATTTATAGCCTCTGCCTATAAAATGCAGGTGGTTCACCAACCCGGAGCACCCCTATTCTTAATGATTCAACGTTTCTTCTCCCTGTTAGCAGGTGGCGACGTCACAAAGATCGCCTATTTCATGAATGTGGGTTCGGCCGTAGCCAGTGCCGCTACGATCCTTTTCCTGTTCTGGACCATCACTGCTTTAGCTAAAAAATCAATTATTGCTAAAGGCGAAGAGATCAATACCTCTAAATTGGTATCCATTATGGGTGCTGGTGTAGTGGGCGCATTAGCGTATACCTTTTCTGATAGTTTCTGGTTCTCTGCTGTAGAGTCCGAAGTTTATGCCTTGTCGTCATTATTTACGGCAATCGTATTCTGGGCCATGCTCAAATGGGAAGAACGCGCCGATGAACCCGGTGCTGATAAATGGCTGCTGTTTATTGCCTATATCATGGGCTTATCTATCGGTATCCACTTATTAAACTTATTAACCATCCCGGCGCTTGCTTTCGTTTACTACTTTAAGAAAACAAAAAAAGCAACTACCGGTGGTATCATTAAAACCTTCTTTATCGGTATCCTTATTCTTGCCGTTATTCAATATGGTATTATTCAATACCTGGTTTCTATCGGCGCATACTTCGATCTTTTCTTTGTAAATACCTTAGGACTTGGCTTTGGAACCGGTGTAATTGTATTTGCATTACTGGTAATTGCTGCCTTGGTATGGGGCATCAGATACTCTATTAAGCACCAGCGAAAAGTATTAAACCTTGCTTTACTATCTACCGTGCTAATTATTTTTGGTTACGGATCTTTTGCGATGATCATCATCCGCGCCAAAGCCAAAACTAACCTTAACAACAGTAATCCTGATAATGCCTTCTCTTTCCTTAGCTATTTGAACCGCGAGCAATATGGCGACCGCCCTCTTTTGTTTGGCCCAAATTACAACTCAGAAAAAGTAGGCCTTAAAGAAGGTAAAACACTCTATAGAAAAGGCGAAAACAAGTATGAAGTAGCTGGAAAGAAAACAGATTATGAATACGACAGACTTACTCCTTTTCCAAGGATGTACAGTGATGATGGACGACATGTTAACTTCTACAAGGAGATGGTGGGATTGGACGACACCAAATTCCCTAACCTGATCGATAACATAAGTTTCCTTTTCAAATACCAGATTGGAAACATGTACATGCGTTATTTCATGTGGAACTTTGTTGGCCGCCAGAATGACGACCAGGGACAAGGCAGCCTCTACGAGGGCCAATGGTTAAGTGGTATTAAACCCATTGACGCATTAATGCTAGGTAACCAGGATAACCTGCCGCCAACCATTGTAGACAGCAATGCTTATAACCGCTTTTTCTTTTTACCCCTCATTATGGGTATTCTGGGTGCCATCTGGCACTTTAAACGCAACCAGAAAGATGCCGGCATCGTTGCTTTATTGTTCTTCTTTACCGGTATTGCCATTGTTTTATACTTAAATCAGAAGCCGCTCGAGCCTAGGGAAAGGGATTATGCCTATGTAGGTTCCTTCTATGCCTTTGCCATCTGGATTGGCTTTGGGGTACTTGCCATAAGGGAGTGGCTCGCTAAAGTATTAACACCTACCAATGCCGCTGTGGGTGCAACGGTAATTGGTTTATTTGCCGCACCGGTAATAATGGCTGCCCAGGGATGGGACGACCATGACCGCTCTGATAAAATGGTTGCTCATGATATTGCCATCGATTACCTGCAGTCATGTGCACCTAACGCCATTCTCTTTACTTATGGTGATAATGACACCTATCCTCTATGGTATGCACAGGAAGTGGAAAACATCCGCCCTGACATCCGTTTGGTTAACTTAAGCTTATTTGATACCGACTGGTACATTGATGGCATGAAACGCAAGCAAAACGAGTCTGCGCCGCTGCCAATTTCTATGAAGCCTTCGCAATATGTACAGGGTGTACGTGATGTGATGTATTACCAGGATTATAAAATTGATGGTTCGGTTGAGCTTAAAACCATTGTTGACTTATTATTATCGGACAACGATGCTGATAAAGTTCCATTGCAAAACGGTACCAAAGAAAACTTTATTCCGACCAAACAATTTAAAATTACTGTAGACCCAGCCCAGGTGATAAAAGCAGGTATTGTTTCTCCAGAAAATGCAGATAAAATTGCCCCGGCTATTGAATGGACCTATAACAAAGGGTATGTAACCAAGGGTACTTTAGCCATGCTGGATATCATTGCACATAACAACTGGGAAAGACCTATCTATTTCGCGAGTACAGTGCCTTCAGAACAATTTAATGGCCTGGACAACTATTTATATAGCGAAGGGCTGGCGTTGCGCTTAATGCCTCTTAAAGTTGATACCGCAGCTAGCGACAGAAGTGACCTGGTTAATACCCCGGTATTATATAACAACCTGATGAACAAATTCAAATGGGGAAATGTGAAAAACGCGCCTTACCTGGATACACAATCACAGGATGATATTTCGATTTTCACCAATTTGTTTAACACCGCTATCTCCAGCCTGATTAAAGAAGGTAAAACAGCTGAAGCCAAAAAGGTAGCTGCCCGTTACTTTGAAGTAATGCCAGAAAGATTCTACGGCTTACGCTCCATGATGGGAAGGTATTTTATGGCCGAAAACCTGTATGAGCTTAACGAAACGCAGAAGGCTAACGAAATGATCGAGAAATGTGCAGACTTTATTCAAAAGGAACTGACTTACCTTGCTGATGTTTCAGAAAGCAAAAACCGCTTTGTTGGTGGGCAGAACGTACAATTAGGGATGTCGTTCTTAAACCAGATGGCACAGACTGCAGCAATGCATAAACAAACTAAGCTGGCCACTAAACTCCAAAATCAGTTTAATGGATTAGAAGCTAGGTTTGCAATGTTTTTCCCACAGCAATAACAGTAGTACAAACTATTAAAAAGCGGTTGTCTCCTTATGGAGGCAACCGCTTTTTTTGTAGAAAAAATCGGGAAATAAATGCTGAATTATTCAAGCGGCAAAATGCAAGTGAAGGTTGCC
>NZ_JAZQNU010000178.1:0-2281 GCF_045627485.1 Pedobacter sp. | reverse complement strand
CAGGGGGGGTAACCTGGGGGGATATCAATTTGCCCGACACCTTAGCCGAGGGTAACTACCGCATCAGGGCCTACACCCAGTGGATGCGGAATGCCGGCCCCGAGTTTGTCTTCGACAAAACCATTAAGATAGGAAACGCCTGGGCTAACAAGGTATTTACAAA
Organism: Pedobacter sp.; assembly: GCF_045627485.1. Lineage (GTDB taxonomy): Bacteria > Bacteroidota > Bacteroidia > Sphingobacteriales > Sphingobacteriaceae > Pedobacter. The sequence continues at coordinate 2,118 of NZ_JAZQNU010000178.1, read as the reverse complement.
AGCTACTTATGCTTACAGTACAGAAAATAATATTCAAAAGGTAAACACCCGATTAAAGTTTTCCGACAAGGAAGGCAAGCCTTACGCTGGCCAGGATGTTAGTTACCAGGTGCAGCTGCAGGATAAAACCATAGAAAAAGGTAAGGGTCAGACCAATGAAAATGGTGAGATAAACTTTGCCTTCTTAAACAAGGGTAACCAACTGCAAAAAACCGGACAAATAACAGCAACCTTAATCCTCCCCGACAAACAGAAAGTAACCAAAATGATCCCGGTTACAGAAACGGCAAAGGATATCGATGTACAATTCTTTCCTGAAGGCGGCAACATGGTTATGAGTTTACCTGGAAAAGTAGGCATCAAGGCAACCGCTAAAAATGGCCTTGGTCAAGACGTTTCGGGAGATATCATTGACCAGAGCGGGCAAGTGGTTACCAACTTCAAATCAAGCTACCTGGGCATGGGGTTTTTTGTGTTAAATCCACAGCCTGGGCAAACTTATACAGCCCTGATTAAAATGGAAGACGGGTCTGAGAAGCGTATTCCGCTGCCTGCTGTTCAGGCACAAGGTTACCAGTTAGCCGTTAATTCCAAAGACACCACTAAATTCAACATCAAGGTACTGATGAGCCCGGAGTTGTTGAAAAATGGAGAGCTGAAGTTGGTGGTTCAACACCAGGGGCAAACTCATGCTGTTGCCCGGATCAAAACTGATAAACAAGTTGCCATGGTGGAAATCTCAAGGGAAGAATTGCCTTCGGGAATCATTCAGTTCACCCTATTCGACCAAGGGAACCAACCGGTTGCCGAACGTTTGGCCTTTCATAAGAGCATAGCCGACGTCATAAACCTTAAAGTAAACAGCAAGCAAGAATTTAAAACCAGGGAGAAAGTGAGTCTGGATCTACTTGCCGAAGCCAACGGCAAGCCCCTGCAAGGCAGTTTCTCGGTTTCCGTAACCAATACCACAGTTGTGGAACCTGATCTGGAAAATGAAAGCCATATTTTTAGCACCTTATTACTCAGTTCAGATTTACCGGGTTATATTGAGAAACCTAACCATTATTTCTCGGATAATTCCAGCACCACTTTACAGCACCTCGACAACTTGTTACTCACCCAGGGCTGGAGAAGATTTACCTGGAAAAACGCGATTAACGACGTAGCACCAACAATTAAGTTCCAGCCGGAAAAGTCGCTTACGATCAGTGGAACTTTAACTACAGAAGGTGGCAAACCAATTCCCGGAGGCCAGGTGACCTTGTTTTCTTCGTCCGGAGGGTTACTCAGCTTGGACACCTTATCTGATTCCAACGGAAGGTTTAAGTTCGACGGCATGATATTTAGTGACAGCACTAAGTTTGTAGTGCAGGGTAGAAATGCTAAAGGCAAGAAATATACAAACCTCAAGATCGATGCCATACCAGGCTTGGTGATAACGCCCAATAAAAACACTGGAGACGTTGCCATCAACGTGAACGAGGCCATTGCCAGCTATATTAAACAAAGTGAAAGTTATTTCGATGAATTAACAAAACGAGGTTCCCTGCAACGTACCATCCATCTGAAAGAGGTGAATATTGGAACGAGTGTGAGTCCGACCAAAAACTCATCAAACATGAATGGCAGCGGTGCCGGTGCTTACGATGCCTTAATTACGGCTAAAGACCTGCAATCCTGCACCATGCTTAGCCAATGTCTCCAGGGACGGGTAGCAGGGTTACGAATTCAAAACGGCAAGGCTTATTTGTCTCGTAATGATGGCCGCCAACCCATGCAGATATTGCTGGATGGCGTGTTCCTTACAGAGGATCCTGAAAGCTATGGTTCTGTTATGGACAATATAAATCCAACGGATGTGGAAACGATTGAAGTCTTAAAAAATAACCATCTTTTAGCCATCTATGGTATGCGTGGCAGCGGTGGCATTTTAGTCATTACCACCAAACGAGGGGGACAATCCACCTATTCTTCTTACACACCGGGCTTGATTACCTATACCCCAAAAGGTTACTCCTATTCCAGAGAGTTTTATTCACCACAACATGATACCGCTACAGCCAATCAGGCTCCGGATTTGCGTACCACCGTGTACTGGAATCCACAAGTGGTGACAGA
>NZ_JAZQNU010000177.1:0-1791 GCF_045627485.1 Pedobacter sp. | reverse complement strand
GGTGATAAAGGCGGCGCAATCTATATTAACGATAAAAATGTGACTATTAAAGGGGTCAGATTTGAGCAATGCAGTTCGGAGAAGGAGGGCGGAGCCATCTATAGTGATGGTGCCTATACATCCATTTTGGGGTGCAGTTTTAGTGAATGCTGGTCAACAAATAAAGAGGGCGGCGCTATCTATCTTAACCAGGAAAATGCATTAGTTTCTAACTGCTCTTTTAAAGAGTGCGAATCAGAAAAGGAAGACGGCGGCGCTATCTTTACAAATGATGATGTTATCAAGATCGAGAAATGTTCTTTTGAGCAGTGCAGTGCAAGGGGTAAAGATGCTGACGGAGGAGCCATCTATGCAGGATATTATACTGACGATTTAAAGGTGGAGGAATGTACATTTGTCAATTGTAAGGCTGATGGAAAAGGAAACTGGGTAGACGGCACAGATGATACTATCATCAATAAATGCACACAGCCTTATAATGATGAAAACTACTATGAATGTGAATTTGAGGACGGCGGTTTGAATGCCGGTTCAGTCCTTTCAGAGGGAAATATTGGGCTCGTTATAGCCGTACCAGTGGTTGCTGCAGCAGTGGTAATAATTCTTGTTGTAGCAAAAAGAAAGTCTGCAAAGAAATAAAAAGGGGAAAGTATATATGGGTACAAAAAAAGCAAAGAACAGAGTTGCGAAAAAACTGTTTAGTGTCATTCTTACCTTAGCGATAGTAGTTTCAGTAATGCTAATCACCGATAAAAATGTCCTCGTATACGGAGCTGCTTCTGATGTGTGCGGAAATTGCGGACATATGTGGACAGATCATGTTGCATCTCAGGATTGGTGCGATGCGTGTGATAAACAATGTAGCTTTAGCTTCACCGAGGATTCCATCGAAACTAGCAATGGACATGCGGCAGAAACCGTAACCGCCTTGCTGCCTAATCATTTTGCGCTGACTAGTGGTGAAAGTAGTGAGATCAATGGAGTCGTAATCAAATCGCTTACTGGTAATATAGAGTACATAAAAGGTGGCTATAGTTGGTGGGGTGATAACTTCCAAATTTCTACAAAAAATGGCGACATTATTACTCGAATTGAAATTACAGCGGGTGTGATTTTCGAAGTCAATGGCGACGGTTGGACGGAAACATCCTCTGGTGTAGTGTGGACAGGTTCTGCTAGGTCGGTAAACGTAGGAGGTTATTTCGAAGAAGTAACATCTGTAAAAGTGACTTATACTACTGACAGTGACCATGCTACAACAACTGGCTCTGTGCTTTCACAGGGGCAGACTATAATGATTATTGCCGTACCAGTGGTAGCTGCTGTAGTAGTAATAATTCTTGTTGTAGCAAAAAGAAAGTCTGCAGAGAAATAAAAAGAGGGGCAATTATTTCTGGAAGCAACGACGCCAAATAACAGGGTTGCGAAAAAACTGTTTAGTGTCGTTCTTACATTAGCGATAGTGGTTTCAGTAATGCTAATAAACGGTAAAAATGTCCTCGTATACGGAGCTGGTGGTGGTGATTTGTGCGGAAATTGCGGACATGTGCGGATGGAGCATGATATATCGCAGGATTTGTGCTATGAGTGTGATGGACCATGTAGCTACACCTATGGTTCCACCGCTAGGGTAGATTGTCCAAATTGTGACGGTTTTGGTTGGCTTAAATGCGAAGTTTGCGGTGGATCTGGTAAGCTTGACTGTAGCAATTGTGATGGTACAGGGGGAATAGAGAGTGATTGTACTTATTGTGACGATGGTGTTATAAAGTGTGATGCATGCAATTATGG
>NZ_JAZQNU010000176.1:0-49199 GCF_045627485.1 Pedobacter sp. | reverse complement strand
CCATAAGGTTTTCTTGATATTATAAATGCAAAGCGCCTGGATAATCCAGGCGCTTTTGTTTTAAGCGTGCATGCTCAGGATAAAACTTATATTTGAGCGGTAAATTAAGGTTGACATATGGAATTAGGTATAATGACTTTTAACTCAGCTGGCTAGTGAAGAGTCTTCTATAAGTTTTAATGCAACGTTTTGGTAGTTAAGCCGGTACATCTTTGGCTGGCAGTTCTTGAACTTTTTAAACTGTCGGTAGAAAAAGGGCAGGCTTTCAAATCCGGATGCATAGCAGATTTCACTGACCTGCTTGTCTGTTTCAATCAGTAGCTTACAGGCGCGGTTAATCTTATACTCATTCAAGTATTCAAAGAATGGCTTTTTTAATGCTTTACTGAAAAACCTGGAGAAATAGGTTCCGCTCATGTTCAACTTCGCAGCAATATCTGCCAAGGAAATTTGATTTTGGTAGTTCTTTTCGATGTAATCGTAAACAGTATTTATGCGTTTCTTGTCAACCGCATTGAACTTGCCGGAGAAGTCATGCACACATAAAAGGCGGTAGTTTTGACCCAGCGCAATATCCTGAAGAATCTGAAACAGTACAATTAGCGTATCGAAAGCACTTGTATTTAGTAAGGCGAAGAACTTTGGCTTAAGTCTGGCTACAGTTTCACAATCCACCTTTATCCCGCTGCCCATATCAGCAAACAACCTTTTGATGGCTGCGAACTCGATGCTTTGCATGCTGGTGAGCTGCATAAATTCCTGTTTGATGAACACTACAATGGCGGTTACCGGCACATCGGAGTTGCTGGAATTATGCCAGGTATGTGGCAGGTTCGGCCCAATCAATACTAGCTCCTCATCGTTGAAGTTTTCCATAGAATTGCCCACATACCGCACACCATTTCCACTTAAGATGAAGGCGAGCTCAAGCTCCGAATGGTAATGCCATGGATAATAAAAATCCTTTGTCGTTTTTTGAAATTCAACCTTGATTAGGGTTGATTCACATGGGATTGGTTTATAATGCGGCTTCATACTATTAAATATAAAGTAAATAATCGGGCTTTAAACAATATCCAATGCGTGAAAATTAACATACCCTATAATACTGGGCTATCTCAGCTTTAAAAGTTAATAATTACAAAATAGGTTATGGAATGAACAAGATGGTTTACATATCAGCCTCATGCTTCTGATAAGTTTGTGTTGATAGCATGTTAAGACACAACACCATAATCCTGCACCGATATGAATCCACGATCATTAAAAAACTTAACCGGCAGCATCACCTTCCTGCTGGTATGCGTGTTCCACTTTGTAGCTGTAAGTGTGCACGCACAGGAGAAACTTCCAATAACCGGCAAAGTTACGGATGGCAAAGGTCCATTACCTGCCGTGTCGGTTATTGTTGATGAAACCAAACAGGGCACCATCACAGATGCCAATGGTTCATTTACCATTGCAGCTTTAAAAGGACAAACCTTAACCTTCTCTTCCATTGGCTTTACAACCCGCAAAGTTCCCGTAACGGATCAGCGTCAGTTGAACATCGTACTGGAAGAAGCGGGCAATAATATGGATGAACTGGTAGTTGTGGGTTATGGCACCAAACGGAAAACCTCGGTAACCTCAGCTATCTCCACCATGAAAGGTGAAGAAATTGCAGCTGTTCCCATTTCAAATCTGAGTAATGGTTTGGGGGGCCGCGTCTCCGGTGTGATTGTAAAGCAAGGCTCCGGGGAACCTGGACGGGATGGTTCCAACATCTTCATCCGGGGGATCTCCTCGACGGGCGCCACACAACCACTAATTATCGTAGACGGAATTCCGAGAAGTTTTCAGCAGCTCGACCCCAATACCATTGAGTCATTCTCCGTATTGAAGGATGCTGCCGCAGTAGCGCCGTATGGCGTAGCAGGAGCCAATGGCGTTATCCTGGTGACCACAAAACGAGGTAATACCGGCGCACCGACGCTGACCTATAATGGTTATGTTGGTTTTCAAAATCCAGTGGAACTGCCTGATTTCGTTAACTCTTTCCAATATGCAACCTTGCGCAATGCTGCAGCAGTAAATGAAGGCTTGCCAGAACCTTATTCAGCTATAGACTTACAGAAATTTGAGGATGGTTCTGATCCTGATGCTTATCCGACTTTTAAAAATATCTGGGGAGATATCACCAATTCAAACGCGGTGCTAACCACGCACAATCTCGAAATTTCCGGCGGCGCGGAAAAAATAAAATATTATACCGGCCTGGGATATCAGTTTCAGGAAGGCATGTGGCCAACAACCAACAACAGAAGGTTTAACCTGACTATAAACCTAGATGCACAAGTGACTTCTACCACCACCGTATCCTTTAACCTGAATGGCAGACACCAGAAAAATCTTTATCCGGCTGTTTCTACAGGAAGGATATTTGAATTGATCGGTTATCTGCATCCACTATATGGGCCATTACGTTTTAGTAACGGATTACCCGGAACTTTCCTCACCGGTAGTTTGTTTGAAGGCGGCTACCAGAAAATAAATACCACAAGTATTTACTCCCAGATTTCAGTAGAACAACAATTGCCATTTATACCCGGACTAAAAGCCAAAGGTACCATCGCCTATGATCCAACATTTACGCAGGACAAAATCTGGACGCTCCCCGTACACAAAGCCAGTCTGGACAGATCCGTTACACCAAATGTTATTGTGGATGGGATCTGGGGACAGACTAAACCGTCATTGAGCCAGAATTACTTTAACGACTACCAGCTTACCGCACAGTTTGGATTGAATTACGACAGGTCATTCGGCAAACATAATGTGAGTGTTATGGGCCTTGTAGAATCCAAAGGGAATAATGCCTTAAATCTTGGTGCAACCCGCAGAAACTATAACCTGTTTATAGATGAAATCAATCTTGGTAGTTCTAGTCAGGCTGACATGAGTACAAGAGGATCTTCCAGTGCGAGCAGGCAGCTCGGGGTAGTGTATCGTTTGGCGTATGACTACAATCGTAAATACCTGCTGGAGGCCAGTGGTCGTTATGATGGCAGTTATTTCTTTTCTCAAGAGAATAGATTCGGCTTTTTCCCGGCATTCTCTGTTGGCTGGCGCCTATCTGAGGAGGGGTTCTTGAAAGATAAAGTCTCTGTCCTCGACAATTTAAAGCTCAGAGCCTCTTACGGGGAAGTGGGCGCATTGGCCGGAAGTCCTTTTCAATTCATGAGTACTTATAATGTGCTTGGAACAAACTATGTACTTGGCAACAATGCTGTACAAGGGATTAGCGAAAGGGCGGAGTCTAACCCCAACATCACCTGGGAACGTGCGAAGAAAACAGATGTCGGTTTAGAAGTGAATCTTTGGAAGGGACTGCTGAACTTTGAGCTGGATTACTTCTTTGAAAAACGTTCCAACATGCTGGTTAACCCGGATGTTATTGTGCCTGCAGAATACGGCATTGGCCTAAGCCAGGTCAACGCAGGCATTATGCAGAACCAGGGATTTGATTTTACCGCAAGTTCCAGTTATCGCTTCTCGGATGACCTTCAGATCTCCCTGTCGGGTAATTTCACCTATGCAAAAAACAAGCTGGTGCAAATCTTTGAAGGTGCTACAACTTTTAACAATCCTAACAGGAGAATTACCGACCGACCGCTTGGTACCATGTTCGGTTTTAAATCGCTCGGTTACTTCCAGCAAGATGACTTCGAAAGTGATGGTGCCTTGAAGTCTGGCATTGCTGTACAGCCATGGGGCGCAGTACAACCAGGTGATATTCGTTATGAGGATATGAATAAGGACGGGATTATCAACGATGATGATCTAACCGTGATCGGAGATCCCTCTGCGGCACCGCGCATCATCTATGGCTTCTCGCCTGGCATAAGATATAAAGCGCTTGCATTGGATGTATTATTCCAGGGTGCCGCAAAGACCAACTGGTATTATCACGGATCGTCCATACAGCCATTCTGGGATACCATGTTGCCATATGTTCAGAACTTTGATTACTGGACACCGGATAATCCCAATGCCGCGAACCCAAGGTTGACCTCTTCGCCAACGGTCAATAACTCGCAGCGCTCGTCTTTCTATGTCGGTGATGCCAGCTACCTGCGACTGAAAAGTGCGGTATTTTCTTTCAATGTACCGTCAAGGGTTATGAGTAGGCTGAAGATGCAGAGTGCCAGGATTTTTCTTTCCGGCCAGAACCTGCTGACCTGGACAAAGTTGATGAATTATGATCCGGAAATTGGTCAAAATAACTCTTGGATTCCAGATGGCAGCTGGGGCTATCCAAACCAGCGCACCTACTCGATCGGTACTAATATTACTTTCTAATCCTGATAAATAAACTCCAATGAAAAAGCAATTTAACTTCGCTAAAGGTGTGATGATCCTTTTCATCCTCACAACCACTTTGTTTTCATGTAAGAAATATCTGGATGTAGCACCGGTAGATCAGGTTTCTGACGAAGCCTTATGGTCCAGTGATAGCAATGCAGACCTGTTTTTAAATAACATTTATGCGGCTGTTCCTACGCTGGACACGGGCGATCCCTGGGAAAACTTCTCTGACAACTCCATCAACGGTCAGGCTGGCCGTGTGAGCACCAATATTTATGGTCCATCGATCTACACATCAAGTAATGCACCGAGCTTATGGGGTTATTACTCGAACATTAGGAAATGTAACGTTTTTATTCAAAAAGTCGGTGCCTCATCTTTATCCGAGACCTGGAAAAAAACACGACTTGCGGAAGCCAGATTTCTGCGTGCTTACTTCTACTCCCTGCTGTGGACCTATTATGGTGGTGTGCCCATTATCACTGACATCTTAAATTATAATGAGCAAGGTGATGAAGTTTTCAGGCCGCGTGCCACGACCGAAGAAACCTATACTTTCATCAGCTCAGAGTGTGCAGCGATAGAATCAGACCTTCCGGTGGTTGCGGAATCAGGCCGTGCGAGTAAAGGGGCTGCCTTAACCTTAAAGGCTGCAGTAGATCTTTTCGCGGCCAGTGCATTACTGAATCCGACAAACGAAAAGAAGAAATGGGAAATGGCAGCAGAAACCTTTAAAAGGGTGATGGACCTGAATGCTTACAGCCTCTTTCCAGACTACAATACACTCTTTTTTGAAGAGAACAACAATAATGTGGAGGTGATCTTTAGCCGCCAGCATCTGGGTGGAACTGGATTAGCGAATTTCCGGGATGGTCATACCGGCCCTCGCTTTGTAAGAGGCGCGCTCACTGGATGGGGACACATAAATCCAACACAGGACCTGGTAGATGAATATGCCATGGCAAACGGTCTTCCAATTACTAATCCAACTTCAGGCTATAATCCACAGCGACCATATGAAAACCGCGAGCGCAGATTTTATCAGTCCATCGTGTATGATGGATCCGAATGGCTGGGTGATGTGATGATCATGAAACAAGGGGTGAATAGCATGAATGCAACGGATCTTAACAACAGTAGCATATCGACTAGAACGGGGTATTATTACCGTAAAGGCATCAATCCGAAATATGCTAGTGCACAAACTAATCAGAATAGTGCCAACTGGATCATCTTCAGATATGCAGAAGTGCTATTGGGTTATGCAGAAGCACGCAATGAAGCTACTGGTCCGGATGCCTCCGTATATCAGGCTATAAACCAGATTCGTGCAAGAGCCGGAATACCAGCACTGCAGGAGGGCCTAAATCAGGATCAGCTTCGAACGGCCATCCACCGTGAAAGAAGGGTGGAGCTTGCCTTTGAAGAAAAACGATTGCCAGATCTGTTACGCCTGCGTTTGGCAGAGGTTAACCTTAACCGTCCGCTTCGGGCTATTAAGATTGATCTAGTCGGTAGTTCGCCTAATTATCAGATTGTACCGGCTGCAGGTGGCAACAGGAAGTTTCAGGCAAATAAAAATTATGTGCTGCCGATCCCGCAATCTGCTATCGACAAAAACAGTCAGCTGACCCAAAATCCGAACTACTAATCCGCGGCACTATCGCATTCGCTATTAGCATTGAAGCTTATGAAAAGTATCCACTCCATAACATTTTTTCTGGTGTTCCTGATCACAGTCCCTTGCCTGGGTACTTTCAAGAAGGTAGACGAACACCATAATACAGCACGTACCAGCTTGAAGATCACCTTTGGCCTTGTAGATCCTGAACGCAGTAAAACGGTGGTGACAGCGATGACCGGCTCTGCGGGGATAGAAATCAACGTACTTGCTGGCGGAAAGCCTGGAGAGATAACCGCCAATGTGAGTTGGCCACAACCTACTGATGCCTTACGCAAATTGGCACAGCATAAGGATTCTTATACCGTTTCCACTGACGGCATCTGGGGCTATCTGTTGGATCACGGCGCCCCGGGCCAGGTCAGACGCCTAAAAGATGACCAGTGGAACGTGCCTGATGCGGCTATCCTGACGGTTTATTTAAAGGAAGATAGCACAGCGGGATTCTCTATTGCCCTGCAGCAACTGATCAAACATGGCGCGATGTGGCTGCCTGAGCATGACGCCTATATTACGCTTGCAGATCGTCCGGTAGCATTTAAAGAACACCATGCAGGACTACAAGGCAAACGGGTGCTTGACCGCGTCGCAGAGTCCCCTGAAGCCTCACTTGAGGCTTTCAAAGGCAGTTGGGTGGACTTCGGTAACCCCAATAAATGGAATGCCTCCTGGCAAACCAAGTATATGGGAACCGAAGGTCACCTGACAGTTACCGCCGCTGCACATGGTTCAATATACAAATTCGCCATCGATCGTTGGGCTAATGTCCGGCCTGACTTCGCTTCGCCACAAAAGTTCAGGCTTGATATTCAATGGCCACAAAGTTCATGGGAACGACAAAGGATCGAAGATGGCCTTCCACTGATTATCACCGATTTGAAGAAAGGAAACCAGCAGTGTCAAATTGAGCAGTTTGCAGTTCTACTTACACCGCCGCCTGCTAATGGGGATGGGCGTGTAGAATCCGTTTTGTTGTCGAAATTGAAGTTCAGCGAAGGACCGCAGGAATTCATGGTAACGCTGAACAGCGAATCTATGAACACGAAGCTGGCGCTGATGAAGATCAGAAAAAGCTGGGCAGTGGTGGATAAACAAACGAACAACATTTGGCTGCTTTTTGAAAGTGCCATGCCCCTGCATCCGAAACTTGTTAAAGTCTCCAAAGCCGGTAAAGGTGAACAGGTTGCACTTACTTTAAGCGCCAATATTAAAAAGGGTACAGCCGGTGAAATCATTTTGAAGCTGCCTGCACCGGTGCTTAAAGCAAACAGGTTGCGGGAACTGGTGGAGCTTAAATATGCCGCGGCAAAAGAAGAGACCATAGCTTACTGGCAAAACTGGCTGGACGGTGGGGCTTTCTTTGAGGTGCCTGAGCCGGAAGTCAACGCCCTCTTCAGGGCAAGTCTATGGCATTCTTTAATCCTTCCCAGACATAAAGTTGAAGCAGATACTGAACTGATCATGGATCTGCCTTACGCAAATACGGCTTATGGTCAGGAGAAAGCAGACTGGCCGGTAAACCAGGCGGTGTATGTGGACTATATGATTTATGGTATGCGGGGTTATGATGCGGTCGCTGCGAATGAACTTGCAAGCATGTTTAAGACACAGCAACAGGCAGATGGCCGGATTGGAGGCTTTGCCAACTGGACGGTTTATTCCCCAGCACAGCTTTATACCATTGCACAAAATTACCTGCTTAGTGGAAACCAGGCTTCGTTCGAACGTTTGCTTCCGGATGCCATAAAGACTCTTGATTACTGCATGAATCAAATCAGGAAAGCGAAGACAAATGCAACGGGCACAGGTTTGGTGCTCGGTCCGTTAAACGACCTTACGCACGCGGAAAGAGAATGGGCATTTACACAGGCTTACTTTGTAGCCGGCCTGGAGCTTTTCGGAAAATCGCTTCAGAAACATCAACATCCAAGGGCATCGGAAACAATCACCATCGCCGCACAGCTAAAGCAGGATGTCGTGAACACATTTTCTAAAAGCAGTGTACAATCGCCAGTGGTACAATTGGAAGATGGCACCTGGATCAACTATGTACCGACCGACGCCATGACCCCAAGGAGGATGATGGAACAGTGGTATCCCACGGATGTAGATTGTGGTCCATTGCATCTTTCCCGACTGGGGGTGCTGGAACCCCACAGCTGGCTGACTACAGCCATGTTGCACGACCATGAAGATAATCTGTTCCTGGGTAATCTGGGTGCAGCAAATGAGCCTGTATATGTGCAACAGGGCAATACCTACTTACATCGGGACGAGCCAAAGAGTGCTATCCGCTCATTTTACAGCTTAATGGCTTGTGGCTTTTCACATGATCAGCTCACTTCTCTTGAACATCGCTGGGCTTGGGGCCAATATTTTGGTCCCCCTTGTACAGACGGTGCATGGTTCGAACTCTATAGAAGGATGCTGTTGAATGAAATTGGAATGGATACGCTGATGATTGGTCAGGCAATACCTCGGAAATGGTTGCAGGGTGACAAGGGTATCACCGTGAAAAATGCTCCTACGTATTTCGGCCCGCTTTCTTTCACCATCCAGCCGAAAGTCGCAAAAAATGAAATTCAAACACTGCTTAACCTATCTGGCAGCACTATGCCAAAGACACTAATCGTACGGCTGCGCCATCCGGAGGAGAAACCCTTACGGTCGGTGACGGTCAATGGTAAAACATGGGATTTTGATCAACAGAAAGAACAACTTGTAATAAATGCCCCTGCTGAGACCAGCTATGAAATTTCTGCAACCTACTAGAAAGTAATATATTAATAACATGATGAGACTCAACAACTTCCTTTTACACTTTTTCGCGCTGTTCCCGCTGCTTTCTATTGCGCAATCGACCACGGTAAACGTGAAATTCGACACAAACCTCGGCCCCATGAAGATGGAACAAATGGCACTCGGTCAGGGCGGCCTGTCTGAAGAACCCATGCTAGCCGGCAGAATATCAGAAATTAAGATATTGAAACCGGGCATTATCCGCTTGTTTGTCAGTGAATATTACGATGTGCTTTCCGCCGATGGCAAAAAGTACAATTTTGAGACGCTCGACAAGATGGTTGATGATATCAGGAAGACCGGAGCTAAACCATTTATGAGCTTCTGTCTGAAACCTAAATTCTTCTACCCGGTGATTGATCAGGACATCGTAGAGCCAAACGACTACAAAAAGTGGGAGCGGTTTGTATATAATGTTGTAAAACATTACAAAGACCGGAATTCTGGTATTGTACATTGGGAAGTGGGCAACGAGGTTGATATTGGCGAAGATGGCGGAACACCTTATCGTTTTAAACCCGAAGCCTACGCCACCTATTATAAACACACGGTCGCAGCAATACGCAAAGCGGATCCTGAAGCGAAGGTGGGCGGACCTGCATTGTCCTGGTACAAGTCGCCGATTTTACCTGAATTGCTGCGCAGAAGTTCAGCCGAGAAACTACCGCTGGATTTTGTATCGTTCCATACATACCACAATAGCCCAACAGCCATTCGCGAGCAGATCCGCTATGTTAAAGCGCTCATTGCTGAATATCCCTCTCTTAGACCTGAAACCATTATCAATGAATGGAACATGGATTTGTTTAATCCGCCACTTGATCCCCGGTTTCAACCTTGTTACGTCGCCGAAAGCATTTGGCAAATGAAAGATGCTGGTCTGGACTGGTCGGCTTATTACCAGATCAGGGATTGGTATGTATCCTATGACACCTTTGAGAAAGTATTCTCCAAAAAAGGGGCCGCCTTTATGACGCGATGGTGGAATCGACAAGCGCAATTCAGCGGCCTTATTGACTATCAGAATCAACTGCGGCCTGCATATTTCACCTTTAAGCTCTTGTCGAGAATGGCCGGGAATAAAATGGAAATGAATTCTTCGGACGACAAAGTACATGGCTTTGCAACCCATGATCCGCAATTGGATATGCACAACATGATGCTCTGGAATTTTTCGGATCAGCCAAAAACAATCAGCATAAACCTGGAAAACTTCCCGAAAGATATGCGGATCCGCCACATTACGCTTGATGCCACAGGATCCGGGATGGAGGAGAACCAGCGCCTGCGTCCAGCCCCTTTTGTCAACCTGAAAAAAGGCAGCCATACCTTAACGATCAAGCTTGAGCCCTGGGCTGTGCATTACTGGTCGCTGGAATAGAATTTAAGATGAGCATAAAACGAAACACATGATAGTCGATATACATACACACGTTTTCCGCTCCGACCTGCATTTTGGCCTGAGTTTACAAGATGATTTAAAAAGATGTGGCGTTGATCCTTCAACCTGGGGGGATGTGGAGGAAAATCATCTCCGAGATACCCAGGCAGCAGATGTAGCTATTGTTTTTGGGCTTCAGGCGAATGCTTCGGGCTGGGAAATTCCTAATGAATTTGTAGCAGCACATGTTGCCAAAGCTGCCGATCGCTTGCTGTTCTTTGCAGCGATTGATCCGGCACAAACCAACGCCATGGAAGAACTCCAAAGGTGCCACCAACAGTATGGCGCTTGTGGTGTAAAGATGGCGCCTTTGTATCAGAATGTACATCCATGTGATCCAAGATGTTATGAGATCTACCGCTACTGTATGCAGCATGGCCTCCCGATATTATTTCATGCAGGAACCTCTTTTGTTAGTGGCACATTGCTAGAATATTCCCGCCCCATCCACTTTGATACGGTGGCAAATGATTTCAGAGACCTCAAGATCGTACTTGCACACTTGGGCCACCCTTGGGAGGGTGAAACCATCGCAGTGATCCGCAGAAATGCCAATGTGTATGCAGACCTCTCGGCTCTATATTACCGCCCATGGCAATTTTATAATTCGATGCGACTGCTGGAAGAATACCGTGCACATGAAAAGGTACTGTTTGGTTCAGACTTCCCATTCACCACCACTGCGGGGTCCATTAATGGCGTGCGCCAGATCAATGATGTCATTGCACAGAGTGGATTGCCTATCGTTTCCCCGGAGATTATTGATCGGATCATCAACCGGGATACCTTGAACCTTCTTGAATTAACGCATCCAAAACATTTGAAATGACAAGTGGAGCATATATGAAGGCCCTGCAACTGCGGGGCATTAATCATCTGGTACAAGTCCAGGTGCCGGTGCCAGTACCCGGGAGAGACGAGGTGTTGATCCGGACCCAGGCTGCAACAATATGCACCTCCGACTTACATGATCTGAAAAGTAATCCTTTCGGAATTAACTATCCGAGGATTATGGGGCATGAAGGTGCGGGAATTGTGGTGGAATCTGGTGCTGATGTGCATAACCTTCCACACGGCACACGTGTTGCAGCGCATCCAGTAATCCCTTGTGGTACTTGTACGGAGTGCAGGCGTGGATTGAACCACCTGTGTTCAATAATGAGCCATCTGGGTATTGATAAAGACGGTTGTTTTGCCGAGTACTTCGTGTTGAGAGCAGACCGTGTGCGAGCGATTCCGGATCAGCTGCCGTTTCCACTGGCTGCATTGCTGGAGCCGGTCGCCGTATGTTTACAAGCCTTGGCCCGCGCGGGTGACGTAAGTGGTAAAAAGGTGCTGATTGTCGGAGATGGTCCCTTTGGGAACAACATTGCGCGACTTTCCACCCGCGCAGGTGCAGCTGTCACGGTGTCGGGAAGGGAACCATTTCGTCTTTCAAAAATTCCCGGGGTAGTGGTAACCACTAATCCTCCGGCAAACGTCTCTGACATTGCCATTCTTGCTGTCAGTGCAGAAGATGCTGTAAACACCTGTTTGAATGCACTACGGCCGCGTGGCCGGATGGTTGTATTTAGTACCATTACCGGCCCCTTGAAGATTGATCTTTTTAAACTGCATGTAGCTGAACTGGAAATGGTCGGTGCATGTAATGATGAACATAAAATTGACGATGCACTAGCCTATCTCAGCGCGACGCCTGAAGCGCTTCAGGAAATTGTTACCCATCACATTCCATTTGAAAATTGGAAGGACGCCTTCAGCCTTGCTGCTAATAAGCATGATGAGGCCTTGAAAGTAGCCATTTTATTTCCCCAATTCACCTAAACCTTATTTTATGAAGATCACCAACCTTGAAGCATTTATTTTAGAATCACCCTATGAAATTAAACCACCGGAAGGCAGCGATGAAGCCAGAGGCGTAAAACACTGCCTTTTGCTGAAGGTAAGTACAGATGATGGCATTATCGGATGGTCTGACGTAGAAACTTCCCCCCATGTTGGCTTATCAGTTATCAATGCGCCTGAAAGTGGCTCAGGCGTTTTTGAAGGAATCCGTTCCTTAGTTATTGGTGAGGATCCCTTTGATGTGGAGCGGTTATGGGATAAGATCTATCGGGGTACCATCTATTATGGTCGCCGCGGTGTTGCAATGCAGGTCCTTTCAGGCTTTGATATTGCCTGCCATGACATTATTGGTAAGGCTATTAACAGACCCATTCACAAAGTACTGGGCGGAGCAAGGCGGGATAAGATCCGTGCTTATGCCTCCACACTTTTCCGTCCGACTACTGATGCCATGAAAACAGCCTGCGAATTTTACCTCAAGAGAGGTTTTACAGCAGTGAAATTTGGCTGGGGGGTGTTCGGGCAGAACCCAAAGCAGGATATTAAACTTGTCGCTGCAGCCCGTGAAGCGCTTGGCCCAGATGTAGAACTCATGATTGATGCAGGCTGGATGGTTGAACGAAGCGCCTATGATTCCATAGAATTGTGCCGTGCACTGGAACCTTATAACATCTACTGGCTTGAAGATTTTCTGTCGCCCGAAGCCTATGAAGGGTATGCAAAGACGAAGGCTGCGGGTGTGCGAACTCGCCTTGCTGCGGGAGAACAGGAAGCCACGGGCTGGGGCTTCAGGGAACTTATTCAGCGTGGCGGTATTGATGTGATACAACCTGATCTTTCCAGATGTGGCGGATTTACTCAAGCGAGAAAAATCATCTGGGAGGCGGAACATGCCGGCGTGGATGTTTGTCCGCATGCATGGCTTACAGATTTGTTAACTGCCTCAAGTTTACATCTTAATGCGGTGCTGCCAAGATCACTCTTCCTGGAGTACAATGTAAGTGAAAATCCAATGCTCCGGGAGATCATTCAAAACCCAGTGGTCATGGATGATGAAGGTTACATTGCTGTGCCGCAAGGCCCTGGGATCGGAATTGAAATCGACGAAAAGGCGCTGAAACGTTTTTGCATCAATGTCTGAGGCTGTGGAAGAGATATTAAAACACTGCCTGGATCAGGATGAGGCCGCTATCTGGTGGCTCGGACAGGCCGGTTACATCATCCGGGCTGCAGGTATTACCGTGGCACTCGATCCTTATCTTTCTGATGCTGCGGCAGCATCAGCGCCCGAATTTAAACGGTTATACCCGCCACCTTTAGCTGCAGCTGCACTCCAGGCGGATATCTATATTGTCACACATGATCACCTGGATCACCTTGACCCGGAAACTGTAGAAACCTTCAGGTTCAAACGGCAAACCCGCTTTGTTGCCCCGAGGCTTGCTGCGAGAAAGCTGCTTGCTTTAGGGATTGATCCGGAATGCCTGGTTGTTGTAAACCCCGGGGAATGCTGGCAAGCGGCGGATACTGAAATCTCAGGCATCTTCGCGCTGCCTACCGGTTCGGATGTCCTCGACACCACCGGATATCTGCTCAGGTTCTCTAATGGAAGAAGTGTTTATCATACAAGTGACACCCAGTTTCATCCCTTGGTGCTGGCTGCTGCACCGAATAATCCAGAGCTGATGCTGGTGCCCATTAACGGCAAGTGGGGTAATCCTGGGCCGGAGCAGGCCGTTGAATTTGCCGCTGCCGTTCAACCCAGGTATGCAATACCAAATCATTATGACATGATGGCCCTGAATGTTGAAAATCCTCATTCGTTTGAATGGTTCTGTACCCATCACGCGCGCCCTGTAAGCTGCGTGATCCTGGAAATCATGCAGCCTTTTGTATGGAATGCTTTATCAACCCGAATAATTATCAAGTAAAATAATTCTGCTATGGAATCAAAAACAAAACACCTATCCGATCCGGAAAAATTTGAATGGATCAAACAAAATCTCTATGTACCAATTGTCTGTGATGTACTCGATCAGTTGGGTTATAGAAATCAGGCCATGCATCAAAGACTCAGGCCATTAGATCCGGAACATTGCATGATTGTAGGCCGCGCCAGGACCTTGCGGTGGATGGAAACCGACTATATAGATGAGGAACCCTATACAATGGAAATTGAAGTGGTAGATTCTTTGAAGTCAGGTGATGTGGTGGTACACTCCACTGATTTTGCCGGCACCAATGCACCATGGGGAGAACTTATGAGTACAATTGCAAAAAGAAATGGTGCCGTGGGCTGTATTTGCGACAGTATGATCCGTGACTGTAGAAAAATCATGGTGATGCAATTCCCTATATTTCATGGCGGAATTCGTCCGCTCGACAGTCTGGGCCGTGGTAAAGTAATGGCTTATGATGTTCCTGTACGCTGTGGCGATGTTGTAGTAAACCCAGGAGAACTTGTGTTTTCGGATTATGACGGGGTAGTTGTGGTTCCGCTTGAAGTGGAAGATGAGGTGCTAAACCTCGCTTATGAAAAGGTTTTCAAAGAAGATCAATCCAGGGCGGAACTACTTAATGGAGAAACGCTGCGAAATGTATTCAATAAGTACGGCGTATTATAACTCTTTCATATGAATGTATTATGCATTACGGCCCATCCAGATGATCTGGAGATTCTTTGCGCAGGAACGGTAATTCGCTACGCAATGGATGGACATAACGTTACCGTGGCTGTCTTTACAAGTGGTAACATGGGTGATCAGGTTCTTCCACCAGAACAACTTGCAGCGATCAGGGAGGAAGAAACCAGGGCCGCACTAGATCTTATCGGAGCTAACCTGATCTGGGTTGGGGTGATGGATGAGCATGTATTTCCAGACCAGACGCAAAGACGGCTGATGATTGATGTGCTGCGACAGGCGGATCCGGACATCATTCTAACCCATTCTCCGAACGACTACCATCCCGACCATCGTTACGTGAGCCAGCTGGTGTTCGACGCGTATTTTCAGAAAGGCCTCCCACATATACCAGGGCAAAGCCAACAAGCCTGCAGATTCGGAAAGGCGCAGATCTACCACATGGATAATCTGGGGGGAATTGATTTCGCCCCACTCGAATATGTAGATATCTCTGAATCATTTGCGCTGAAAAAGCAGATGCTGGCCTGCCATAAGAGCCAGGTAACCGCCATGCAGCAGCTGGCAAATACAGATTTGTTTGAGATGATTGAAGTACAGGCACGTTTCCGTGGAATGGCTGCTGGTTGCCGCTATGCCGAAGGCTTCAGAAAGCTCGATGCTTTTCAGAGGGGATTAACCAAGCGTCTCTTACCATGATATCACCGCCTATGAATAACTTTCACCTTACCGGTTTAGATATTGCCATTATTGTTGGAGAAACTTTGCTGGTCGTGATCATAGGTTTGATCGCCGCCCGAAAGATCAAGCGGACAACTGAAGGCTATTTTCTTGCTTCAGGCAAAATGGCATGGTACCTGATCGGTGCCGCCTTTGTGGCTACCAGCGTTTCCAGTGAACAGATTGTTGGGACTATTGGCGCGGCGTATAAGGGCGGGATGGCCATTGCAAATTGGGAGTGGTGGGCCTTGCCAACGTACCTGATTATGATGGTGTTCTTTATTCCCTTATATCTTCGAAACAAGATCCTTACCGTACCTGACCTGCTTAACCGGAGATTTGGTCCAGCCTGTGGTGGGATCTACAGTGTGGTGATCTTGATTGGGTACATCTTCGTTTTCCTGCCGCCCGTAATTTATGGTGGAAGTTTGACCTTGAGTGAACTCACGGGATGGCCACAAGGTTATGTGATGGCAGGTATTGTTTTAGTAACCGCGAGCTACACCCTTTTAGGTGGTTTGAGTTCTGTGATGTGGACCGATGCTGTGCAGTGTGTGATGTTGATTGGCGGCGGTGTGGTGTTTTACTTTGTTGCCTTAAATCATATTCCGGGTGGCTGGGATGCAATGGTAAAGGCCGCTCCGGAACGCTTTCACCTGTATCAGCCGCCATCAGATACCGAAGCGCCTTTTGCCGGATTGGTACTCGCATCATTTGGTGTGTTCTTGTTTTATCAATCTTCCAATCAGGTGATGATCCAGCGCATCCTTTCTGCGCGCTCAAAATGGGATGGATATATGGGGCTTATTTTTTCTGGATTTATAAACATCATCCGACCGCTGGTTACCTGCTTGATCGGGTTGGTGGTTTATCATTGGCTGGACATCATGAAAGAGGGACCTTCACTACTTCCGGATCGTCAGGATAGCGCGTTTCCGTTAGCATTGCAGGTTTTTGCGCCCTCTGGGTTACGCGGCATTGTACTTGCTGGTTTTTTCGCTGCCGTGATGTCTACCGTGAGCGCGCTTTCCAATTCTGTCGCCACGATTTTCTCCCTTGATGTTTATAAGAAGTTCTTTCGAAAAAATGCTGTCGATAAAGAACTGATCATTACGGGGCAGCTTTCCGGCGGGGTGACCTTGCTGATTGCTTCACTCGTCGCACCTTTAGTCGGGAGCATTGGTTTATTCAAGTATTTCCAGACCGGTGTGACCTATATGGCGACGCCCTTCATATCTGTAATTCTAATTGGCATTTTTTGGCGACGTGCAAGTTACGCTGGTGCAATTACTGGCTTAATTGGTGGCGTGATCATTCAGGTCGCATTAGCAAGCTATTTAATAGTCTTTGATGTTAATCTTCATTGGTTGTACGTTGGGGCAATTGCCCAGGGCCTTACCATGTTGCTGATTGTAGTCGTTTCTCTATACACAAAACCACCGGAGCCGGTGCAAATCGAAACCTATGTTTGGAAAAGAAACTGGCTGGAAACTGACACTTCAGATGAAATCAAGCGCCCTTGGTGGCAGGGTGTGAAGCTCTGGTTTGCACTTTATGCATTAGCATGGTGTTACATCTACTGGCAATTCTGGTAGCCTAATGTTGTTTATAGTTAACGTTCCTGGCAAAGGCAGTGATTGATAAATGCTCATAGCGTTGGTAGTTGGAAGTGTTCCCAATTCTCGGTAGAGTCATGGTAATAGTAATAGACTATGGCATCCTATAGCTATAGTCTATCACTTTGTCATTGACCAATAAACGCTGGTCTTTGTGTGTGATTTTACCACCGGAGGGGATGTTGATTAATATCGCTGATTGTCTGGGGGCCATAGCCATCTTAAAGTTCTTTTTTATCCCTCTTGCGATGAATTTCTTTGTTATTACGTCATAAACATCTGTTTTTTGATTGGCCGGGGTCTTTATGCGTATTGTTTTTGTTTCCCCATAAGGGTTATAATACAAATAACTGGGGTAACTCTGATCGGCAAAGAAGTCTGTTGTGTTCAGGTTTATCTCCAGTAAGCCCTCAATCGCAGTCTCTTTCACCATACCACCAAAAATGCCCACATGCCCGCTGCCATATACACTGAACTGTGAGACCTCCGGGTTTTTTCCAGGCACCCATTTGGGGCCGTCGCCTTGGGCAACAGGCGCCTGTAATTCAGAATACAAGCTGTCGTAAGTGGATGATTTTGCGATGCCTTCATAACCAATAACACCTTTGGTAACAGCAGCTTCATCGGGCAGCGTCTGGTGCTGCCTGGGGATATACTGCGGGTAAAAGAAACGTGCTGCATTAACAGCGTTCAGCATCCATTTGCCGATAGCATTGGCATATTGTGGCTGGTATTTGAGCAAAGGCACCAATGGCCATGCCGCATCGAAAGTGTTCATTAAAAACGCGTAACCGCCATGGTCTAAGGTGCTGCCTACCGTGCCGGAGATCTCTATTCCGTTCCAGTTGCCCGTTAATACGCCCCAGCCTTCTCTGCATACGGCCGTTCCGTCAAATGTCCAGTCGAGCATTTTATGTACATCAAAACTGGTTCCCTGCTCGGCATTCATCCGTGCGGCCACATAAGCCCCAAAGGGCATCAGCAATTCATAGGTGGGGTTAATAGGTTGGCTTTCCAGGGCCTTCATCGCATTGATGGCGCCTTTTAAGTAACGTGGATCTTTGAAATGGAGGTAAGCCGAATATAACACATAAGCATGTCCGGCAGCAGCATCTGGTTGTGGACAGATGTTATTGGTCATAGGCGTCATTTGACTGTAGTCGAAATAGGAGTAAGTATAATTCCTGTTTAGTACAGAGTCGGCACGGTAAAACTGATTTGCTATGGTCCTGGCCATGCGCTCAAACTCCGGTTCATCTGGGTAAAGGTCGAAAATTGCATAAAATAGTACGTTAGGATAAACATCATACCACCAGTCGCGGCCATAACCACCACCTAACAGGGCCACTTCAGGTGCTGTATTGTTCATCATAATGTTCCAGCCGTTGTCGCTGTTAAAGTAATTTCGCAGCATGCCCACATAGTTAAAAGTGCTGTTCTTTTGTTTGTCAATACCCACCAGACTAGCGCCTAATACAGCACCCATATTAGCCAGCGCCTCGTGGAACATTCCTTTATGATTGGATGGCCCCTGGCGCACATCGCCGATTGCAGTGTAAACACCAATTACAGGTTGTTTAAAGTTTTTGCCAGTACTGTCTATCCAGACTAAGGGCCAGTAAGGTCCCTTACTGTTCAGGTTATACACTGTGCTGTCAAAATTCAAGGCCATTTCTTTCCAGTCTATAATGCGCAAGGGCTGCGGAATTTCGGCCATTTCGCCTATGCGGTTTATCGCGATCTGTTTAACCTGTGCATTCGCCAGTGAGTTGAGCAGCAGGAATAATAATAAATAGGTTAAACTACGTTTCATGATTAGCATGTTAATATTCGGCTTTTCAAGTTAATGAAAAAGCGCTGAATACCACGAAAATGTCATGTGTAAAAAGGCCCCGAACAATTTAGGCTGCATATTCGTTTAGACAGGGTATTTAATTACAATCACCCATGACTTATAAGGACTTACTTCAAAATCTCGCCGATGAGGCCTCAGATAATTATAAAGACTATTTACAGTCAAAGATTACTGCACAAGAAAACGTTGATGATGAGTTATTACCAGAAAAGACACAGCAATATAAGGATGCTGCTGAACGTTTGGAAAAGAAATTTTCGGCTGTACTGGCAACAGTTAAAAACGGTGTAGGGCTTGAGCAGCCCGTTCCTGTCGAAGATTTAAACGATTTCCTTACATAAAAGCGTTCTTTTAATCTGTAAATCTTTGTTAGCTTTGTTACAATATGTTATCGAAGAAAACAAAGTATGCCATTAAGGCACTGGTAGCGCTGGGAAAAAATGTCGAAAATCCGCCAATGCAAATTGTAAAGTTGGCAGAACAAGAGATGATTCCCAGGAAATTTTTGGAACAGATTCTTTTGGACCTGAGAAATGCCGGCTATTTATATAGTAAAAAAGGTGCCGGTGGTGGTTATAGTTTGAATAAAGAAGCTAAAGACATTTATCTGGCCGATATTCTGCGTATTACCGATGGCCCCATTGCGATGGTACCTTGTGCCAGCATCAAGTTTTATCGCAAATGTGATGAATGCCATGATGAGGTTACCTGTGGTATTCGTAAAACATTTATTGATGTAAGGGACGCCACTTTGCGGGTGCTTTCCAATACATCCATAGCTGATGTTATCGCAAGGGAAACCACACCACCATTTGAAATTTAACAGTAGGGACGGGAATGTACTCTCCAATACTCATCAAAAACACACAAAGTAAAATAATGAACATAAATTTATTAACCAAAAAAACGTATGGCATTGCCCTGTTATCGGCCTTGCCTTTTTTTGCCCTTGCTCAGAAAGACAACTGGCAAAATCTTGACCTGAAAACAGATACTGTGTTTGGGATAAGCACAGAAAAAGCTTATGCCGAGTTATTAAAAGGTAAAAAAGCAAAACCTGTTGTGGTTGGTATCATCGATAGTGGGGTGGATTTTAACCACGAAGACTTAAAAACGGTGATGTGGAAAAACGCTAAAGAGGTAGCTGGAAATAAAAAAGACGACGACAAGAACGGATACATTGATGATGTATACGGCTGGAACTACCTTGGTTCCGATAAAGGGTCGATTCACCATGAAACCCTTGAATTAACGCGAATCTTAAAGAGAGATGAAGCTAAATTCGGCCAGGCAGATGCTACTTCTGTTCCTGCTGCCGACCTTCCGGCATTTGAGAATTATCAAAAAATGCGTGCTGAATATGAATCTAAGCTGGCGGAGGCTAAAAGCGCACTGGTAAGTATTGAAGGATTTAAAAGTGTGATTGATGCGGTGGTTACCAAAATAGGTAAAGAAGATCCTACACTAGCAGATTTCGAAGCTTTTAAACCAGCAAATGAAATGGAAGGTCGTGTGAAAGACATCATGTTGACGCAATTAAAAACACAAACTTTCAAAGAATTTTATAACGATCAGATTTTAAAAGGTCTTGAGTATTATACTGGTCAGGTAAATTATAACCTGAACATGGATTACGATCCGAGAGCAGAACTGCAGGTTGATAATTATGCCGACAGCAGAGAGCGCATTTATGGTAATAATGATGTGATCGGTGCAGACGCAAGTCATGGTACCCACGTGTCAGGTATCGTAGCCGCCATTAGAGATAACGATCTTGGAATCAAAGGTGTTGCCGACCAGGCCATCATATTACCGGTAAGGGCGGTGCCTGACGGTGATGAACGCGATAAGGATGTGGCGAATGCCATTCGTTATGCAGTTGATAACGGCGCGAAAGTAATAAACATGAGCTTTGGTAAAGGTTATTCATGGGATAAAAAAGTAGTTGATGAGGCCGTGAAATATGCCATGTCTAAAGACGTATTGATCGTTCAGGCTGCTGGAAATGACAATAAAAACCTCGATGTAGAAAAAAGCTTCCCTGACCGCAGGTATGAAGGTGGCGGCATTGCTGACGCCTACCTGGTAGTGGGTGCTTCAGGTTTTAATGACGATGAAACCTTAAAAGCAAGTTTCTCAAATTATGGTAAAACCACCGTTGATGTATTTGCCCCTGGTGTAAACATAAACTCTACAATCCCGGGTTCAAAATATGCTAAATTCAACGGTACAAGTATGGCTGCTCCTGTTGTTGCTGGTCTTGCTACCTTAATCCGTTCTTACTATCCAAAACTATCTGCTAAGGAAGTAAAAGATATCATTATGAAATCTGTAGTAAAGGTTGATCATAATGTGAACGTTAAAGAAGGAGAAGAAACTAAATCTGTTCCTTTCGCTGACCTAAGCGTTACTGGTGGAATTGTTAATGCTTACAATGCATTAAAGCTTGCCGGAGAAAAGAAATAAGTTAATCTTAAAATCATTCAAGGGGCCGTTCATGTTAGACTGGTCCCTTTTTTTGTGCTTATCAACTGATAAAGACGCGCTATGAGAACACAGTATGGCCTCACAATGATTACACATGCGTATTATCAGGGTTTTTTTAGTATCATTACAACAATTCTAACCTTTAAAAGCCGATGCCAACAGCACATTTTGATCTCTTTCAGTTGTCTCCACTTCCGATGTGGATCTTTGATGTCAATACGTTTGCATTTCTAGCCGTTAACACCGCTGCCGTCCATTTTTATGGTTACGATCAGGAAACTTTCCTGCGAATGTCCCTCCATGATATTGAGGGGCCGAATGTGTCAACTAAATTAGAAAAAGTAATTAAGCAGCATCGAAAACAATGTGGTGATGTGGTTTACACCCATGTTATTCCCAAGCCACTCAGGTACATGGATCGCGACGCCAAACTGGTAGTTATTTACGATTATACCGATAGCCTGAAGAACGAGCGCAGGCTGGAGGAAAGCGCCCAGCGCTTCAATACCGTTTCCAAGGCTACAAGCGACACAATTTGGGACTACCGTATTGGTTCTCAGGAAATTGTGTGGAACAGGGGTATAAAAGGCGTGTTTGGGCATAAAAACATCACCGGTGATACAACCACATTTGAATGGTGGAATGAGCAGGTTCATCCCGATGACCGGCAAAGGGTGGTCGAAAAGAAATTGAAGTACCAGCTAGATGGAACCAACAGGTGGCAGGATGAATACCGCTTTCGTTGTGGCGATGGCACTTACCGCTATGTTTGCGACAGGGGTTTTATAGTTCACGACGAACAAGGTACACCTGTGCGCATTATTGGCGCCATGGAAGATATTACCAAGAGAAAGGAATATATTCAGGCCATTGAAGACCAGAATAAAAAGTTTAAAGAAATCGCCTGGATACAGTCGCATATGGTGCGCGCACCCTTAGCACGAATCTTAGGTCTGGTAGACCTGATTCGCCTGAACTCTCCAGACGATGATTATGAAATTATGCTTGATTACCTCAGCAGCTCAGCAAAAGAACTGGATGCAGTGATTATAAACATTGCAGATAAATCGCCAGTTTATTAAACCTGTACCTGTTCGAACTTCTTAAAATCCCATGTATTTTTATTGTTTCTACCATACCAAACTTTAAAACTCTGGTTAGGCGGCACAGTGAAATGGAACGAAAGTTCGGCTTCCGCAGAGTCTTTGGGTAAAAAGCCTGGTAACAGGGTGTCGGCTATCATTTTTACTTGTTCTTCTTTTAACATTTTTGGGAGGATTAAATTCCTTTGAATAGTTCTGCTACAATTTCATATGAACGTAACTTTGCCGGATGATCATAAATATGAGCCGTTACCATTATTTCATCTACCTGTGTTTGGTCAAGGAAATCCTGCAGTTCAGTTTTTAATGTTTCTTTGCTTCCAACAAAAGTGCAGGCCAGCATCTGATTCACCTGTTCTTCTTCGTAGTCGTTCAGCACATCTTCCAAACGCGCAGCAGGAGGTTGCAGAAGTTCTCTTTTACCACTAATTACGCCTTTAAACATTCGGTATAGTGATGTCACCAGTTTCTGAGCTTCCGCATCAGTATCTGCAGCTACAACATTTATACAGGATATCACATAAGGTTTATCCAGGTAATCTGAAGGCTTGAAATTATCTCTGTATAGTTTAATGGCTGTTAAAAATTGTGCAGGTGCGAAGTGACTGGCAAAAGCGTAAGGTAAGCCTAAAGCGGCTGCCAAACGGGCACTATCAGTGCTGGAGCCTAATATCCAGATAGGGATATCTAATCCTTCACCTGGGATAGCACGCACACTACTTCTGCTGTTATCTGCCGACAAATATGCCTGTAATTTTAAAACGTCCTGTGGAAAGTTCTGTGCCGCAATCATACGCTGCTCGCCACGAATGGCCATGGCAGTAAGCTGATCGGTACCTGGTGCCCGGCCAAGGCCAAGGTCTATACGGTCAGGAAATAAGGATGCCAGGGTACCAAACTGTTCAGCTATAATTAAAGGGGAATGGTTAGGCAACATAATGCCTCCCGATCCAACCCTAATGGTTTTTGTGCCTCCTGCAATATGGCCAATCACTACAGCAGTTGCAGAACTGGCCACACTTGGCATATTATGATGCTCAGCAAGCCAATAACGGGTATAACCCCATTTTTCAGCATGTTGTGCCAAATCCAGGCTTGTTTTAAATGTATATGCAGGTGTTTTACCTTCGATCACTGTTGCCAGGTCAAGGACAGAATATGGTGTATTGTTAAGTAGTTTCTTCATAAGAATCACGTTGTTTCAAAAATACGTATGATTTGTTGCATCCTGTCATAACGTAATACGTTATGACTTTAATGTAGCAATTTGAATCACTATAAGTCAGGTTAAATAATTATTTATTTGATTAAATATTATTTACACTTGGTAGTCATGAAAATAAAAACAGTCAAACTGCTGCTGCTGTTACTACCGTTCCTGTTACACGGCTATTATGCGGATGCTCAAAACTGGTTAGGCGGTTACCGCTACCGGAAGTTAATCACTATTGAAAAGGTTAAGGTAGAAAATGATCCTACCGCTTTCAACCAATGGATTAATCATTTTGTGTTGCTGCAATTAGAACATCAAGATCTGCGTTATGAAAATGATGCTTTTGAACCGAAAATTTCACATCCTCAAGGGCTTGACATTTCCTTTGCCTTGTCTACATCACCTCAAACAGTCTTAAAATTCCAGCTTGAAAGTTATGACGCTGCACTCGGAAAGTTGGTCTGCTGGGTTCAAATCCCTTCTCTGGTTACAAAAGCTGGAAATACTTCCACTGCGGTTTATGTGTATTACGGTTCAACGAACTATCACAATCCACTGGCGCCGGCAACACAAGCCATGTGGAACTCGATGTATCCATATGTCAACCATTTCAATGAAGGAGTAGAAGGAGTAGTTGGCACTGCAGCCAGTTTTAATGGAAACAGGCGTATGCTGATTAAACCACAAGTACCTACAACCTTCACCTTTTCTACCTGGATAAAACTAAATACAAATAACCAGGAACAAATGATTATTGCCAACGATACTGCTGGGCGGGGTGGTTTTCAACTTAAAATTAACACTGAAGGTAAACCTGTTTTCACCTCCTTCGGTGTTGCCGGATCTCGCACGGTTGTAAGTAATATTGTTCTCCAGGCTAATGTGTGGTATCTTATTAGTGTAAACTATAGAAGCGACAGGGTAGTTGAGTTTCTGGTGAATGGCGTAATCGCTGGCAATTTTTCAGCGTTGCTCCTTATGGGAAGTGGTGGCCAGGTGGTGATTGGAAGTTCAAAACAACAGGACCAATATTTTAATGGTTTAATGGATGAACTGAGAATCAGCGATAAACAAATTTCCCGCTCCTGGTTCTTGACCGAATTTAACATGCTTAGAAATCCAGCAGGGATGTTTTCTGTCGGGGCGGAAGCGGTAAATATGATGTTAAATACCACTTATACCTTTACCGGAGCTGTAAATAACATCTGGTTAGACCCCGACAACTGGACGCTTAAAGCGATTCCCGGTGACGGGCGAAACATCCGCATCAAAGCAGGGGCAAAGGCTGAAATCATTGGTAATTTAACGGTAAACAAACTGCTGCTGGAAAGTGGTGCCCAACTGAACCTGCTTTATAATCTCTACGCTTCACAAAAAGTAGAACTGCAATCCGCCAGTATTCTCACCGCAAGAAGCACTTCCACTATGCAGCTGGAGGGCGACGTTTTAAATAATGGCAGCATACTTACCGACGGAAAACTGCTGGTTCGTGGAAATAAAACTTCCTTAACCTTTAATGGTGACGGACAAGTCAGGGTGGGTACCTTTGAAGTCAATTTAAATTCCTCACAGGCTCCTGTTAATTTGCAGTCGCAAATTAACATTGGTCGGTTTCTTAACTTACTCAGTGGTCATGTGCAGGCCAATGGCAATATCGTACTCCTTGCCACGGCTACACAAAGCGCTGCAGTGGCACCCATTGCTACCCAGGCCAGTATCACCGGCGAACTGCAGGTACAAAAGTATGTTGATGGCGCTTTTCCTGAGCCGGCAACAGGCAGGGGTTGGCGCTTGTGGAGTGCTCCCATCTGGCATAACGGCACGCACGGCAATTACCAATACCACATGAACGATTTGCAGCAGGCGGTATTTGTAACGGGGAAAGGGGGGCCGACCAACGGCTTCGATGCATCGCCAAACAACGGGGCAACAATATACACCCACGACCAGACATTAACAGGAACGCTCGCTCAGAAATACCTGCCCATTACGAGTATGCAGACAGAAATTCCAGTAGGCCGGGGTTTCTTCATCTATTCGAGAGGCAATCGTTTGCTTCCCCAAGCATTTACACACCAGGTGCAGACACCGCCTTTTTCAAATGCCGAGCCGTATATCATTACCTATAAGGGTCAGTTGTTTACTGGAAACCTCGAGGTGGCAGTTGCCAACCTGGATTCAGGCGGTGAAGGTGACGGTTTTAACTTATTGGGTAATCCATATGCCTCACCAATCAGGTGGGGCAGCCTGCAAAAAACCAATATAGGTCCGTTCGTCTGGCTGTTTGATCCGTTAAATAACACCTATATCGTTAGTGACGATCCTAACACGCTGATTCCCTCCGGCGCCGGTTTTTTTATCCGCGTCATCAATGGCGCAAAAAGTGGTACCCTGGGTTTCTCTGAAAGTGCTAAAGTAACATCGTCCTTATGATTAAGCTGGTATATATTTTCCTGTTCATGGGGGTTTCGATAGGGTGCGGATTGGCTCAAGGTAAGAGTGACCGTTTAAACATAAGATTCAGCAGAGGTGCTTTCTCTGATACCTTTCTATTACAATTTAAATCCGGGGGTAGCGATAAATACGATGATCAGGATGCACCAAAGATAAGCGATGGGTATTTGAGCGTGGCGGGGGTGATGGAAGGTGGCGGAAAAGTAGCAATCGAAGAAAAAGCTTATCCAACCACTCCGCAGGTGATACCCTTGTTCACCAGGGGCTATGCTGCGGGAACCTATAGCTTGGACCTTCAATGGACAGACTGGGCAGGAGCAGGGTTAAGTGTTATTCTTTATGACCGTTTACTGGAACAGAAAATAGCACTGAATGAGCAGCAGCACAGCTACAGTTTTTTCATAGATACAGCGCAATTAAATCATACAAGCCGATTTTCTCTGTTATTAGAGGTGCGGATACCGCTGGTCGATCCGGTGATCGTGAAGGATGCAAGTTTAGTGGCTTACCCGAACCCCTGTACCAACCAGCTTTACCTGCAAGTGGCAGCATTTACTGAGGTGGGCGAACTGCAGCTTAGCGATATGTTGGGCCGCAGGCTTTGGCGGAAAACTTTTAACCAAGTGCAGCCTCTTGAGCAGCTTGAAATTCCAGTGCAGCAATTGATACCCGGTTTATACCTGGTTGACTGGCGTGATCCGGCAAATCCAAAAGCAGCAACCACTTTAAAAATTATCAAACTTTAAGCTTATTAAAGACTACATATCCAGAATTTTATGAAAACAGCAATCATGACTTTTTTAGTGGCCGTAGTGACGACTACTGTTTTTGCCCAGGGTCCAGGACTTCCCGGCGGTGATCCCGATACCCCGGTGCCTATAGATGGGGGTGTGATAATCCTGCTTGTTGCAGGACTGGGGTATGGACTAAATAAAATGCGGAAAGAGCATCAGAACCCTGGTGCCAGTTGAGATGATTGTGCGTCTTAAACCAGCAATCCTTCTTTTTTAAGGATGTAATTATAAATGCCTTCAATCGGTTTTTGCATAATCTTCCCTGGTTTAACGCCATGTGCTTCACATACTTTAATCAGCGTTTCCCGATAGTAATAAGCAATAGAGCCCACGAAATGACATTCAACGGATTTATAATTAGGGTACGACTTAATATTGGTCTTTACAAACTCTTCAAACACATCATAAATAAGCTGTGCAATAAAAGGATGATCAGTATGTTTAGTCATAAACTTACTTAGGGAGGCCAGATAGGTATTAGGGTAAGGGTTTTGGTAAACATTGGTAATCACCGTTTCCTTACTGATGTTATATTCTTTAGCAAACAAAACGCCCAGTTCAGGAGGCATTTTGCCGTAAAGATAACTGGTTACTAATTTTTTGCCCATATGGGTACCGGCACCTTCGTCGCCAAGAACATAACCAAGGCCATGTTTACTTTTGTGCACGTTGGTACCATCATAATAGGAAATGTTAGATCCTGTACCCAGGATACAGGTTAGTCCTTCTTTATCACCGCAGGTGGCATACGCCGAACCTAAAAGGTCGTGTTCCACGCAAATAAAAGCGTTGGTAAAAAACAACGACAAACCATTTGAAATGACTTCATGCTTGTCCGGTGAGGAGCATCCGGCGCCGAAAAAATAAATTTCGGTTACCTCATCAGGGTGAAAGCCCAGGTCTTTTTTCTTCGAAAAAACCTTGTAAATATCCTGAGCATTTAGAAAGTAAGGGTTTATACCCTGGGTATGAAAACGAATGGGTTCGCCCGGTCTGTATCCCATCCAGTCCGTTTTAGAGGAACCGCTATCTGCAACTAAAATCATGTGCTAAATTTAATCAACTTATTGGACATTTAATGTACCACTGATCTCTTTTAGGCTTATCTCTGTTAATTTTGCCAGAAATTGTGCATCCAAATATCTTGTGATGGCCTGGATAGAATTTCTTTGAGCCTCGCGTAATTCTATCGGTGCAATGCTTCCCAAACGGTATTTATCTAAGGTGATATCAAGGTTCTGTTTAGCAATCTCTACATTTCCTTCCTCTACCTTTAACAACTCGAGGTTGGTCTGGTAATCCTGAAAGGCACGCAACAGTTCGGCGCTGATGGTTTGTTGTGTTCGCTCTAAACTTAACTCTGATGATGCGATCTGCACTTTAGCATTACGCTCATTCTGGCGTTGCAAAAAGCCGCTAAAAATATTAATGCTGGCGGTTACCCCATAGGTAAAACCACGGCCTGTAAACTTTTGGTTAAAGCCGGTAGGGTTGGCACTGTTAGAAAACTCATAACCTCCGTTAACGCCAATTACCGGGTAACGTTGCCCTTTCACTTCCTTTAAACTAAGCTCAGCCACTTTCTTGCTGATAAAAGCACTTTGCAGACTAGGATTTAATTTCATCATAGCCTCCTGCAGATTGCCATAACTCAACTGGCTGTCAATGTCAATTTCTTCCTGCGCATAAACCTGTATATTCAGGTCGCGGGCCATCACCTGGTTAAGGTTAACTATCGCATTTTGAACCAGGTTCTTTTGCTGTAAATAGGCTGATGTATCGGTGTTATAATCTACCGTTGCTGCTAATACATCCAGTTTTGAGCCTTTACCAATCTGGAGTTTATTGTCGGCAATCCTGACCCTGAACCTCGAAATGTCTAAAGCACTGTCGGTAGCAACCACCAATTGCTGTTGCCTTACCAAATCATAATAGGCATTGATCGTCTGTGCAATGGTACTCAGTATAGTAGCCTTGGCATTTACTTCACCTAACTTTTCTAATTCCTTCAGGCGGTCGTAGGTAGCAAACATGCGAAAACCGTCAAATATGGTCCAGTCAAGTGCAACACCATAACTCATATTGGTATTGCGCACGCCATTGTTTTTGCGCTCCTCGCCGGTTGAGGTGGTTTGTACTGTATTTTGGCGACTGCCGCCATTGCTAAAATTACCCTGTAATCCAGGTAGTAAACCTGCGTTACCTAGGTTTACGTTGTTTTTTGCAATTTCAAGGTCGTTATTAACCAGTTTAATGTCGTAATTATTTTCTAGGGCTATAGTAACGGCTTCTCTTAATGATAACCTTTCCTGTGCTGCTGCGGTTTGATAACCGAGTGTGATGAATATAAAAAGGAGGATGTTATACGATTTCATGTATCTCTTGTTCAATTTCTGCCTTTTTTAAGGATTCTTGGAGTTCTTCATTTACTTTGTGTTCTTTAGACCAGGCAGAATATATAGCTGGAATAACGAATAAGGTTAGCACCAGCGAGAAGGTGGTACCACCTACAATCACAATACCCATTCCCATCCTGCTTTTTGCAGCTGCACCTAAGGCAAGGGCAATCGGAAGGGCACCAATAGCGATGGCCAAACTGGTCATTAGAATTGGGCGTAACCTCGACACTGATGCTTCGCGAATGGCATCATGTACGTTTTTCCCTTGCTCTTTAAGCTGATTGGCAAACTCCACAATCAGAATTCCGTTTTTGGTTACCAAACCAATCAGCATGATTGTTCCTATCTGACTGAAAATATTCCAGCTTTGACCAAATAACCATAGGGAAAGGAAGGCTCCAGCAACTGCCATAGGTACAGTTAATATAATGATCACCGGATCTTTGAAACTCTCAAATTGAGCGGCAAGAATCAGGTAAACCAATAGAATGGCCAATCCAAACGCAAATAAGGTGTTTGACGAACTTTCTTTAAAATCTCGCGACTCACCACCAAGGTCGGTAGAAAAGGTTTCATCCAGTACTTTGTCGGCAATGCGGTCCATGGCTTCTATACCCTCACCAATACTTTTTCCCGGAGCAAGACCTGCTGATACGGTAGCAGAAATAAACCTGTTGTTACGGTATAATTGTGGCGGGCTACTCTCTTCCTTAGCGGTTACCAGGTTATCCAATTGTACAAGTTCGTTTTTTGCGTTCCTTACATATATGGAGCTTAAGTCTAAAGGAGCTTTACGGTTGGCTACTTCAAACTGGCCTATTACCTGGTATTGTTTTCCATTCATGAAGAAATATGAGAAACGCTGTCCACTTAAACCCAGTTGCAGGGCCGTACCAATATCCTGTACAGAAACTCCAAGGTTCTTAGCTTTATCACGATCGATCGTTAAATTGATCTCTGGTTTATTGAATTTTAGGTTAACATCTGACGTCGTAAAAGTAGGGTCATTACTTACCTGCTCCATAAACAATGGTACCTTTTCGCGGAGTTTCTCAAAGTTTTGTGCCTGTATGATGTAATTTACCGGCAAACCACCACGGCGACCAACAGAAATGGTTGGTTGTTGCGTTACTACTACTTTACCCTCAGTGTAGGTTCTGGTAATTTGCGTAAGTTTCGCTGCAATATCTGCCTGTGAAAGCTCACGATCACCGGAGGGGTTTAAGCCCATACGTACGAAACCACCGTTGGTAGAACCGCCACCAAAACCTGGTGAGGTAATGGTAATCAATACTTTTTTCTCCGGCACTGAATCTGTAACCATTTCGGAAATTTTGTTCATAAACCGGTCGGTATAAGCAAAAGATGCTCCTTCTGGCGTAGAAACATTCATGTTAATGGCCGCACGGTCATCATAAGGTGCCGTCTCTTTAGGAAGCACATTCCAGAACAGTGCAATTAAACCCACACAGACTAAGAGTATCGGAATTGCTAACCACCGTTTATTTAAAAACTTGTTAAGGTTCTCTGCATAAGCCTCATTTAACTTAACAAAGTAAGGTTCGGTAACCTCATAAAAACGGGATTTTTTATGTCCTGTTTTCTTCATCAAATAAGCGTTTAACATCGGTGTTAATGTCAAAGACACAAAAGCCGAGATGAGCACCGCTGCACCGATTACAATTCCAAATTCCCGGAAGAGCCGCCCAACGAATCCTTCGAGAAAGACCACCGGTAAAAACACTGCAGCAAGGGTAATCGAAATGGAGATTACCGCGAAAAAGATCTCGTTTGAACCTTTAATGGCGGCTTCGAAAGGTGAATAACCTTCTTCCACCTTTTTAAAGATGTTTTCCGTCACCACAATCCCGTCATCCACCACCAGTCCGGTAGCCAGTACAATAGCGAGCAGCGAAAGCACATTGATGGAAAAACCACAAACGTACATGATGAAAAATGTGAAGATTAAGGACACCGGAATATCAATCAGTGGCCTGATAGCAATAGCCCAATCCCTGAAAAATAAATAAATAATCAGGATTACCAGGATGAGCGAGAGGATAATTGTTTCTGCTACCTCTGTTACCGAAGCCTTAATGAATAAAGTGTTGTCTAAAGAGATGTTAAGTTTAATGTCACTTGGAACATCTTTTTTCAACTGATCAAAACGTTTGTAAAACTCTTCAGATATTTCGAGGTAATTAGCCCCCGGCTGAGGTACCAAGCCTACGGCTACCATGGGTTTACCTGACTCTCTTAAAACGGTTTCTTCGTTTTCAGAGCCTAATGCCGCATGACCAATATCTTTCAACTGTACCACACCGGTAGAGTCATTTTTAAGAATCAAATCGTTGAATTGCTGTTCAGTCGTTAATTTTCCCAGGGTTTTTACAACTAATTCAGTGTTTGCACCTGTAATTTTTCCGGAAGGTAATTCTACATTCTCCTGGTTCAATGCAGTTACAATATCTTGCGAGGTTAAACCATAAGCAGCCAGTTTATCAGGTTCTATCCTGATCCGCATAGCATACTTTCTTTGACCCTGTATCTGTACCGCACTCACACCGGTAATGGTTTGTAGACGATCAGCGATAACGTTTTCGGCAAAATCACTAAGCTCCATTACATTACGCTTATCGCTTTGCACGGTCATGGTAATTACGGCATCAGAGTTTGCATCAGCCTTACTCACAACCGGATTACCATCTATATCTTTTGGCAACTGCCTTGCAGCCTGTGATACCTTATCACGAACGTCATTTGCCGCGTCGTCAATATTTTTATTGAGGTTAAACTCAATGGTAATGTTACTGCTTCCCTGGTTACTCGAAGAGGAAATGTTCCTGATCCCGTCTATTCCGTTAATGGATTTTTCCAGGGGTTCGGTAATCTGCGACTCAATGATATCAGAGTTTGCGCCGGGATAGGAGGTACGTACATTGACCACGGTAGGATCGATATTCGGGTACTCTCGTACACCCAAAAAGCTGTAACCGATAAATCCGAATAACAGGATCATCAGGTTCATCACAATAGCCAATACTGGCCGTTTTATACTGGTGGTTGAAATACTCATGATTGCGGTGCTTAGTTTTTAACAAGCGATACGTTTACCGGTGCATCCGGTTTCAGCGCCATCGCGCCGGTGGTCAATACGGTGTCTCCAACTTTTAGTCCTGACGTGATAACAATGTTGTTTGCAGTACGTGTGCCTGCTTCTACAGGTACCTGTTGTGCTGTACCGTTTCTGCTAATAAAAACAGTTTTCCCTTCCAAAACGGGGATCACGGCTTCATTAGGAATTAAAATAGCATCTTCCAGTGTATTTAAAGAGAGTTCAATTTTAGCAAAAGCACCCGGCAACAGTTCCATATTAGGATTATCGGCAATGGCCTTAATCTGTAAGGTTCTTGTTTGGCTGTTAATACCTGGTTCAATAGCAAATACCCGTCCAACAAAGTTTTTGTTTGAACCACTTGTTTTAAAATGAATGGATGAGTTTAATTTTATCTGACCAGCATATTTCTCTGGTACGGAAAAACTGATTTTGATGGGGTTAATGCTCATTAAATTGGCAATCACCCTTGACGGGGTGATGTATTCGCCTGTAGAAATATTGCGAAGACCAATCTTTCCACTAAACGGTGCATATATTGCCGTTTTGGCTAATTGAGCACGTATAAGTTGCGTTTCAGCTTGTAGAGAGCGTAAATCGGCAAGTGAAGTGTCGTATTCTTCCTGACTGATTGCCCCTTTTTCCAACAGTTGTTTAGCGCGGTTTTCATTGCTTGCGCTCAGTTTTTGTTTGGTTTGCGCCTGTTGTAATTGCGCCTGGATATCCCGGTCGTTAATCTTTACCAATAACGTCCCTTTTTTTACATTAGTTCCTTCCTTAAAGAAAATACCTGTTACTAATCCTGGTACTTCACTTTGCAGAGACACTGACTCATTCGCCTCAATTGCACCGGTTATCCCCAGATCATTACTGAAACTTGTTGTTTTTACCACTATGCCATTTACGTTAAGGCCCTTTGCCGGGCCGCCTTTGCTTGCAGATGGACCGCCACCGGCAATCTTTTTATTCGCATTTATTCGGTAGTAAACGAAAAAAGCAAGACCTAGGGTAAGCAGGATATAAATGATGTATTTAAGCTTCATAGAATTGGTTAATCAAATGTTATGACAAAAATATCTTAAATATATTGTTAGGTTAGCGTTGTATTAAGTATGTTACAGCTTAATTAATTTGGCTGGTATAAAGCAATAAGATAAGTATTAAATTTGCCAGCCTAAAGAAATAAGAAAACAGATCGTTAAATGAAAAAATCATTAGTAGGATTAGTGGTGTTGATTGCCTTGGGTATGACGGCAAAATCACAAGTAAAAATCGGCTTTGAAGTAAGCTTTATCGAGCCGCAAGCTCATTATGCAGAAGTGCAGATGGACCTTTCGGGTTTACAGAAAGAATATACAGATGTAAAAATGCCAGTATGGGCGCCAGGATCATACCTGATACGCGAATTCGAAAAAAACGTAGAAGGATTTAAAGCTTCGGCTGCAGGTAAATCGCTAAAAGCTGAAAAAATTGATAAAAACACCTGGAGGGTAT
This sequence comes from Pedobacter sp., assembly GCF_045627485.1. Taxonomy (GTDB): domain Bacteria; phylum Bacteroidota; class Bacteroidia; order Sphingobacteriales; family Sphingobacteriaceae; genus Pedobacter. Next base: position 15,194 of record NZ_JAZQNU010000176.1, on the reverse strand, counting down.
TTCATGCAAATGCCAATGCAGTGAAAATTAACTACCGTGTGTATGCTTTTGAAATCTCGGTTCGTACATCTTTCATTGATGCTGACCATGCTTTTCTATCGCCAACAGGTATCTTTATGTACCCTGCCGGTATGCTGAAATCTCCAAGTATAGTAAAAATTATTCCTTATAAAACGTGGACGAAAGTGTCAACCGGATTAGAACCGGTTAGTGGTAAGAAATTTACTTACTATTCTCCAGACTTCGATACGTTGTTTGATAGCCCTATAGAGGTAGGTAACCAAGATGTCTTTGAATTTGAAGCAAGCGGCGTACGTCATGAAGTGGCCATGGTAGGTGGGGGAAACTACGATCCTGCCCGTTTAAAAGTAGACATGGCGAAAATTGTAGAACAAGGAACAGCCATGTATGGTGAAAACCCAAATAAACACTATACCTTTATCGTACACCACTTTTTAAGAGGTGGCGGCGGTTTAGAGCATTTGAACTCTACCGTGTTAGGCGCTTCCCGCGATCAGTATACCTCAGAACGTGGTTACCTTGGCTTTTTGGAGCTTGTGGCTCACGAATACTACCACTTATGGAATGTAAAAAGATTGCGTCCGGTAGCTTTAGGTCCTTTTGATTACGACAAAGAAAATTATACCACCAATTTGTGGATTTCCGAGGGTTTTACGGCTTATTACGAAAATAAATTGATGCTGCGTGCAGGCTTTAAAAACGAGGCAGAATTTGTGTCTGGCTTAGCCACAGCTGTAGCTAACGTGGAAAACACCCCAGGTGCAAAAGTTCAGTCTGCTGCCGACGCAAGTTTTGATTCCTGGATTAAATTCTACCGTCCGAATGAAAACTCCAACAATTCAACCGTTTCTTATTATGCCAAAGGCGAAGTGATTGGTTTATTAATGGACCTGGAAATTGCCAATGCTACTAAGGGAAAGAAAAGTCTTGACGATGTAATGAAAGCGATGTATGAGCAATGTAAAAAGTTGAAAAGAGGTTATACGGATGCAGAATTCAAAGCGATGGTTGAGAAAATCAGCGGAGTGAGCTTCACTGATTTCTGGGCGAAATATGTAAACGGTACTGCTTCTACTGATTACGTGAAATATTTTGGTTACGCTGGTATTAACGTAAAGAATGAAAATGAAGGTAAGAGTATTCCCTACCTGGGTGTTGCTTCAAGGAAAATTGAAGGCAAAATTTATATCGCTTCTGTTTCTCGCAACTCAGCAGCCTGGGAAGCAGGATTAAATGTAAACGATGAAGTTATTAGCATCGATGGTGTTCCTGTGGAAGCTGTAATTGAGCGTATGCCAGCGATTACCGGAAAAAAAGTAGGCGATGTGATAAAGGTAGACGTGATCAGAGACGGATTACCTAAAAGCTTCGAAGTAAAACTAAAAGCCAACCCTAATATTAAATTGGTTGCAGAGATCAACCCTAACGCCACACCTCAACAGGTAGCTGTGCGTAAAGGCTGGTTCGGAATATAGTAGCATAAAATACTTAAAATTTTAAGGGTGTTCAATTACTGGACACCCTTTTTTTGTGCTGGACAGGTTTGCAGTTGAGCCCGTACCCATAGTGCTATTGCACCATTTTGCTTCGATAAGGTTGTGGCTGAGTCCGTATTAATTATAAGTTGAAAGTAAGATTTTCCGAAATACTTCGATTCATTTCGTTGTTAGCAGGGATTGAACTTGAATGGAGGGATGGGCAGACAACTGTCGTATATTCACGACATCTTGCTCAATAAAATCATGCAATATTTATTCAGTGTTTTTTGGCAAAAAAAATGATTGCCGGATTTTTCCGGCAACCATTTTTTAAATCTTGTCTGGCAATTAACATCCAGCAATTATCCTTTATTTAGAATGTGAAACGAACCGATAAACCCAGACCAGCACCATCAAATTCGGTATCCGGAGCAAGCTCAATAGCTGGTTTCCAATCTAACGAGAAGTTGATTGGCGCAGTACGGATTTTGTAATCCAAACCTAAAACACCATCAAGCGATAAGTATAAGTCATTGTTGTCCCAACGTTTGTGGCTAACAGAACCGATAGTACCACCAATGCCATAGTACCAGTTTAAACCAGGTGCACCAGCAATTGGGTTATAGATTTCGTATAAACCTGTTAAACGGAAATAATCCATGTCGTTGTGTGACCTGAAGTTTGCAATGATGTCGAGCATCTTGTTTCCACCTAAAGTTGTTTTAAAAGTTACACCGTTAGCCGTTCCGAAACGTCCACCGATAGCATTTCTATAATCTTGTGCATTTGAAGTAGAATGCATGCATAGGGTTGTAATAAATACTAAACTTAAAATAGTAAAGATTTTTTTCATGATTTTAATTAAAAAGTGTGTTAAAATCAATGCTAATGGCAAATACCATGCCGGAACACCGGTTCGCTTCATAATATTACCTTATTTTAGGTGCAAAACACAAAAAATACCGATAAAACAGACCAAAATAAAAATTGGTTTTTTTAAAAAAGATAATTTGTTAGATTTGATATTCAAGGTAAAAACCAAATCTAAACCCGCATATTATGTCTGAGATCACACGTGTATTCGACCTCCTCCAGTATAATCTTATAAAGTTCCCAAAAGACGAGTTTATTAATGGTAAAAAACATGGGAAATGGAATCACAATAGTACACAGGGATTTATCAATATTGTGGACGACCTGAGTCGTGGAATGATCGGTAAGGGAATAGGCAAAGGGTCAAGAGTTGCGGTGATGTCACACAACAGGCCGGAGTGGAACATGACCGACTTTGCCATTATGCAGATCGGCGCCTATCAAGTGCCTTTATATCCAACACTCCCTGTAACCGATATAAAGTTTATTCTGCAGGATGCCGAGGTAAACCTTGTTTTTGTAGAAGATGCCAGTTTGTACGAAAAGGTTAAATCTGCTGTTGCCCAACTTGAAAAGCCCGTTGCAATATATACCATTGACGAAGTTCCCGGAGCCAGCAACTGGAAAGAGTTAACTGCTGCCGGAGCCGCCAGTACGGATATAGACTTAGCCCCTTATAGGCAAGCAGTAAATGGTGAAGATATTTTAACACTTATTTATACCTCGGGAACCACAGGTACACCCAAAGGAGTAATGCTTACGCATAATAACCTTATTCAAAACTTTAAAAACTCTGCTGTAGTCGTTCCCAAAGGCATGACCAAAGGGTTGAGTTTTCTGCCGCTATCGCACATATTTGAGCGAATGATCGTCTACCTTTATTTGTATTCAGGAATATCGATCTATTATGCAGAAAGCATGGAAACCATTGTGGCCGATATTCAGTATGTGAAACCGCATGTTTTCACTACGGTTCCTCGTTTACTGGAAAAGGTGTATGAAAAGATCATGGAAAAGGGTAAGGCCCTTACCGGTATTAAAAGAGCAATGTTCTTCTGGTCGGTAGGCCTGGCAGAAAAATACGAGATGGACAGCAGCTGGTTTTATAATCTTCAGTTGAAGGTGGCCAGAAAACTGGTATTTAAAAAATGGCAGGAAGCACTTGGTGGAAACATTGTGGTTATTGTATCTGGTGGCGCAGCACTTAACCCAAGGCTGGCCAGAATATTCTGGGCCGCGGGTATGCCTGTATTCGAAGGTTATGGTTTAACAGAAACTTCGCCGGTGATTACCGTAAATCATTTTGGCAACGCTAAGTTTGGTACCGTGGGTGTAGCATTGAATGGTGTGGAGGTTAAAATTGCGCCCGATGGAGAGGTTTTAGCCCGTGGGCATGCCATCATGAAAGGTTATTATAAACGTGAAGACCTGACTTCAGAGACCATCGATAGCGATGGCTGGTTCCATACCGGAGACATCGGGGAGATTCTGGAAGGTAAGTTCCTTAAAATAACCGACAGGAAAAAGGAGATATTTAAAACGGCAGGCGGTAAATATGTAGCGCCGCAAATGCTTGAAAATAAGTTTAAGGAAACTATTTTAATTGAGCAGGTGATGGTGTTGGGAGAAAACCGTAAATTTCCCGCAGCTTTGATCGTTCCTAACTTTGTAGCCTTACGGGCTTGGGCAGAGAAAAAGGGAATTCCTTATACCACCGATGCCGAGATGATTAAACATCCCCAGGTGTTGGAAAAATTCGAACAAATTGTGGAAAGCAGTTGTAAAGATTTTGGAAAGTGGGAGCAGGTGAAACGTTTTGCTTTGTTGCCTAAACAATGGAGTGTTGATGGGGGTGAGTTGACACCGAAACTTAGCTTTAAACGAAAAGTGATTTTGGAAAGAAACAGTGCTATTATTGAAAAGTTATATAAAGATGCAGAGAATTTTAAGGTATAGGTCTTTGACCTTCACCCTTGTTTTATTTATTCCCATTTTGTTAGGTGGCTGTGCCGGTGGACAATTGGGTAAGCAAAGTAGTAAAGAATATCGGAATGGGATGGTCGTTTCCGCCCGCCAGGAAGCGTCGCAAGTGGGCGTGGATATTTTAAAAAAAGGTGGTAATGCTGTGGATGCGGCCGTGGCGGTACAGTTTGCGCTGGCCGTGGTGTACCCAAATGCCGGAAACCTGGGCGGTGGGGGGTTTTTGGTTTACCGTTCAGCCAAAGGTGATGTCAATAGTCTGGATTTTAGAGAAAAGGCTCCTGCAGCTGCGTCTCGAAATATGTACCTTGATTCACTGGGTCAGCCGATTGTTGACAAAAGCTTATACGGTACACTGGCTGCCGGAGTACCTGGGTCAGTTGCCGGTTTATATGAAGCTCACCAGAAATACGGAAAACTGGCGTGGGCCGATTTAATTGAACCTGCAGTGCGGCTTGCACAAAACGGATTTATAGTGACGACGCAACAAGCCGGAGAATTAAACGAATTAAAGGATGATTTTGCCAGGCTAAACCCTTTGGGTACTGCTTTAGTTAAAGACAGTGCATGGAAGGCAGGCGACAAGCTGGTGCAGTCCGAATTAGCAAAAACTTTGATGCTGATTCGCGATAAGGGTCGCAATGGTTTTTACCAGGGGCCGGTTGCTGAGGCTATCGTTGCAGAAATGCAGCGTACTGGTGGTATCATGACCAAAGAGGATTTACAAAATTATCAGGCCATCTGGCGTAAACCCGTTGTCGGGCAGTATAAAGGATATAAAGTGATTACCATGCCGCCGCCATCAAGCGGGGGGATTGCCCTGCTCCAGCTATTGGGTTCCGTGGAAGGGTATCCATTTAAACAATGGGGGCATAATACCGATTCGACAGTGCAGGTAATGGTGGAAGCGGAGCGCCGTACCTATGCAGATCGTGCTGCTCACCTTGGGGATCCTGATTTCTACAAAGTGCCCCAAAAATCCCTCGTGGAAAAGAGCTACCTTGAAAAGCGTATGAACGATTTCAGCTGGGCAAAAGCGACTTTAAGCGCAGACATTGGTGCCGGCGCCATGCCTCCGGTGGAGCATGAAGAGACTACGCACTTCTCTATTGTAGATCGCGAAGGGGGTTCAGTGTCGCTTACGACAACCTTAAACGGCTCTTATGGCGCCCAGGTGGTTGTTAAAGGTGCCGGTTTTCTGCTGAACAATGAGATGGACGATTTTTCTGTAAAACCGGGAGCACCAAATATGTATGGTTTAGTGGGTGGCGAAGCAAATGCAATTGTGCCTAATAAACGGATGTTAAGTTCTATGACGCCTACAATTTTAGAAAAAGATGGCGATTTATTTATGGTGGTGGGTACCCCCGGTGGTTCGACCATTATGACCTCGGTTTTCCAGACTATTTTAAACGTAATCGATTTCGATATGAGCATGCAGGCTGCGGTGAATGCGAAGAAGTTTCATCACCAATGGTTGCCCGATGTGGTTCAGGCTGAGGAAGGTGCGTTAGATAGTGTTACCCGTGTGAAACTTGAATCGAAAGGTTACCCTATTAAGCTGCGTGGATCAATTGGTAGGGTAGATGCGATATTAAAAAATAAATGGGGTTATTATCAATCTGGGGCCGATCCCAGGGGCGATGACAAGGCCGTTGGCTGGTAATGTAATTTTTCTGGTACAGATATTGCAATGTGGTGAACACTGTGATACAAGTATAAAAAATTATATTATGAAGCAAAATTTATTAAGATGCCTGCCTGCTGCTGTTGCCGCTTTATTTATGGCTAATAGCGTTCAAGCTCAAGAACCAGTTTCTACCACTTCGTCTAAGTTAAACACCTGGTCTATAGGTGTTAACGTTGGTGCTTTGTCGCCTATTTCACCACTAGGCGGGAAGAATGATTTCTCTAACTGGAAAAGTAATTTCGGATATGGATTATACATTAAGAAACAGATTACACCAGGTTTCTCCATTAAGTTAGACGGTGTTAAGGGTAAATTAAGCGGTGATAACTTAGAGCCGTATGAAAGTGGATATGTAAACACAGATCCTGTAACGGCCTTCGAAACTGAATTAAACTGGTCGGCTGCGTTAAGCGCACAAATGAATATGTTAAACCTTAACTTATTCAGAAAGCAGGATAATGTACAATTGTACGCATCAGCTGGTGCTGGTATAGCTGGTTATAAAACCGATATTACTACTGCTGCCGGAACATCCGAATTTGAAGACGGATCAACCACTAAAATGGTAATTCCGGTAGGTGTTGGTGCGAAATTCAGGGTTACAGATAAAATTAACTTTGATTTAGGATGGACAGTAAATTTTGTTGATGCTGACAACCTTGACGGTATCTACAAAGGAAGTAACAATGATAAATACAATTACGCTTATGCTGGTGTAGAGTTCTCTCTAGGAAGTGGCGAAAAACAATTGGCGTGGCATAACCCTATGGCTTTAACTTATGACGAAGCTGTAGCTGCAAAATCTGCTGCCAATGCGCTTAAAGGTGATCTTGATGCCCAGAAAGCTGAAAACGCACGTTTAAGAGCTGATATGGATAACTTATTAACCGATACAGACGGTGACGGCGTTGCTGATAAATTGGATAAATGTCCTGATACCCCTAAAGGAACCGTAGTTGATGGTTCTGGTTGTCCGTTAAACGTACCTGCTCCAAAAGTTATTGTAACAGAAGCAGATCGTAAAGTGGTTGATGAAGCCATCAGAAACTTAGAATTTGACCTAGGAAAATCAACAATAAGACCTAGATCATATGCTACACTTAATAAGGTGGCTGATTTGTTAAAACAGAAAAACTTTAGCCTGAAATTAGCTGGTCACACAGATAATACCGGTTCAATGGCATTAAATTTACGTTTGTCAAAAGACAGGGCTGAAGCTGTAAAAGCATACTTAGTTTCTCAAGGGGCTAATGCTTCGAGAATCGAAGCTGTAGGTTACGGTCCAAACCAACCAATTGCTTCTAACAAAACGGCTGATGGTCGTCAGAAAAACAGAAGGGTAGAATTTACCTTATATTAATGATTAACCTTCGGGTTTTAAGAAGCCGCACCGTAAAAGGTGCGGCTTTTTTTTGTTAAAATTTGCGGTGTTGAACAAGTCGCGTCATATTACCGAAACAAGGCATTTGATTCCCTAAAAGACTTGTTTTTTTAGTCATAATCGGAGTGTTTTTTTTGCGAACATTATACTTGTTTTAAAGGTTAATAATAATTAGCTTTGTTATGCAAGCATAATAATAAATGAAACAGCAGGAAACAATTGATTACTTATTAAAGGTGGTTTGGCAAAACATGGCCAATTCCTATAACCAGATTGCTTCCGGTGTTGGCATTACACAAGCTATTGGGTACGTGTTAATTAATATTGATAAGGAAGGGACGCCAGTTTCTAAACTTGCCGGATTGCTAGGCGTAAAATCTACCAGTCTCTCCAGAATGTTAAATAACATGGAAGCACAAAATCTTATTTACCGCGAGATTGCTGCGGGGGATAAGCGATCGGTGAAAGTGTTCCTTACTGAGTATGGTGTTGGGAAGCGACAATTGGCAAAAGGTGTTGTGATTGCCTTTAATGAATATTTAAACGCCAACTTAAGCTCCACAGAAAGGAACAGCCTGGTGTTTGCCCTGCAAAAAGTTAATAAACTCACTTTAGCATATACAATAACTTCAGATGATGATAAACAAAAAGATTAATAAAGTAGCAGTTTTAGGCTCAGGCATTATGGGCTCCCGTATTGCCTGTCACTTTGCCAATATAGGTGTAGAGGTATTGTTGTTGGATATTGTTCCTAAAGAAGGACCAAGAAACAGCATTGTAGATACTGCATTGCAAACAGCAATTAAGTCAAACCCATCTCCAGTTTATTCCAAAAAAGTTGTACAGAAAATTACAACTGGAAACTTTGAAGACGACATGGCTAAGATCGCTAACTACGACTGGATTATTGAAGTTGTTGTAGAGAATTTAGACATCAAGAAAAAAGTATTTGACCAGGTGGAAGCTTATCGCAAACCTGGTACACTGGTTACTTCTAATACCTCGGGTATTCCGATTCATTTAATGGCAGAAGGCAGAAGTGCTGATTTCAGGGAGAACTTCTGTGGGTCGCACTTTTTCAATCCGCCACGTTACCTGCGTTTGCTGGAGATCATTCCGACAAAAGAAACGAAACCAGAAATTGTAGATTTTCTGATGCATTATGGTGATAAGTTTCTTGGCAAAACTACTGTTTTGTGTAAAGATACGCCCGCGTTTATTGCTAACCGTGTAGGTGTATATTCCATTATGGCGCTGTTGCACCTGGTGGAGAAGATGGATCTGACAGTAGAAGAAGTAGATAAATTTACCGGCCCTGCTTTAGGCAGACCAAAATCTGCAACTTTTCGCACCACAGATGTGGTAGGTCTTGATACCATGATTAAGGTGGCCAAAGGCTTATACGATAACTGTCCGGACGACAAGGCGCACGCCTTATTTAAATTGCCAGCTTACGTAGAAAAGATGGCTGAGAATAATTGGTTGGGCGATAAGACTAAACAGGGATTTTATAAAAAGACCAAAACTCCAGAAGGTAAAACAGAGATTTTGGCGCTGGATTTAAAGACGCTGGAATACCGTCCACAGCAGAAAGTAAAATCGGCAACTTTAGAGTTAACCAAACCTGTAGAGAACCTGCAGGAACGAATGAAAATTTTTGCCAAGGGTAAAGACAAAGCGGCCGAATTATTCCGTGCGTCTTCTTTTGGATTATTCGAATATGTGTCTGACCGTATTCCTGAAATATCAGACGAATTGTACCGTATTGATGATGCAATGCGTGCTGGTTTCGGATGGGACCTTGGACCTTTCGAGTTGTGGGATGCGGTAGGTGTTGAAGCGGCAATAGAAGGGATGACAGCATATGGCCACACGCCTGCAGCATGGGTACAAAAAATGCTGGATGCCGGTCATACCTCATTTTATAAAGTAGAAGACGGGGTAAAGAAATATTATGATATTCCTAGCCAGTCCTATAAAGCGGTTCCGGGCACAGGTGATTTCATTATCCTTGATAACCTTCGCGCTAATAAAACCATCTGGAAAAATTCAGGAGCTTCAATTATTGACCTGGGTGATGGCATCATCAACCTGGAGTTTCATTCTAAAATGAATACCATTGGTGGCGACACCTTGCAAGCGATAAATAAAGCTATAGACCTGGCTGAAAAAGAATATAAAGGTTTGGTGATCGGTAACGATGGCGCCAACTTCTCTGCGGGAGCCAATGTAGGGATGATCTTTATGATGGCTGTAGAACAGGAATGGGATGAGCTGAATATGGCCATCCGGATGTTCCAGAACACGGCTATGCGTATTCGTTATTCGTCTATTCCGGTAGTGGTTGCGCCGCATAACCTTACTTTAGGAGGAGGTTGTGAATTCAGCTTACACGCTGATCACGTACAGCTTAATGCAGAAACCTATATGGGACTGGTTGAGTTTGGTGTAGGCCTGATCCCAGGTGGTGGTGGAACTAAAGAATTCGCCCTGCGTGCCTCAGATGAATTCAAAGACGACCAAATTGTGCAAAATGTGTTGAAAGACCGATTCTTAACCATAGGTATGGCAAAAGTTTCTACTTCTGCCGTTGAAGCTTTAGAGCTGGGTTATCTCCAAAATGGTAAATATTCAATTACGATGAACAGAAGCCGTTTAATTGCAGATGCGAAGGCGAAAGCCATTGAACTGGCTGATGCAGGTTATACACAGCCTGTGCGACGTAAGGACATCAAGGTATTGGGTAAACAAGGTTTAGGCATTGTTTACGCGGGTGCAAACTCCATGTATTCCGGGCATTATATCTCTGAACATGATAAAAAGATCTCTGAGAAACTGGGGTATGTATTGTGTGGAGGCGATCTTTCGGCGCCTACAGAAGTTACCGAGCAGTATTTACTTGACCTCGAAAGGGAGATGTTCTTATCGCTATGTGGAGAACGCAAAACGTTGGAAAGAATACAGAGTATTATGACCAAGGGAAAACCGCTAAGAAACTAATTATAAATAGAATTTATTATAAAGACATAGACATGCAGGAAGCATATATAATAGCAGGATATCGTACAGCAGTGGGCAAGGCTCCGCGTGGTGTATTCCGTTTTACCAGAGCCGATGATTTAGCCGCTGAAGTAATTAAACACCTGGTGGCTTCAGTTCCAAACCTCGACCATGAACAGATTGACGATGTTATTGTGGGAAATGCCACACCTGAAGCTGAACAAGGATTAAATATTGGCCGCATGATTTCACTGATGGGGCTTGATACAGACAAAGTACCTGGGGTTACGGTAAACCGTTACTGTGCATCGGGTTTAGAAACGATTGCCACGGCGGTAGCTAAAATCAGAAATGGCATGGCCGATTGTATTATTGCCGGTGGGGTAGAGGTAATGTCGGGTATGCCTTTTGGCGGCTGGAAATTAGTTCCCAATCCAGAAGTAGCTAAAAACAACCCAGATTGGTACTGGGGTATGGGTTTAACGGCAGAAGCTGTGGCTAAAGAGTATAAAGTGAGTCGTGAAGACCAGGATGAGTTTGCCTATCATTCGCACCGCAAAGCTGTAGAAGCGATTAAAAATGGCCACCTTAAGGACGGGGTAGTGCCCATTACGGTTACCGAAAATTATGTTGATGCCAATATGAAGAAACAAAGCCGCAGTTATGTGGTGGATACCGACGAAGGTCCGAGGGCAGATACTTCCATTGAAAAGCTGGCCAAGTTAAAGCCCGTATTCGCTGCCAACGGTTGCGTTACTGCCGGTAACTCTTCTCAGACTTCTGATGGTGCTGCTTTTGTACTTGTGGTTTCAGAAAAAAGAATGAAAGAACTGGGTGTTGAGCCAATTGCCCGTCTGGTTAGTTATGGTGTGGCTGGTGTGCCCCCTCGAATTATGGGAATCGGGCCGATTTATGCCATTCCTAAAGCATTGGAAATGGCTGGCCTTACACTTGACCAGATGGATCTGATTGAATTAAATGAAGCTTTTGCTTCTCAGTCATTGGCCATAGTTCGCGAATTGGGTATTAATACTGAAATCCTGAACGTAAACGGTGGAGGTATTGCACTTGGTCACCCGCTTGGTTGTACAGGGGGTAAATTGACGGTACAGCTTTTCAACGAACTGAGAAGAAGAGATAAAAAATACGGCATGGTGACCATGTGTGTAGGTACCGGTCAGGGTGCCGCGGGTATTTTTGAAATGTTATAGGAGGTTTAAATCTGCGCAGCTTTTAAGTTACCGCATAAAATTAAAAATATATGGAAACGACAGACAAAAAAACGATTAAAGGTGGGGAGTTCCTGATTAAAGATACCACTTACCAGGAGGTGTTTATTCCTGAAGAATTTGATGAGGAGCAACAGATGATTGCCCAGACTTGCCGTGACTTTTTAACGGCAGAGGTTTTTCCTAACCTGGAACGTATTGATAAAATGGAAGAAGGTTTGATGCCTTCTTTACTAGATAAGGCTGGCGAATTGGGTATTTTAGGGGTTTCTATTCCTGAAGAATATGGTGGATTTGGTAAAAACTTTAACACCTCCATGTTGGTGGCTGATGTAATTGGTGCAGGACATTCTTTCGCCGTTGCTTTATCTGCACACACTGGTATTGGAACTTTGCCAATCCTATATTATGGAAATGAAGCGCAGAAAGCGAAATACATTCCTAAACTAGGGACTGGTGAGTGGAAGGCTGCTTATTGTTTAACCGAGCCAAATTCAGGATCAGACGCTAATTCGGGCAAAACGAAAGCTAAGTTAAGTGCTGATGGTAAACACTATGTGATTAACGGACAGAAAATGTGGATCACCAATGGTGGTTTTGCTGATATTTTTATTGTTTTTGCGAAAATTGATGATGATAAAAACCTGACTGCCTTTATTGTTGAGCGTGAGTTCGGTGGTATCACCATGAACCCGGAAGAACACAAAATGGGTATCAAGGGATCTTCTACAAGACAGGTTTTCTTTAACGACTGCCATGTACCTGTTGAAAACATGTTATCTGACCGTGAGAATGGATTTAAGATAGCTGTAAATATTTTGAATATAGGCCGTATAAAACTGGCAGCTGCTGCTATTGGTGCTTCCAAAGCGGTGATTAACAACGCGGTTAATTATGCCAACGAAAGGGTGCAGTTTGACCGCCCGATTTCTAAATATGGTGCCATACGTCACAAGCTGGCCGAAATGGCAAGTAAAGTATATGCTGTAGAATCGGCTAACTACCGTGCGGGTCAGAATATTGACGATGCTTTCGACAGTCTTGTAGCCGCAGGTATGGAAGAGAACAAAGCCAAGCTGAAATCGACAGAACAGTTTGCTGTTGAATGTGCCATATTAAAAGTTTGGGGCTCTGAAGCCTTAGATTATGTGGTTGATGAGGGTGTGCAGATTTATGGAGGTATGGGATTTTCGGCTGATGCGCCAATGGATCGTGCTTATCGTGATGCCAGGATCAACCGTATTTTTGAGGGTACCAACGAGATTAACCGCCTGTTGACGGTAGATATGATGCTTAAACGGGCTATGAAAGGTGAGTTGGATCTGATGACACCAGCAACGGCCGTAGCCGGAGAATTAATGTCTATTCCTGATTTCAGTGAAGAAGATGATACTTTATTTGCTGCGGAAAAGAAAATCATTACCAACCTGAAGAAAGCGACCTTAATGGTTGCCGGCGCGGCGGTTCAAAAACTGATGATGAGCCTATCAAAAGAGCAGGAAATTTTGATGAACATTGCTGATATGGCCAGTTATGTGTATGTAGCGGAATCGGTAATGCTGAGAACCGAAAAATTGGTAAGCATGAAAGGTGAAGAGGCTTGTGCCGGTCAGCTGAACATGATGCGCATTTATTTTATGGAAGCCGTTGAGGGTGTTCATAAAGCAGGAAAAGAAGCGCTTTGGGCCTTTGCTGAAGGTGATGAGCTGCGCATGATGATGGTGGGTTTACGCAGGTTTACCAAAATGGAGGCCTATAATGTAAAAGATCTGCGTCAAAAGGTTGCACAAGAAATGATTGCGGCCAACAAATACTGTTATTAATTACCATAATTTCCTATAATACAGGCGTCCTCAACTTAGGGGCGCCTTTTTTGTTGAGACGTTTTAAAATAATTAAAAATTGTGCTATCCCTAATAAAAGACTATTTTTGTGGACTATGTTCAAAAAGAAGATTTTATTGGCAATAGCAGTCTTATCTATTGCTGTTTCCGCTTGTCAGAAAGAGGTGGTACCATATGATCCCGTAGCTCAATACAGTATAGACACAACTACTATCCGCAAATTCATTGAAGATAAAAAGTTAGTTGGTGTTAAAGAACATAATGGCTTATTTTACCAGATTATTAAAGCAGGTACAGGTAAAGAAGATATCAACTTAGTTGATACAGTAGAAGTAAATTATGAGGGTCGTTTATTGGATGGAACTGTATTTGATGCTTCTGAAGGTACACCAATCAAATTTGAACTTGGAAGTGTAATTAAAGGTTGGCAAGAGGGCATTCCTTTGGGCAGACAGGGTGGACAGATCAGGTTGATCATTCCCTCAACAATGGCGTATACTAACATACGTGTAGGTCCTATTCCTCCGAATTCACCATTGGATTTCACCGTTGACATCGTTAAAGTATATAAATATAAACCAAAACAATAAGTACTAATGCTTAGAAAAATAACAGCAGCCTATACGCTTGCTTTAATGAGTTTAATAGTGGTATTAGGCTCTTGTAAAAAGGAATACGATTCTATAGAAGCTATAGATGATACCGTTATCCAAAAATATATTAAAGCTAATAACATTACAGCTACGAAAGATACGACAGGGTTTTATTACCAGGTAGTAAGTCAGGGGGATACGGGTGAATTCTTTAAAACTACAGATTCTGTTTTTTATCACGTCGCTGTGAAGTCGTTAGCAAATGGTACGGTTTATTATACAGACCCGGCAACTAATATCCTAGCAAATTATGTAGGGTATGCAAGCCAATTGGTGACCGTTAATATCCCGGCGATCAGAACTTCCATGTTAGCGTTAAAACCAGGTGGCGTTGCAAGGATATTCCTGCCATCTTACCTTGCTTTCGGAAGAAATGGCTTTGCGAACATAAACGTACCACCCAACGAGGTGATCGATCTTGTTGTGACCACTTGGCCGGAGAGAACGCGGCCAACAGTTGAGGACCGTTTGATCAGGGAATTTATTGCATCCAAAAATATTACGGGTATGGTAAAACATCCTTCTGGCGTATACTATGCAATTTCTGCTCCAGGGGCTGGAGATCAGACCATCAATCTTCGTTCTTCACTTACTTATAACTTCACGGGTAAAACCCTTGAAGGGGTGACTTTTGATACGTCCACTGATGGTAAATTAGTTTCATCACTTAGCACCCTCATCAAAGGCTGGCAGGAAGTTCTTCCTTTGCTTAAGAAGGGCGGGAAAGTAAGAATGTTGATCCCATCTGCTTTAGCTTATGGCGAGAGAGGATCAAACTCGGGCACCTTGGCGAATACTGTACTTGATTTTGAAGTAGAGATCCTTGACGTAGCAAATTAATTTAGCCGCTGTCCAATGCGTCTTTAAATACTTTTAATATCCTTTCTCTTGCAAAAGCATGTTCAACTATTGGTTGTACATGCTTCTGTTGTTTATAAGTGGGTGCCCAATGATCAATATACCTGTTTTGCGGGTCAAACTTCTTTGCCTGAAGTTCTGGATTAAACACCCTGAAATAGGGTGCAGCGTCGTTACCACAGCCACA
>NZ_JAZQNU010000175.1:0-41550 GCF_045627485.1 Pedobacter sp. | reverse complement strand
AGTACGCTCACTCTTCAAAAATATTCAATTATTTCCCAAACAGCTGGCAGCAAATTTTATCTTTACCTGCATTGATAAACCCTATAACACCACCATGAAAAAAATCTTTTACCTCTTATTCATTTTAATCGCCTTCAATACACAACAAAGTGATGCCCAAAACAAACCTGCGTTTTGGGACAACATCCAGCGTTTCAAAAAAATGGACAGCCTGCATAAACCTGCAAAAAATGGGATTGTGTTTGTAGGTAGTTCTTCATTTACGAAATGGACCGACCTGGAAAATGTTTACAAGACTTATGGTGCAATAAACCGGGGCTTTGGTGGCTCTACCCTGGCCCAGGCTAATGATTATATTGCCGACGTGGTTTACCCCTATGAGCCCCGTCAGGTGGTCATTTACAGTGGTGAAAACGACATCGCCATTGATCAGACCAGCGCCCTGGAAACACTGAACAGGTTTGCAGCATTTTTTACCCGCATCAGAATAAAACACCCTAAAACTGCGGTGCTTTATATATCTATGAAGATGAGTCCTTCGCGTATGCAGAATGCAGAAACGATACTACACGCTAACGCCTTGATTAAAGATTATCTTTCTTCCTATTCCAATACAAAATTTGTTGACGTAAACAGCAAGATGTTAAAGAATGGACAACCCAGGCCAGAACTGTTTCTGAAGGACCAACTGCATATGAAGCAGGCTGGTTACGACATTTGGATAAAGGAAATCACACCTCATCTTTTGAAATAAACAAGCAAGAAATAGTTTAACACAACATATTTTTTTGTGATTTTATTTTACTTAACAAAATGTCATAAATATTATTTAGCTTTCCTTTCCAACACCACCATTAAGTAACAAGGAATGAAACATTTGCAACTCATTATGCTGACGATACTGTTCACTGCCATACGGGTGCATGCTCAGGATCTAAACCTATACAATAAGGAGAGTTATGTTAAAGGTAAAGACAGTATCCAATACCGTGTGCTGCTGCCAGAAAACTTTGATGCGAATCAAAAATATCCTTTGTTGATCTTTTTACATGGTAGTGGGGAGCGCGGATCAGAAAATGAGAAACAACTTACGCATGGTGGGAAGCTTTTTTTGGATTCTGCTGTACGTAAGAATTTCCCGGCTATTATTGTCTTTCCGCAATGTCCGGAGGATGACCGCTGGACTGCATCGAAACGTATCCCAGGTAAAACAGGTAAAAACGCCTTTGAGTTCAAAAAAGGCGGTAAACCTACAGCAACCATGCATGCGCTTACCAGGATGACAAATGAATTTTTAAAGAAATCCTATGTTGACCGCAAACAGGTATATGTAGGTGGATTATCGATGGGTGCGATGGGCACTTATGAGTTGCTTCGACGTAAGCCTAAAACATTTGCAGCGGCTTTTGCCATCTGTGGCGGCGACAACCTGGCCAATGTGAAAAAATACAGACATGTTCCCCTCTGGATTTTTCACGGTGGGAAGGATGATGTTGTGAGTCCGGAACTATCTAAGGAGATTGCGGACCATTTAAAGATTATTGGCAAAGAAGTAAAATTCACATTATATGCCGATGACAACCATAATAGCTGGGATTCAGCCTTCGCTGAACCACAGTTATTACCTTGGTTATTTTCTCACAGTAAGTAAGGAAATTAGTCTTCCATGTTATGATATACTGCCTGTACATCATCATCTTCCTCTAATTTATCAATTAGTTTAAAGACATCTGCTGCCTCCTCTTCTGTTACTGATTTAGTAGATAAAGCGATACGTTCTAATTTTGCACTTTTCATTTCTACACCCAGATCTTCAAGGGCCTTTTGCATTTTCCCGAAGTCTTCGAATGCCGTTTGTACCACTGCGATATCATTTCCCTCTTCGTCTGCTTCCAGGTACAATTCTTCCAGGCCGGCGTCGATCAGATCAAGCTCCAGTTCTTCCAGGTCGCGTTCTCCAGGTAAAAATCTGAAAACCGATTTCCGGTTAAAGATGAAATCCAGGGAACCTGTTTTTCCTAAAGTACCACCGGTTTTATTAAAATAACTACGTACGTTAGCCACCGTTCTGTTGGTATTATCAGTAGCTGTTTCGATTAAAACGGCAACGCCATGTTGTGCATAACCTTCGTAAACAAACTCTTCGTAACCGTTCTCGTCTTTATTAGCTGCTCTTTTAATGGCCGCATCAATACGGTCTTTCGGCATGTTAACAGCCTTACCATTTTGAATAGCCGTGCGAAGACGTGAATTTGTTTCCGGATGAGGGCCTCCGTCCTTCACAGCCATTACAATTTCTTTACCTATACGGGTAAACTGAACGGCCATTTTAGCCCAACGTTTAAACTTTCTTTCTTTTCTAAACTCAAATGCTCTTCCCATTGTGGTATAAAGTTTTTATTACTTGGTATTTTTTAAATTTTCAAGCATGTCTGATGTCATTGTAGCCAGATCGAAAGCTGGTTTCCAGTTCCAATCTTTTACAGCGTAACTGTCATCAATAGATTGCGGCCAGCCGTTAGCGATATTTTGACGCGGATCATTCTCTGTGTAAGTTAATTTAAATTCTGGAATATGTTTCCTGATTTCCTCAGCAAGCACTTCAGGTGTAAAGCTCATGCCCGCGAAATTATAACTGGAACGAATGTTTAATTTACTTGATTCAGCATCCATCAATTCAATTGTTCCACGTATAGCATCGTCCATATACATCATCGGCAATTCAGTTTCCGCATTTAAGAATGACGAATAACTTTGTTTCTTCAGCGCATCATGAAAAATATGTATGGCATAATCTGTTGTGCCACCACCTGGTGCTGCTTTCCAACTAATGAGACCTGGATAACGGATACTGCGAACATCCAATCCGTATTTCTGAAAATAATATTCGCACCAGCGTTCGCCAGCCAATTTACTAATCCCATAAATTGTGTTTGGATCCATTACACAAAATTGAGGAGTTTGTTGTTTTGGGGAGCTAGGCCCAAACACCGCAATTGAACTAGGCCAATAAACTTTAGCCGTTTTATAGACTAACGCCAGGTCCAGAATATTTAACAGCCCGTTCATATTTAAATCCCATGCTAATTTGGGGTTTTGTTCGCCAGTTGCCGACAATAAAGCGGCAAGAAGATAAACTTGTGTTGGCTTATATTTTTTGAAAATGTTATTAAGTGTGTCTTTTTCGAGTACATTAACAAATTCAAATGGTCCTGCATTTTTAATATCATAATCTGGTCTTCTGATATCACAAGCGACTACACAATTTTCACCGTAAGTTTTTCTTAAAGCGGTAACTAGTTCAGTACCAATTTGGCCGTTAGACCCTAATACTACAATTCTTTCCGTCATTCAAATAGATTTTGCCAAAGGTAAAAAAATGAGGGATATTTATTTAAGTAACAAAATCAATATAAATTGAAATCATTTTGTGTGAGTATTACACTTTGCAAAGCCTTTTTATTATTTTAGAAAATTAAAACAGTATTAACACCCAATATAAAACCCAAAAATTAAACTTATATGGACAGAAGAGACGCAGTCAAAAGTGTTGCTTTTTTACTGGGAGGAGCACTTTCTGCCACAACAATTGGCGTGTTTCTGGAAGGATGTAGTCCTTCTGGCAACAAAGACAATAAGAACTTATTTTCTCCTCAACACGAGCAACTAATCACCGAAATCGCAGATATTATCGTTCCAACAACTTCCACACCAGGCGCAAAAGCTGCGGGTGTAGGGCCATGGATTCCGATGATGGTGAAAGATTGTTATCCTGAGGATGCACAAAAAGCATTTATAAAAGGCCTTGATGATGTGGAAGATCGTTCTAAAAAAGAATTCAGTAAATCGTTTTTAGAAATGAGCGTAAAAGAACGTGAACAACTGCTCGGAAAAATAAGAGATGAAACCGTTGCTGCGCAGAAAAAAGAAAAAGAAGAAAATGAAGCAAAGCGTATAGCGGCAGAAAACAAACTGGAAAAGAAATCTGAAAAAGAGGAAGCCGGAAGACCGATGAACGCTAAAGAAGCGGAACCAAGCAAACCTTATTTCTTTGCTATCATGCGTGACTTAACATTATTGGGTTATTTCACCTCTGAAATTGGCCAGACAAAAGCCTATGCATATGTGGAGATACCGGGTCGTTATGACGGCTGTGTAGATTTGAAGCCAGGTCAAAAAGTTTGGGCATAATAAACTAAAAAAGAATCATGATTAACTTAAATACTAAAGCAACAGCTCAAAATACATATGACGCCATCGTAATCGGATCGGGTATCAGTGGTGGTTGGGCTGCAAAAGAATTAACTGAAAAAGGTCTTAAAGTTTTAATGCTGGAAAGAGGCAGAAACATTGAGCATATAAAAGACTATACCACGGCCATGAAAAAGCCATGGGAATTTGAACACCGGGGTCGTTTAACAGAAGAACAAAAAAGAACGCACCCGGTACAAAAAAGAGATTACCCATACCAGGAATATAATGAGAGTTTTTGGGTAGATGACTTGGAATGCCCATATACTGAAGTTAAACGATTCGACTGGTACCGTGGATTTCATGTAGGTGGTAAATCATTGATGTGGGGCCGTCAAAGCTACCGTTTAAGTGATTTGAACTTTGAAGAAAATTTAAAGGATGGCCATGGTAATGACTGGCCAATCCGTTATAAAGATATTGAACCTTGGTACGATTATGTTGAAAAGTTTGCTGGGATCAGCGGATCAGTAGAAAACTATCCACACTTTCCAGATGGTCATTTTCTTCCTCCAATGGAGATGAACTGTGTTGAAAAATCAGTTAAAAAACGTGTAGAAGAAAAATGGAACAGGTCGCGTATTTTGACTATGGGACGTACCGCCAACTTAACAGTTCCTCATGGTGGCCGTGGAAAATGCCAATATCGTAACTTGTGTAGCAGAGGCTGTCCTTTTGGTGCTTACTTTAGTACGCAATCTTCTACCCTTCCGGCGGCAATGGCTACTGGAAATTTAACAGTACGCCCTTTCTCTTTGGTTAACCAGATCTTATATGATAAGGAAACTCAGAAAGCAACCGGTGTATTGGTTATCGATTCAGAGACTAACGAGAACATGGAATTCTACGCTAAAATCGTTTTCGTAAACGGTTCTACTTTAGGTTCAACCTTCTTATTATTAAACTCAACTTCTGACGTATTCCCTGATGGCTTAGGGAATGGTAGCGGACAGTTAGGCCACAACTTAATGGATCACCATTTCCGTTGCGGTGCTTCAGGCAGAGCCGAAGGTTTTGATGACAAATATGTTTATGGTAAAAGAGCCAATGGAATATATGTACCAAGGTATAGAAACGTTGGTAACGATAAACGCGATTACGTAAGGGGATTTGGTTACCAAGGTGGTGCCAGCAGAGGAAACTGGCATGCTGATGTTGCCGAAATGGCTTTTGGAGGTGACTTCAAAGATCAAATGACCGTTCCTGGAGCATGGAATATGGGATTAGGTGGCTTTGGGGAATCACTACCTTACTACGAAAACCGCGTATACATTGATAAATCTAAAAAAGATAAGTGGGGCCAGCCTGTTCTAGCCATTGACTGTGAATTTAAAGATAACGAGCGAAAAATGCGTGTAGACATGATGAACGATGCTGCCGAAATGTTGGAAGCAGCGGGCATTAAAGATGTATATACCTACGATAACGGATCATCTCCAGGTATGGCTATCCACGAAATGGGTACTGCCAGAATGGGTAATGACCCGAAAAACTCTGTATTGAATAAATGGAACCAAATGCATGAAGTGAAAAACGTATTTGTTACCGATGGCTCATGTATGCCTTCTGCAGCTTGTCAGAATCCTTCATTAACCTATATGGCATTAACGGCCAGAGCATGTGATTTCGCAGTAAATGAGTTAAAAAAACAAAATATTTAATGGCAGAAAAATTGAGGATGGGGATGATCGGTGGCGGAAGAAATGCTTTCATCGGCGCCGTTCATCGCATAGCAGCAAATATTGATGGACTCATTGAGCTAAGCTGTGGCGCATTGAGTTCTAATCCGGAGACCGCAAAATTATCTGGTCGCGACCTGTTTTTACCAGAAGACAGGAACTATGGAAGTTATAAAGAAATGATTGAAGCCGAGCGTAACTTACCAGCCGAAAAGCGCATGCATTTCGTGAGTATTGTTACACCAAACTTTGCACATTTTGAACCCGCCATGATGGCATTGGAAAATGGATTTCATGTGGTGATCGACAAGCCTATTACTTTAACGCTTGAAGAAGCTAAAAAACTGGAAACCAAGGCCAAAGAAACCGGATTAATAGTTTGTTTAACGCATACGTATTCGGGTTACCCTATGGTAAAACAAGCCCGTCAGATGGTTAAAGAAGGCAAATTCGGCAAGATTAGAAAAGTTTGTGTAGAATATCCTCAAGGTTGGCTATGTCAGCCTTCTGAACATGAAGGTAACCAACAGGCCGCTTGGAGAACAGACCCTAATAAAAGTGGTATTAGTGGTTGTATGGGTGATATCGGTACGCATGCTGCACAGCTGGCTGAGTATATTTCTTCACTGGAGATTACAAAAATGTGTGCAGACCTGAACCGGGTGGTTGATGGCCGCCAGTTAGATGATGATGGAAATGTATTACTAAAGTTCAACAACGGTGCTAACGGTATATTAATGGCTTCACAAATTGCTGCCGGAGAAGAAAACGCGTTATCCATTAGGGTATATGGCGAAACTGGTGGCCTTGAATGGCACCAGGAAGAACCTAATACCTTAATTGTGAAATGGCATAATGCGCCTTCACAAATCTACCGTACAGGAAACGGCTATTTATCATCTTTTGCATCGCATAACAGCAGAACGCCTGCCGGTCACCCTGAAGGATACCTGGAAGCTTTCGCTAATATTTACAGGAACTTTGCGCTAACGTTAAATGCGCGTCTAAACGGTGAAACTCCTACAGAAGAAATGTTGGATTTCCCTGATGCCAGTGACGGAGTTAGAGGAATGGCTTTTATTGAAAATGTAGTGGCTTCTGGACAATCGGATCAGAAGTGGTTTGACTTTAAAATTTAACAAATGACGACAATTAAAGGACCAGCAGTTTTTTTAGCGCAATTTATTAATGACGAAGCCCCTTTCAACACGTTGGAAGGAATTTGCCAATGGGCAGCAGACCTGGGGTTTAAAGGCATACAGATGCCTACTACAGACAGCCGCTTCATAGACCTTAAACAAGCAGCGGAGAGTGTTACTTATGCCGACGAACTGAAAGGAAAAGTAGCTTCTTTTGGCTTGGAGATTACCGAGCTTTCTACACACTTACAAGGACAACTAATTGCTGTTAACCCGGCATACGACCTTGCTTTTGATGCATTTGCACCAGAAGCTTACCGTAACAATCCTAAAGCAAGAACAGAATGGGCCATTCAACAAATGAAGTATGCAGCTCAGGCTTCCAAAAATCTTGGTCTGAATGCACATGCAACCTTTAGTGGTTCATTGCTATGGCACATGTTCCATCCGTGGCCTCAACGCCCGGCAGGATTGGTTGAAGCAGGTTTTACCGAACTTGCAAAACGCTGGTTACCAATCTTAAATGAATTTGATGCCAATGGTGTTGATGTATGTTATGAGATCCACCCTGGAGAAGACCTTTTTGATGGCCAAACGTATGAGATGTTTTTGGAAAAAGTAAACAACCACCCTCGTGCTTGTTTATTATATGATCCGTCGCATTTTGTGTTGCAACAATTAGACTATATCCAATATATTGATTTTTACCATGAACGGATTAAAGCATTCCACGTAAAAGATGCAGAATTTAATCCTACAGGACGACAAGGCACTTTCGGTGGCTATCAAAACTGGGCCGACCGTGCGGGTCGCTACCGTTCTCCAGGCGATGGCCAGGTTGACTTTAAAACGATCTTCAGCAAATTAGCACAATACGACTATAAAGGATGGGCTGTAATGGAATGGGAATGCTGCATCAAAGATTCAAATACGGGAGCAAGAGAAGGTGCTGAATTTATAAAAAAACATATCATTCCGGTAACAAGCCGTGCATTTGACGATTTTGCCGCTTCTGGTGGTAATGATGATTTTAACAATATCATTTTAGGCATTACAAAATAATTTGGTAAAGAAAGGGCAACAGTTAGTTATTGTTGCCTTTCTATACCGCTCAACTACTAATAACATAAAAATGAAAAAGACATTATTAATATTAAGCTGCTTAACATTAGCGATGGCTTCGTGTGGAGGGGATTCTTCAAAAACAAACGAAGACAGCAGTGCAGCAACAGAAACAACAGCACCTGGTGCTTCAGACACACCCATGTTGCCTGGTGAAAAATTAATTGCAACATCAGACTGCATCGGTTGCCATAACAAAACGCAGAAAGTTGTAGGCCCGGCCTATGTAGAGGTAGCAAAGAAATACGAATTGAACGACAAAAATGTTGATTACCTGGCTGATAAGATTATTAGTGGTGGTCAAGGTGTTTGGGGAGAAGTTCCAATGACGCCACACCCTACCATCGCGCCAGATGATGCCAAGGAAATGGCGAGATACATCCTATCTCTTAAAGAATAGATATTGATTAACCACACATAAAACCAAAATATAAATTATGGAAAAACCAGTTATAGATAAAAACGCAGCAAGTAGAAGATCTTTTATTAAGTCTGCGGCAATTGCTTCGGCAGCATTTATGATCGTACCCCGTCATGTTCTGGGCGGAAAAGGATTTTTAGCACCTAGCGACCGTCTGATCGTAGCCGGCGTAGGGGTTGGTGGAAAAGGCCAGTCAGATATTGCAAGTTTCTATAAAAGTGGAAAGGCAGATATCGGATTCCTATGTGATGTAGACACCCGCAGGGCTGCAAACTCTGTAAAAGCATTCCCTAAGGCTAAGTTTTACAAAGACTGGCGTGAAATGTTCGACAAAGAAAGTAAAAACTTTGACGCTGTTTCGGTTTCTACACCTGATCATAATCATGCTATTACCACCCTTGCTGCTATGCAATTGGGTAAACACGTATATGTTCAAAAACCGCTTACCCATGATATCTATGAGGCAAGGGCTTTGACTGCTGCCGCTCAAAAATACAAAGTGGTTACCCAAATGGGAAACCAGGGTGCATCAAACGATGGACCACGCCAAATGAAAGAATGGTATGATGCAGGTTTAATTGGTGATGTACATACTATATATGCGTGGACCGACAGACCAGTGTGGCCTCAGGGAATTCCATGGTCTGCCAACAAAGCTGAAATACCAAAAGAATTAGATTGGGATTTATGGTTGGGTACCGCTCCTTATAAAGATTTTGTTGACAAATTAGTTCCTTTTAACTGGCGCGGCTGGTGGGATTATGGAACCGGCGCATTAGGCGACATGGGATGCCATTTGTTAGAAGCCCCATTTAGCGTGTTAAACCTTAAGTATGCAAGTGAAGTTGAGGCGAGTGTAGGTTCTGTGTATGTAGATGAATTTAAACGCGGATATTTCCCAGACAGCTGCCCACCTTCAAGTCACGTTACCTTAAAATTCCCAAAAACAGATAAAACCAAGGGCGATGTTGTGGTACATTGGATGGACGGAGGTATACAGCCAGAAAGACCAGCAGAACTGGAAGCAAATGAAGTTTTTGGTGATGGTGGAAATGGTACCTTGTTTATTGGAACAAAAGGAAAAATGATGGCAAGCACCTACAGTGCTAATCCACGTTTACTTCCTTTGAGCCGTAACAACGACATCAAAGTTCCTGAAAAATTAGCCAGGGTTAAAGGTGGCGCCGATGGCCATTATGCACAATGGGTAGAAGCAAGTATTGCCGGCTATGGCAAAAAACCCCTAAGCTCACCATTTGAAATTGCCGGACCGCTTACTGAAGCACTATTGATGGCCAACCTTGCCATTAGAGGTGTAGATGTTCAACGCAAGGATCAATCGGGTAAAATTACCTATCCAGGCAGAAACATTAAATTGTTGTGGGATAACGACAACATGAAAGTCACCAATTTTGATGATGTTAACCAATTTGTAAAACGCGAGTACCGTAAAGGATGGACTTTAGGGGCATAACCAAAAGATAGATGAAGAATTACATATTTTCTGCAATTATATTGACAGTATTCAGTGGCTGTTCGACCAGGGCACAACAAAGTGATAAGGGCTGGACTAAGCTTTTTGATGGAAAAACAACCACAGGCTGGCACAGCTATGGGAAAACCACAGTTGGTGCAGGCTGGAAAGTGGAAGACGGCGCCTTACGTTTAGATCCCAAAGCAAAACAAAATGACGATGGTGACCTGGTTACCGATAAAGAGTACAGCAACTTCCATTTGAAATTAGAATGGAAAGTTGCGCCTAAAGCCAATAGTGGAATTATTTTATTTGTACACGAAGACCCTAAAAAGTACAATCAGCCTTACAGTACTGGTCTGGAAATGCAGGTATTGGATAATGAAGGCCACAAGGATGGTCAGATTACCAAACACCGTTCAGGTGATTTATACGATTTGATTAAAAGCAGCAGCGAACCGGTAAAACCTGTTGGTGAATGGAATAAAGTTGATATCATCAGCAATAATGGACAATTGGAGTTCATGCTGAATGGTGTCAAAATCGTATCCACTACCCTATGGGATGAGAACTGGAAGAACCTGATTGCAGGTAGCAAGTTTGCAAAATGGGAAAACTATGGAACTTTTAAGTCAGGTAAAATTGCCTTACAAGATCATGGTGATGAAGTTTGGTACCGAAATATATCCATCAAAGAGTTATAACCGCATATAAAAAAATCTAACCAAACATGAATTTAAACAACCGCATTAAGCTATCAGGGATGATGTTCCTGGAATTTTTCATCTGGGGATCCTGGTTTGTAACCCTGGGAACATTTCTTGGCAACAATCTGAAGGCTACCGGAGGAGAAACAGCTGCTGTTTTCTCTACGCAGTCATGGGGTGCTATTATTGCCCCTTTTATCATTGGGTTGATTGCCGATCGATTTTTTAATGCAGAAAAGATCCTGGGGGTGCTTCACCTCATCGGGGCGGTGTTAATGTACCAAATGTACACTGCCACTGATGTTTCTCTATTTTACCCTTACGTATTATCGTATATGATCCTGTTTATGCCTACCCTGGCATTAGTAAACTCCGTATCCTTTAACCAAATGAAAGATCCTGAAAAGGAGTTCTCTAACATTAGGGTTTGGGGAACAATTGGCTGGATCGTTGCAGGTTTATTGATTAGTTTCGTATTTCACTGGGACACATCAGAAGGTACTGCATCGGGGCTGTTAAAAAACACTTTCTTAATGGCTGGAATCGGTTCATTAATACTGGGGTTATTTAGTTTTACGCTACCAAAAACGCCGCCTAAAGTTCCTACAGGAGAGAAAGTTAAAATAACTGAACTTTTAGGACTTGATGCATTGAAATTGCTGAAGGATAAAAACTTCGCCATCTTCTTTATTGCGTCTATTTTAATTTGTATTCCTTTAGCTTTTTATTACCAAAATGCGCATCCATTCCTCACCAGTGCTGGTATGGACAATCCAACTGGTAAAATGGCAATCGGACAAGTTTCAGAAGCACTATTTTTATTATTACTTCCTTTATTCTTTTCGAGATTCGGTTTTAAGAAAACAATCCTGGTTGGTATGCTTGCCTGGGCAGTGCGTTATGCATTATTTGCCTACGGAAACGCGTCTGACTTAAGCTTTATGCTTATCATTGGAATTGCACTTCATGGTGTTTGTTATGATTTCTTCTTTGTATCTGGACAGATTTACACGAACTCTAAAGCGGGCGATAAATACAAAAGTTCTGCACAAGGCTTAATTACACTGGCTACTTATGGTGTAGGTATGCTTATCGGTTTTGAGGTTGCAGGTATGATTACAGATACTTATAAACTTGCCGATGGTTCTTTTGACTGGCAAACAATCTGGATTATCCCAGCTGCAATTGCTGCCGTAGTTTTCCTATTATTTACCGTCTTCTTTAACGACAAAGATTCGGCAGTTAAAGAGGTAACCATTTAATTTGAGAATGATGGAAAATGATAACGGCAGAAGGACTGCTTTAAAAAATATCGTTATGGGTACAGTAGCCTTAGGTGCCTCTGGTGCTTTACAAAGTTTCACCTCTGCTGAAAAAACTACGCACGCTCCTTTGAAAGGGAATATTAACCATGCAGTTTGCCAGTGGTGCTTTAGCGACATGGATGTGGAAACTTTATGCAAGGAAGCAAGTAAGATGGGCATCAAGGGCATTGACCTTGTGGGTCCTAAAGACTGGCCAATTCTAAAAAAATACGGGCTAACTTCTTCCATGTGTAATGGTGCAGAGATTAACCTGGTTGATGGCTTTAATGATCCACAGTTTCATGACACCCTGGTTAAAAACTACACGGAGATGATTCCTAAAGTTGCCGCAGCGGGTTACACAAACCTGATCTGTTTTAGCGGAAACCGCCGTGGTAAAGATGATGAGACCGGATGGAACAACTGTGTTACGGGCTTAAAAAGAATTATCAAATTAGCTGAAAAGCATAACGTGGTATTGGTTATGGAACTGCTAAATAGTAAAGTAGACCACAAAGACTACCAATGCGACCGAACAGCATGGGGTGTGGAACTAGCAAAAAGACTTGGCTCTCCTAATTTCAAACTGCTTTATGATATTTATCATATGCAGATCGACGAAGGTGATGTAATTAACACCATCAGGAAAAGTCATGAATATATTGCCCACTACCATACAGCGGGAGTTCCAGGCAGAAACGAAATTGAGGAAAACCAGGAATTAAATTATCCTGCAATCATGCGTGCCATCCAGAAAACCGGATTCAAGGGTTTTGTTGCTCAGGAATTTCTTCCAATCAAAAAAGACAAACTGCAGTCCTTAAGGACTGCAGTAACCATTTGCGATATTTAAATTAACAGCTATGAATTCGAGAAGAAATTTTATCAAATTAACTGGCCTCGCAGCAGCAGGGGTAATTTTAGTGCCCTCATTTGCTTGTAGCCCGGCAGGAGCAGTAGAGAAAAGAATAGGTATCCAACTCTATTCTTTAAGAGATTATTTACCCAAGGACGTTAAAGGCGTAATCAAAAAAGTTGCTGAAGCAGGCTATAATGATGTTGAAACTTATGGTTACTCGGTGGAAGGAAAATTCTGGGGACTAACGCCAGCAGAGTTTAAAGGCGTGCTAGCAGAGAACGGCTTAACAGCCCCAAGTGGCCATTATGGCCTAGACAAGTACTTTACTGACGGCGATACCGATGAGTTAAAAGCATATATTGAAGCCGCTAATGCAATCGGTAGTAAATACCTCACTGTACCGTTCTTAGGCGAAAACTTAAGAAAGGACCTAGACGGCTATAAATCTGTGTCAGAAAAACTGAACCAGGCGGGTGAAATTTGTAAAACTTCCGGATTAAAATTAGCGTATCATAACCACAACTTCGAATTCCAAAAATTTGGTGACACGACTGGTTACGATGTGATGTTAAAAGAAACTAATCCAGAGCTTGTAAGTTTTGAACTTGATTTATACTGGGTAATGCGTTCAGGTAACGATCCAATAAAATTGTTTACCGATAACCCTGGCCGTTTCCCTATGTGGCACGTTAAAGATATGGACAAAGCTAATGAAGAGCTAAACACAGAGGTTGGTTCTGGAAGTATCGATTTCAAAAAGATTTTCGCCGACGCAAAACTTGCCGGATTGGAGTATCCCTTTTTAGAACAGGAAAATTTCGGTACCGATCCCTATGAGAGCATTAAAACAAGCTATAATTACCTCAAAAATGAATTAATACGTTAAACAAAGATTTTTTCGTCATATTTGAGCATATAAGTAGATCAATTTTTAAAAATTTAGAACAGAATTATTCAATGAAAGTCGCAGTTGTAGGTGCCACTGGCTTAGTAGGCACTGTGATGTTAAAAGTGTTAGAAGAACGTAATTTCCCGTTAACCGAATTAATTCCGGTTGCGTCAGAAAAGAGTGTAGGCAAAGAAATCACTTTTAAGGGTAAGAAGTTTGCTGTTGTAAATATGGATACTGCGATTTCTATGAAACCTGATATCGCTTTATTCTCTGCTGGTGGTCAAACCTCTTTGGAACATGCTCCTCGTTTTGCAGAAGCAGGTACCATTGTTATTGATAATTCTTCGGCATGGCGTATGGATCCGGCTAAAAAGCTGATTGTTCCAGAAGTTAACGCAAATGAATTGTCTATAGACGATAAAATCATTGCTAACCCTAACTGCTCAACGATTCAAATGGTAGTGGCTTTAAAACCACTTCATGATAAATACAAAATCAAACGTGTGGTTGTGTCTACTTACCAGTCGGTAACAGGTACAGGCGTAAAAGCGGTTGAACAGATGATGAATGAGCGCAAAGGTGTGGACGGCCCAATGGCTTATGCCTACCCGATCGATTTAAACGTGATTCCACAGATTGACGTGTTCCAGGAAAATGGCTACACCAAAGAAGAGATGAAGATGATTTTGGAAACCCGTAAAATTATGGGCGACGAGAGCATTAAAGTTACGGCAACTACCGTACGTATCCCTGTAATGGGTGGACACTCTGAATCAGTAAACGTAGAATTTGAAAATGAATTTGACCTAGCTGAAGTAAGAGAGTTATTGGAAAAAACAGAGGGAATTGTTGTTGTTGATGACATTGCCAATCTTAAGTACCCAATGCCACTTGACGCACACAATAAGGATGAAGTTTTTGTAGGCCGTATTAGACGTGACGAGTCATTACCTAATACCCTTAACATGTGGATCGTTGCAGATAACTTGCGTAAAGGTGCTGCAACCAATGCAGTGCAAATTGCAGAATACCTGTTAAGATCAGAATTAATTTAATAAAACAATACACCATAGGATGTGATGTTCAGGCGGATTTTACCGTTTGTACATCACATTTTTTTTTGATTAAAATGCACCACCCATGAAAATAAAACACCTGGCCCTTGCACTATTCTTTAGCGGCGTTTCTTTACAAAGTATCGGACAAACCGTTGAACAAAAACTAGATCGCGCCTTTCAGGTACTAAACGCTGATCCGCAGGCTAAATATGCCACAACATCACTATGTGTATTAGATGCCAATACTGGAAAGATAATTTTTGCAAAAAATGAAAACACGGGTGTTGCAACCGCCTCTACTTTAAAAACAATAACCGCAGCAACGGCCTATAGCCTGCTTGGCAAAGATTTTCGCTATCAAACCACACTGGCTTATAGTGGAAACGTAATTAATGGCGTACTGCAAGGTGACCTCATTATAATTGGTGGCGGCGACCCTACCCTTGGCTCTTTCAGGTATGCGAACCAAAAGGAAAACATGGTACTCAACCAATGGGTGGGCGCCATTAAAGCGGCTGGCATCAGTAAAATACAAGGGCGCATTATTGGTGACGACAGCGCCTGGGGCAGCAGCTCCACGCCAGACGGATGGACGTGGCAGGATATGGGCAATTACTATGGGGCAGCGCCATCGGCACTAAGCTGGCGGGAAAATCAATTTGATATTAACTTAAGAGCTGGTACAAGAGTAAATCAACCGGCAGTAATTACCAGCATTGTTCCTGCAATGCCTTATTTACAGGTGGTAAATGAGCTCAGTACTGGCGCAAGTGGAACAGGCGACAATGCTTATGCCTATTTACCGCCACTAGCTTCTACTGCTTACTTAAGAGGCACCTGGGGCATGGGTATTCAAAAAACTGGCATCTCTGCCGCCCTACCCGATCCAGCTTACGATGCCGCCTACCGTTTACACGACACACTTAAAAGGATTGGCATTACTGCTGGAGAAGTAACCACAAGCCGACAAATCCTGGCCGATAAGTTTCCCCTACCCCTTGTTAGCAAGCAATTAAACACGATAACCTCTCCCTCGCTAAGTGAAATCATCTATTGGTTTAACAAAAAAAGTATCAATCTTTATGGAGAGAACCTCCTCAGAACACTAGCCTGGAAAGCTGGAAAACCTGCAACTACGGCAAATGGAGTGGATGAGCTCATTAACTTCTGGACAAAAAAAGGCCTTGATAAAAATGCATTGAACATGATTGATGGTAGCGGCTTATCTCCGGCTAACCGGGTAACCACTTATGCGATGGCCACCATTTTATTTCACGCACAAAAGGAGGAGTGGTATCCTGATTTTTATAAATCCCTCCCGATAAACAATGGTATGGCCATTAAAAGCGGAAGCATCAAAGATGTATCAGCTTATGCCGGATATTATACCAATGCTGCCGGCAGGAAATATATTGTGGTTATCAACATCAATAACTACACTGGTGGAGGCATCAACAAGAAACTTTTTAAAACTTTAGATGCCTTAAAGTAAGCTTCGGCGCATTATAATTTTTATTAATAACTTGCAGCACACAAAATAAACCACCTTTTACCATGAGAAAAATTTTTCCCTTTATGTTTTGTGCATTGTTGGCCACACAAGCCGGTGCACAGGAAATATCGACGGTTACTACTAATACCACTACAGAAGCGATGATGGCCTATCAGCCGGAAATTGCAATTATCCCAGAACCAGTTTCTCTTATCAAAAACAACGGGCACTTTATACTGCCAGAAAATATTACCATTCAGGCTGGCCCAGCAATGAAAGCAGTGAGCGATCACCTGCAAGAAAAACTTTCAGCCGCTACTGGTTACTTTGTATCGACTAACAATAGCGCCGATAGCAAAGCAACAATCGTGTTAATCTTAAACAACAAGGTAAACCCACAGATAGGTAACGAAGGTTACCAGTTATCAGTTACTCCGGCACAAATAGTTATTAAAGCCAATAAAGCTGCCGGGTTATTTTACGGTGTGCAAACCCTCCTGCAACTCTTTCCAAAAGAAATAGAATCGGCCGAGGTGATGAAGGGCATTGAATGGAAAGCACCCAGTGTAGAAATTACAGACTACCCACGTGTGGGCTGGCGCGGTTTAATGTTTGATGTGGCCCGTCACTTCTTCACAAAAGACGAGGTGAAACAGTACATCGATGCTATGGTCCGTTATAAATACAACGTATTACACCTGCACTTAACCGACGATGAAGGCTGGCGAATCGAGATTAAAGGCTTACCTAAACTTACCGAAGTTGGTGCCTGGAGCGTAAAAAAAGTGGGTACTTTTGGCGATTTTACGCCGCCAACAGCTGATGAACCGAGAACCTATGGTGGCTTTTACACACAAGACGATTTAAAAGAAATCATTGCTTATGCACAGGAAAGATTTGTTAACATCCTTCCCGAAATAGATGTTCCAGGTCACAGTTTAGCAGCCATTGCAGCTTACCCTGAACTGTCGTGCACACCAGGTGCAGAAAAATACCAGGTACGCTCAGGAGAAAAAATCATGGACTGGTCGCGCGGTGCTCCGCCAACAGCTTTGGTTGATAACACCCTCTGCCCTGCCAATGAAAAAGTATATGAATTCCTGGATACTATCATTTCACAGGTTGCAGCCTTATTTCCGTTCGAATATATTCACATGGGTGGTGATGAAGCACCGAGAAACTTCTGGACGAAATCTCCTGCTGTTCTTGCCCTGATGAAAAGAGAAGGATTAAAGAATATGGACCAGGTTCAGGGCTATTTTGAAAAAAGAATACTGAAAATGGTAGAGGCAAAAGGCAAGAAGTTTATCGGATGGGATGAGATCCTTGACGGTGGCATTCCATCTAATGCAGCCATTATGAGTTGGAGAGGTGTGAAATACGGCGTTGAAGCCACACACAAAAAACATGAAGTGGTAATGAGCCCTACCACTTACGCTTACCTGGATTACATGCAGAGCGATGTGATGTTTGAGCCAAGAGTATACGCCAGCTTGCGTTTAAGTAAATCGTATGAATTCGATCCTATCCCTGCTGGAGTTGACGCTAAATACATTAAAGGTGGCCAGGCAAATCTGTGGGCCGAACAAATATATAATATCCGTCAGGCTGAGTACATGACCTGGCCAAGAGCCATGGCCATTGCAGAATCAGTATGGTCGCCAAAAGAAAAGAAAAACTGGGATACCTTTTTCCCGAAAGTGGAACAGCATTTTAAGCGCCTGGACATGTCGGAAACCAAATATGCCCCAAGTGTATACGATCCGATCTTTAATGTTACCAGAACGGCAGATAAGCAAATCCTCATCGATTTAACGACTGAAGTGAAGGGACTGGACATTTATTATAGTTTTGACAACTCGTATCCGGACCGCTTTTATCCGAAATACACAGAAAAACTGTTGCCACCAAAAGATGCCACACAATTACGCGTCATTACCTATAAAGGTAAAGAACCTGTTGGCCGCATGTTAACCATGCCTATTGAGGAATTGAAAAAACGAGCAGGTAAATAATTACAACATTGAGGTATTTTGTTCACATAAGTTACCATGGCTTAAACTATGGAGGCTGGCAAAAACAGCCAGGGGTTTTAAACGTACAGGGGGTGCTTGAAAAAGCATTTACTCAGGTGTTTAAAACCCCTGTTGCTATCAATGGCTGCGGCCGTACAGATGCACAGGTGCATGCCAGTCAGTTTTACTTCCATGTTGACCTGGAGCAGCAGTGGGATTTCGACCTGGTCTTTCGCCTCAACAAAATTCTGCCGCCAAGCATTGCGGTCTATGACGTTATCCCTATGGAAGGATTGCCCCATGCACGCTTTGATGCCGTACAGCGCGCTTACGATTATTTCCTTCATACCTACAAAAACCCCTTTCTTAATGGCTTGAGTTCATATTACCTCTTAGATAACCTGAACCTGGATAACATGAAAAAGGCCGTTGCCTTACTACCCAAATACAATGATTACCGGGCTTTCTGTACCAGTCCGGATAAGTATGAACACACCCTATGCTATGTAAAGTCGGCCAACCTGCTCATCGACGACAACGCTGAACGCATCCGTTTCCAGATTTCATCTAACCGGTTTCTTGGGAAAATGATTAGGATTCTGATGGGACAGTTGCTCAAGATTGGCACAAATGAACTTAGCGTTGATGAATTTGAGGGCCACCTGATCAGTAAGGTCACCCCGGCGCTCATCACCCCTGCACATCCACAAGGTTTATATCTCTCCAAAGTGGTGTACCCCTATTTAAATTTACCACCGCGATTCTCTTTTTCATCCATCCTGCCAAACCAGGAAGATCAGCTTTGGAAACCCCTGTAACAACAGCGCTAACTACTTGATTATTTAGAACTTATTATTTAACTTTAATAGAGGCCTTCGCTAAAATGGGGGTTCAACTATGAATGTTGTAAATAAAATAGAGCATTGGGGAGATGAACATAGAACCAAATGGCTCGACATGATTCGCATTGCCCTGGGTCTGCTTATCTTTTTTAAAGGCATTGCCCTTATTAGTAACCACCAGGTAGCACAAGAACTTATTTATCACAACAATGTTTTCGGCTTCTCAGGTATGATGGCCAGCGTCGCCATTCATATTGTAGCTTTTGTACACCTTGTTGGCGGTTTGTTAATAACGATAGGTTTGTTAACGCGCTTTGCTGTAGTCATTCAAATTCCTATCCTGCTTTGCGCTATTTTCTTTGTTAATATTGGCAAAGGATTTACCGTGCTTAACTCCGAGCTCTGGCTTTCTGTACTTGTTTTAATCCTGTTAATCGTATTCTGGGTAGTTGGCTCCGGCCCCTTATCTGTGGACGAATCCATGAAAAGGAAATTAAAATGAGATTCAGCTAGCGCAAATTCAGTAATTTTGCAGAAAAAGCAATTATGAATTTCCACACTAGAAAATGGGTAAAACCAGAAGATTTAAATCCTAATGGAACACTTTTCGGGGGTAGTTTATTAAGATGGATCGATGAAGAAGCCGCAATTTACGCTATTGTACAATTAGAAAACCACCATGTGGTTACTAAATATATCTCCGAGATCAACTTTGTGAGTTCGGCCAGGCAAGGCGATATTATTGAAATGGGTATCACGGCTACAGACTTTGGGAACACCTCTTTAACCATGCGCTGTGAAGTACGGAATAAAATTACCCGTAAAAGCATTTTAACAATCGACAAAATGGTCTTTGTCAACGTAGATCAATATGGAAATCCAAAAGCACATGGAAAAACTAAAATCAAGTTTATTGAAGAGCAGTTCCAAGGCCACAACCAATAATTAACCGAAGTTCAGCTGCTTACTCAGCTCTTCGGCAGTAAGGCCAAGACCATTAACCTTAAGCTGCGCTTTTTCGTAAAAAGCCGCTCTTTCCTGTAATTTTTGTTCTATAAAGCTGATTAAACCAGCTTCGTCAAGATCTTTAATCAGGGGCCTTTTGGCTTTGCCACCTTCCAACCGTTTGGCCAAAGCCAGCGGTGGCATATTAATGTACACCGTAATGCCATTGGCGTTCATCCAGTCCATGTTATCAAAATAACACGGCGCACCGCCACCGGTAGCTACCACTGCCAGATCTTCGTAAGGAAAGCCCTTCAGCAGGTCGCTTTCCTGCTTTCGGAAAGCAGCCTCGCCGTGCTCAGCAAAATAACCGGCTACATTCTTGCCTATGGTCTTTTCTATTTCCAGGTCGAGATCTACCAATTGACACCCTAAACGGGAAGCCAATTTCTTGGCGATGGTGGTCTTTCCACAGCCCATAAATCCTATTAAAAAAATCTTCATGATTAAGCCAGTTTTACCCTTGGATCTACCAGGGCGTATATAATATCTACTAAAATATTGACGAGCACAAATATAAAGGCAATGAATAAAATGGAGCCCATCACCACAGGAAAATCCGACATTTCCAGTGCAGCTACAGTGGTTCGGCCCAGGCCATTATAGCCAAATACATATTCCACAAAAAAGGACCCTGCCAACAGGGAGGCAAACCAACCAGAGATGGCGGTAATAACCGGGTTAAGGGCATTTTTTAAAGCATGTTTATAAATAATTGCATGCCTGCCCAAGCCTTTTGCCCTGGCAGTACGGATATAATCCTGACCCAGCACATCGAGCATGGCACTGCGCGTTAACTGCACAATGACGGCCAAAGGCCTGAGGCCAAGGGTAAACATGGGTAACCATAAATTCTTCCAGGTGGTTACTTCTCCTTCAAAAGGGTCGTAACTGAATAAACTGCCCGACATGTTCAGGCCGGTATAGTCGCTCAATACGAAGCCGAATACCCAAGCAATAATGATAGCCGCAAAGAAAGATGGCGCAGAAATACCCAATATGGCAAACGAATTAGCCGCCTTATCGATCCAGGTATCACAGTGAACGGCAGAAACCACTCCAAGCGGCACACCTACCGCAGTGGCAAAAAGCATTGACGTTAAAGCCAGGATAAAAGTATTGGGTACTGTTTCGGCTAAAATGGTAGTTACATTACGTTTAGTTTGGTACGACCGCCGTAGGTAAGGCCATTTCAACGCAACCACATCCTTCCCTACACCAAACAACTTTACATAACCATATTTCTCCTGCGCAGCAGCAGAATTTTCATATACCCCAATTACCGACAGGTCGTTTACATACAATAAAAACTGTTCAGGTTTAGACTTGTCCAAACCAAATTCTTTACGCACAGCTTCCAGCGATTGTACATCAGAACGCTGCCCCATGGTCATCCTTGCGGGATCGCCAGGAAGGATATTAAATAAAAAAAACACTACTACAATCACACCAGCCAGGACGGCCAGGCCATACAAAAACTTTTTGATTGCGTAGGATAACATGTTTATTTATCGAAATATTGTTTGGCCAGCTCTTCAAAAGTAGGTGCCTGGTTATAATGCCATTTATTAATGACGGTGCCATTTTTCAACAGCAGCAAACCCGGGTTTGCACGTACCATACTCTTCAAAGGCACGGCATCAGCATAAAACACCTCCGCAAAAAGTTTCATTCTTTTATTTAGCGCATCTGCGTCCTGTGCAGCGTTAGAGGTAAGCAACACCGTTCTCATGTTGTATTCCTGTGCAGCCTTAAACGCAATCGTATTCAGTTCTGACAATGCTTTTTCGTTGGTCCCGTCAAGATTATAAGCCACGATGACCAGGTTATAATAAGGGTTTTCGATCAACTCCTTAGTATAGTCGGTTCCCGAAGCATCGCTGATAAATAAATCTTTAATCTTAGGCTCAAAACCTTTTTTAACCAACTTTTTATCGGGGTCGCCTACAATTTCCCAGTTCTCATCTTTCCAGATTTCTGTCGCCAGATACTCCTTATCAGACAGTTGTTTCTTTTCACCAGTTTTTTTGTTTTCCAGGTTATACATGATGAGGTATTCATCAAGTACGGCCCCTTCAGGAATTTTCATGAGTTCTGGCAGGTTTGCCCCAATTTTATAAGGCAGGAAGTCTACAAACGGCTGGCGGCTATAGGTAACCAAAGAAAAGGCAAGGGAACCCAGGAGTAAAAATATCACCCATGCTCGTTGTGCTTTCACACTATGAACCAGTGGGGTAATCTTGTCGCGGTAAATAAACAGGTAAACAATTAGCACCAGGAGCACAATATCCTTCATGAACGACTGCCATGGCGTTAATGGAATAGCATCGCCAAAACAGCCACAGGAAGTAACCACTTTGAATACGGCAGAAACAAAAGTTAAAAACGTAAAGAAGATAATGATGGCCAGTAAACCCGTTGTTACCTTTCGGCTCCACAAGCCGAGTAACAATAAACCACCCAATACAATCTCCAGTACACACAAAAATATAGCTATTCCGGTGGCAAAACCACTGAGAAAAGGCAT
Source organism: Pedobacter sp. (assembly GCF_045627485.1). Classification (GTDB taxonomy): domain Bacteria; phylum Bacteroidota; class Bacteroidia; order Sphingobacteriales; family Sphingobacteriaceae; genus Pedobacter. Next base: position 18,763 of record NZ_JAZQNU010000175.1, on the reverse strand, counting down.
GTGGAAAACCTCGAAATACTCTTGTAATTTATAGCCAAAACCAAGTGGGTCATTGGCCTTAATTAAACCCGAAAAGATAAAGAGGACGCCAACGAAGATCCTGGCAAAGTTTAAAGCTATCTTATTCATACTAGGCAACATTTAGTTTGATTAGTGCAAATACAGCATAATTTAACATATCCTGGTAGTTTGCATGTACACCTTCAGAGGCCAGGGTAGCGCCCTGGTTATCTTCAATTTGTTTTACCCTTAACAGTTTCATCAGAATAAGGTCGGTTAGCGAACTAATTCTCATATCACGCCAGGCTTCTCCATAATCGTGATTTTTGTCCATCATCAGTTGTTTGGTTGCCTGCACCTGGGTATCGAAAAGTTTCTCTACAACAGCACTGTCCAGTTCGTACGGATCTGCATCCGTAAGCTGTAGCTGCATCATGGCAATTACACAATAGTTAACAATGGCAATGTATTCGGAGGTGATGCTTTCATCGATCTTGGAAACTTTTTTCTCTTCCAGCGTACGGATGCGCTGTGCTTTGATAAATAACTGATCGGTAATTGATTGCGGACGAAGGATACGCCATGCGGTACCGTAATCATTAGTTTTTTTTATAAAAAGCGATTTACAAACCGCTATAACGGCGTCGTATTCTTGTGAGGTGTTTGCTGCCAAAACAATTGAAATATTTAGTTTAAAGCTATATTAATACTGTAATTTTGTACTTAACAATGGATAAAGATACATTTTTAAACCGAAAGACCACACTTAACCTCAATGGCCAATTGCTTGATTTAAGTACCCCATCGGTGATGGGAATTGTGAATGTTACGCCTGATTCTTTCTTCTCTGAAAGCCGTCATGCAAACGTTGACATGGCTCTTGATAAGACAGGGAAATTACTGGAGGAAGGTGCAAAATTCATTGACATCGGTGGTTATTCCTCCCGGCCTGGTGCACAGGATGTAAGTGCTGCAGAAGAAACCGACCGTGTAGTTCCAGTCATTGAAGCCATCAGTAAGGCCTTTCCCGAAGCCGTCTTATCCATTGATACTTTTCGTGCAGCTGTGGCCGCAGAAAGTATCGCAGCTGGTGCACATATCATTAACGACATTTCGGGAGGTGAACTCGATCAATACATGTTTGACATGGTGGCCAAATTGCAGGTGCCCTATATCCTGATGCACATGAAAGGCACCCCGCAAACCATGCAGAAGGACCCTTTTTACGAAGACGTCACTTTAGAAGTGGCAAGTTATTTTGTAGAGAAAATAGCCAAATTGAAGGCATTAGGCGTAAAAGATATTATTCTTGATCCTGGTTTTGGCTTTGCAAAAAATACACAGCATAATTATAAACTGTTGCAGGAGATGTGCGACCTGCACATTTTTGGTTTGCCCCTGCTGGTAGGGTTCTCCCGAAAGGGGATGGTTTACAGAACCCTTGATATTACCCCCGAAGAAGCCTTAAACGGTACTACGGTTTTAAACACCATTGCCCTGCAAAAAGGCGCTAATATATTAAGGGTACACGATGTGAAGGAAGCTGCTGAATGCATAACCCTTGTACAAAAAATGCAACAAGCTTAATCTGCAATAATTTGCTAACTTGGCGATAATGAAAGGTTTTGATTTTGATTTTTTAAAGGTAACTATCACAGATGTGGTCGACATTTTATTTGTGGCTGTCCTCATTTATTATATTTACAGTCTGATTAAAAACACCCTGGCGGTAAATTTATTGCTGGGTATGTTCATTATCCTGATTCTTTATGTAGTGGTAGATGCCCTGCACATGAGTTTGTTATCTACCATTATCAATAAATTCATGAGTGTGGGTATCATTGCCCTGATTGTGATCTTCCAGCCCGAAATCCGGCGTTTCCTCCTGCTCATTGGCAAGAACACCTTTTTACAGAAAAACAAGGCCTGGTGGGGTTACCTGTTTGGTCATAAAGACACCGACAGGGATAACCTGCTGCGCATTAAACCTATTATCGATGCCTGCAAAAGCATGAAAAAATCGAGAACCGGTGCCTTGATTGTATTTGTTAAATTTTATGACGACCAGCTTTTTGCTAACAGCTGCGAAGTGATCGATGCGAAGATATCAAAACGTTTATTAGAAAGCATATTCCAGAAAAATAGCCCCCTGCATGATGGTGCGGTTGTTATTGCAGAGAATAAAATAAAAAGTGCCAGTTGTATTTTACCCTTAACCGAAAACGATAAACTACCGCCACAATTTGGTTTACGCCATCGCGCAGGTATTGGTATTTCTGAAAATACGGATGCCGTTGCGGTCATCATTTCTGAAGAAACCGGCGAAATTGCCTATGCTAAACAAGGCAGGGTGCGTATGAACGTTTCATTCGGGGAACTGGAGAAACTGCTGAATAAGGATTTCTAACCGGGCTCATGGAAGGTAAGTAATTGACCATTAAAATTCGACATCGGCTAATCCTCCCACCGGGTTAAGTCCGAGTTAAGTCCAAGTTGAAACCAAGTTTTTAGTGAAAATACTTGGACTTATGGTAGATTTAATATGCAGGGAATTTGCACGCTTTAAGGGCTACACTCGAGTTGCACGTAAAACAAAAAGAGGTTAATCATTTATAAAATGATTAACCTCTTTTTGTTAAGGAGCTAAATGATTAGCAGTGTTGTTCGAAAGCACCAATCAGGCTATCAGCAATCATTTGTGCCGGACGACCTTCAATTTGATGGCGTTCGATCATGTGAACCAATTTACCGTCTTTGAATAATGCCATTGCTGGAGATGATGGAGGGAAAGGCAACATAAAGCTTCTAGCTTTATCTACCGCTTCTTTTTCCATGCCTGCGAAAACTGTGATCAGTTTAGTAGGGTGTTTTTCATTTGCAGCAGCAATTCTTGCAGCAGGGCGTGCATTTGCAGCCGCACAACCACATACAGAATTGACAACAACAAATACAGTACCTTCTGTATTGATGGCGTTTTCTACGTCTTCAGCCGTTTTCATTTCTTCAAACCCTACTTTAGTAAGTTCGGCACGCATTGGTTCAACTAAATATTCTGGATACATATCTTTAAATTATGTTGGTTTATCTCTATTGAATAACAAAGGTACTGTACTGAGACATAGCATCAAAACGATGACTAGATTTGCAAAAGTTTTTACCTGGAAATTACTTTGGTATTCTTATGCAGTGGAATTCTATCTCACAAATTGTTTTATTGGTATCACCCAGACGTCAGCTTTCTACAGTAATTGTTATTTAAAAAAAGTATTCCGTAATTTTGTAATTAAAATACTGCCATTTCCAATTAAAGCGGTCTCACCTGAGAAGCATTTTTTGATTAATGTTAAGTATATAAAATCAATCATTTAACAATAAATATATGTCATCAGTAGAGACAACTTACGTTCCTTACAAAGTTAAGGACATTTCACTGGCAGAATGGGGCCGTAAAGAAATTGGATTAGCCGAAGCAGAAATGCCAGGTCTAATGTCATTACGCGAAGAATTCGGTCCGTCAAAACCATTAAAAGGTGCCCGCATTGCAGGTTGCCTTCACATGACCATCCAAACTGCAGTTCTTATCGAAACCTTAGTTGAACTAGGTGCTGAAGTTACCTGGTCTTCATGTAATATTTTCTCCACTCAAGATCACGCTGCTGCTGCTATTGCTGCTGCTGGTATTCAAGTTTATGCCTGGAAAGGTCTAAACGAAGAAGAATTTGACTGGTGCATCGAACAAACATTGCATTTCGGTCCGGAACGTCAGCCATTAAACATGATTTTGGATGATGGTGGAGATTTAACCAATATGGTTTTCGATAGGTTCCCTGAATTAATCGCTGCGATTAAAGGTTTATCAGAAGAAACCACTACCGGTGTTCACCGCTTATACGAGCGCATGAAAAACGGAACATTGCATATTCCTGCAATTAACGTAAACGATTCAGTAACTAAATCCAAATTTGACAACAAATACGGTTGTCGTGAATCATTGGTAGATGCGATCCGTCGTGCTACTGATGTAATGATGGCAGGTAAAGTTGCTGTTGTTGCTGGTTACGGTGATGTAGGTAAAGGTTCTGCAGAATCATTAAGTTCACAAGGTGTTAGGGTAATTGTTTCTGAAATCGATCCGATCTGTGCATTGCAAGCAGCAATGGAAGGTTACCAGGTTCAGAAATTCGCTAATGCGGTTAAACAAGCTGACATTGTGGTAACGACTACAGGAAACTGTAACATCGTTCGTGCAGAACACTTTAAAACCATGAAGGATAAAGTGATTGTATGTAACATTGGCCACTTTGATAATGAAATTGATGTTGCCTGGTTAAATACAAACTATGGTGATACTAAAGTAGAAATCAAACCACAGGTTGATAAATACACCATTGATGGCAAAGACATCATTCTTTTAGCTGAAGGTCGTTTGGTAAATTTAGGATGTGCTACCGGCCACCCAAGTTTTGTAATGTCCAACTCTTTCACTAACCAAACATTAGCACAAATAGAATTGTGGACTAACACAGCTGCCTACGAAAACAAAGTTTATGTTTTACCTAAACATTTGGACGAGAAAGTAGCACGTTTACACTTAGCTAAAGTAGGTGCAGAATTAGATGTATTAGATCAAACACAAGCTGATTATATTGGCGTACCAGTTGAAGGTCCTTTTAAATCTGACGCATACAGATACTAAAAAAAAGCGTTTAATAACTAAAAGGCGGGTTCCAAATTGGGTACCCGCCTTTTTTTATGGATGTTGCGCTATTCTGGTATTGCTACTTTGAGGAAGAAAAGGTTTTAAATGCGTTGTTTACCTGTGCATCGCTCAGGTTGGCTCCGGCATTAATAAGTACTTTATATTTAAACACTACCGATTGGCCAGCTTTCAGTTTAAAGTCTAACCGTTCTTTTCCTTTACTAAATTCGTGTTGGCCTAAAGGATTGGCAGCAAAAAGGCCATATCCCCTGGCGTGCCAGTAAGTTGGATACCCAACGTTCTTGGGGTGATCAATAATCACTACAGAAACTGCTTCATCTTTAACCTTACCGTTTAAATTCACCCATTTAGCACGGGTGGCCCAAACGGCATCACCTTCAACACCATCACTACTGCGGTATATGCCTGAAACCCCATCGTTATTCATTTTGGCCACATCAGTAGCTATACCATTGGCATCGGTAAATTTTTCTGGTTTATCAGAAGGATGTTCCAGCTCTCGGGCTACACGAAGTCCGATTAGCCCCTCTTTGTTGTCTTTGAACGACACATCTTCCTTCAAGGCCGTCAACTTAACCACCATTTCAATTGCACGCTGCCCACCTTGCGCAGTAAATATGTATTTGGCATCTTCATTCACCAGAATCGTGCCGTCAGGTTTCTTCCAATGTTTGGTTACCGATAATTCTGCACGATCGTCGGTTGCAAGCACCTGGTTTACCGAGATATGCGTTATGGTACCGTAGCCATTTTTCTTTTCTGGTGCGATGGCTGTAGAGTTGTTCCAAAAGTCGAGGCCGTTCACATCGCCATAGTTAAACCACAAACCTACATGGTGCGGATGATCAACACGTTCTCCGGGACGCGGGTCCATCGGCCAGCCACGGGTAACCAAAGTACCGGTTGATGTGTGTATTGGATACAAGACCGGTTTCATCAGTTCATCCGGATAGATATAAGAGGTAAAAGGTTTTCCATCAATGGTGATATCTACCCTTTTCTGGGTTTTATTCTCTGTAACCTTAAAACGTTTGTCTTTATTTAAGCTAGCCAAATTAATGGTTTTAAAACTGCTTAGTGTGACTGCAGCCCCCAACAGCACACCGGCCGTCAGCAGCATTACACCCAATTTTTGATGAGGTTTAATCATTGTATATACTTTCTAAAACACCTATTTAAAAGTTAATTATCCGGCTACCACTTCCTGGGTTGCATCATTAAACGTTACCCTTTTACCAGTTTCCATAGCGGTACGTGACATGATATTGGCTACAGAGTGGTTATATCCTGCTTCAACCGAAGCATTTGGTGTTTTGCGATCAAGCACACATTGCATCCAGTTTAACATGTGGAGCGAAGTCATTGGATCGCTGCCTGTATTGGCTGCTGTTTCCATTTTTGTGGCATTTGATAAGGTAAAGGGTGTTAATAAGTTTGCCTTCATGCCCATCGCTGACGCGTGGTTCTCCTGCAGGCCACCTTCTGAGCTTACCTGATTTGTATCCAGGTTAAGCATACCAGCGTTAGAATAATATAGCTCTTTGGTACCACCTGCCGAGTTGGTAAAACGTGAGGAATAAAGGACCTGAAAACCTTTTTTCATATCGTTAGCAGGACCATAGTCAAACACGGCTGATACAGTATCCGGGTTTTCACGACCATCATTCCAGGTGTAAATACCACCATTTGCAGCCACACTTCTTGGGTGTTTCAGCCCGGAAAACCAATGCACCGTATCGATCTGGTGAGCCATCCATTGACCCCAGATTCCTGAAGAGTAAGGCCAGAACAAGCGGTATTCCAAATATTTACGAGGATCCCAGGCTACTTTAGGGCGGTTCATTAAAAAGCGATCCCAGTCGGTATCTTCCTTGCGGATTTCACTTACCAGTTTTGGTAGTCGCCAGCGACCCGGCTGGTTAACGTTCCAGGTCATTTCCACCATGTTGATGTTGCCAAACTTCCCAGAGCGGATATATTCGTTTGCAGCGATATAATTAGGTGCACTTCTGCGTTGAGAGCCTACCTGCAATATTTTTCCGGTTTCCTTTACTGCCTTTAACAGAATTTTAGCGTCTTCTAAAGTCTCGGCCATCGGTTTTTCCACATAGACATCTTTGCCATTACGCACGGCTTCAGCCGACATTAATGCATGTTGAAAATCGGCAGTACTGATGATCACAGCGTCAATGCCTTTTGCGGCATGCAGTTCATCATTATTACGGTAAATTTTAATGCTATTACCAGTTTTTGACTTCACAAATGCCTGCGCTTCGTTCTGCCGCCGGTTCCAGATATCAGATACCCCGACGAACTCAAAATTTAGTTTCTTGGCATGGTCCATAAAAGATGGGAACAGGGAGTCTTTGAAACGGTTAGAGAAACCGATGATGCCCACTTGCACCCTGTCGTTTGCGCCAATAATGCGGCTATAACTTTTGGCATTGATTCCCATTGCCGATAAACCCATTACCCCCGTAACGAGCGATGCTTTTTTGATAAAGCTTCTTCTTGAATTTTCTGAATTGTTTTCCATAAAATTTACAACCTTTAGTTTGAAATAAAGAGGTCATATTTATAATAAGGCGGCTTAAAAGGAAGGTGTTATATTTGGTTAGCTTGCTCTTATAAAATATCAAACAAGATAGGAACTAAAGTAATAAGGAGCGAATAACCAGCTTAGAAAGTATGCAATCGATCCCGGGTAAAACTTTATCTTTGCAGTATGGCCAATCTTTCTGTAAATATCAACAAGATTGCCACCCTGCGTAACAGCCGGGGAGGCAACAATCCAAACCTGGTAAAAGTAGCTTTAGACTGCGAGCGTTTTGGTGCACAAGGTATCACGGTGCATCCCCGCCCCGATGAAAGACATATCCGGTATCAGGATGTTTTTGACCTGAAAGCGGTCATTGCCACTGAATTTAATATTGAAGGCAATTGCAAAGAACAAAAGTTTGTAGACCTGGTATTGGCTAATAAACCTGCGCAAGTAACACTTGTTCCAGACACGGAAGGGCAAATTACCTCCAATCATGGCTGGGATACCATAAAACACCAGCACTACCTGCAGGATATGGTTAAGATTTTTCATCAAGCTGGTATACGCGTATCGATATTTGTAGATCCGGTAGTTGAAATGATTGAAGCCGCTGCCACTACAGGCACCGACCGCATAGAGCTTTATACCGAAGCTTATGCACAAGGCTACCATCAAAACAAGGAATTGGCCATCGCCCCTTACCTAAAAGCTGCAACGCACGCCAGCATGCTAGGACTTGGATTGAACGCAGGTCACGACCTTGACCTTTATAACTTACAATACTTTGCAAAGCAAATTCCAAATCTGCTGGAAGTTTCTATTGGTCATGCACTTATAGCAGATGCGCTATATTTAGGCCTGGAAAATACAATTAAAATGTACTTGTTACAATTATCAAATTAAGCTGACAAAAAACTAAGCTGAAAATATTTACCTTTGCGCCAACATTATAGTCACCATTCATGAGTTTAAACATCCATTACAAAGAAGACTTTAAAAACCGTCATATTGCTACAAATACAGCTGATACAGCTGCTATGTTGAGTACAATTGGCGTTGATTCTGTTGATCAGTTGATTGAAGAAACTATTCCTCAGCAAATCAGGTTAAAGCAGCCATTAAATTTGCCTAAAGCAAAATCGGAAGCAGATTACTTAGCCACCTTAAAACAGACGGCTTCTTTAAATAAAGTATTTAAATCTTATATCGGACAAGGGTATTATGATACGATTACCCCGGGTGTTATTTTACGTAATGTATTGGAAAATCCGGGATGGTATACCCAATATACCCCATACCAGGCAGAAATTGCACAGGGTCGTTTACAGGCTTTGTTGAATTTCCAAACGATGGTTATTGATTTAACCGGTATGGAGATTGCCAATGCTTCTTTGCTAGACGAAGGTACTGCTGCTGCAGAAGCTATGTTTATGCAATATAGCTTGAGCAAAAACAAGGGTGCAAAGAAATTTTTTGTATCTGAATTGTTGTTTCCTCAAACTATTGATGTCTTAAACACACGTGCTAATCCATTCGGTATAGAACTGGTTATTGGAAACCACCAGGAGATTGAATTAAACGAAGAGTTTTTCGGTGCCATTATTCAATATCCGGCGGGTAACGGTGAAGTATTTGACTACACTTCATTTGCACAAAATGCACATGAAAAAAATGTAAAAGTTACAGTAGTAGCTGATTTATTAAGCTTAACCCTATTAACGCCTCCAGGAGAATGGGGAGCAGATGTTGTAGTAGGTACTACCCAGCGGTTTGGTGTTTCCATCGGATTCGGTGGTCCGCATGCGGCATATTTCGCAACTAAAGACGCCTACAAAAGGTCAATTCCAGGCCGTATTATCGGGGTAACCATCGACAGCAATAATAACTATGCTTTACGTATGGCATTGCAAACAAGGGAGCAACACATCCGCAGGGATAAAGCAACTTCCAACATTTGTACAGCACAGGCGCTTTTAGCAATTATGGCTGGCTTTTATGCCGTTTACCATGGTCCGAAGGGCCTTAAATTGATCGCAGAGCGTATTCATGGTCTATCGATATCTTTAGCTACTTCGTTAGAGAGAATAGGCTACAAGGTATTGACGCAATCGTATTTCGACACGATACAAGTAGAATTAGGCGATTTAAAAGATGCCATTCATGGAACGTGTATTGACAATGAAATTAACTTAAATTATAAAGGCACAATTGCCACCATCGCATTAGATGAAACCACTACAGTAGAAGACATCAGGTTATTGAACCGCATTTTCTCAAAAGTGAAAGGCATTGCTGCTGACGAGGCAGAGCTACAGGAAGAAAACATTAACACGGTTATTCCAGCAGCATTGCAACGTACTTCTACATATTTAACACATCCAGTATTTAATTCGCACCACTCAGAGCATGAGATGCTGCGTTTCATTAAATCGTTAGAAGCGAAAGATCTGTCACTTACTCATTCGATGATTGCTTTAGGATCATGTACCATGAAGTTAAACGCAACTTCTGAAATGATTCCTATCACCTGGCCAGAATTTTCAAAAATACATCCCTTTGCCCCTGCTGATCAGGTAGGCGGGTACTATGCTGTATTTAATGAATTAGACAAATGGTTAAGTGAGATCACAGGTTTTGCAGCCATGAGTTTACAGCCTAATGCTGGTGCTCAGGGTGAATATGCAGGTTTAATGGTCATCAGGGCTTATCACCAGGATCGCGGTGATCATCACCGTAATGTGGCTTTAATTCCTTCTTCTGCACATGGCACAAACCCTGCTTCGGCAGCAATGGCCGGCATGAAGGTAGTGGTAGTAAAATCTTTAGAAAACGGAAATATTGATGTTGAAGATTTAAAAGCCAAAGCTGAACAACATAAGGATGATCTTTCCTGCTTAATGGTAACTTATCCTTCTACACATGGTGTATTTGAGGAAAGTATTGTTGAGATCTGTGAAACGATTCATGCCAATGGCGGACAGGTTTACATGGACGGTGCCAATATGAATGCACAGGTTGGTTTAACCAGTCCGGCTAATATTGGTGCAGACGTTTGTCACTTAAATCTGCATAAAACTTTCTGTATCCCTCACGGTGGTGGTGGCCCAGGTATGGGACCAATCGGCGTAGCTAAACACCTGGTAAAATATTTACCTGGACATGCTGTAGTTGACATTAACAGAGAAAAATCTATTCCTGCGGTATCATCTGCACCATGGGGTTCGGCTTCTATTCTGATTATCTCTCATGCGTACATCGCCATGATGGGAGCTGATGGACTAACCAATGCAACGAAGTATGCAATTTTAAATGCAAACTACATGAAAGCACGCTTAGAGCAATACTATCCGGTGTTATATTCTGGAAGTAAAGGCCGTTGTGCACATGAAATGATTTTGGATTGCAGAAGCTTTAAAAACTTCGGTATTGAAGTAGTTGATATTGCTAAACGATTGATGGATTATGGTTTCCATGCCCCAACCGTATCTTTCCCGGTTGCAGGAACCTTAATGGTAGAGCCAACAGAAAGCGAACCAAAACATGAGTTAGATAGGTTCTGTGATGCATTAATTGCAATCAAAGGCGAAATCAATGACATTGAAAATGGTAAAAGTGATAAAACCGACAATGCATTAAAAAATGCGCCGCATACTGCAGTAAATGTTACTGGTGACGAATGGAGCCATCAATACAGCAGACAATCTGCAGCATTTCCACTGCCTTATGTAATGGCAAACAAGTTTTGGCCGTCGGTAGGAAGAGTTAATGACTCTTACGGAGACAGGTCATTAGTATGTGCTTGCCCCCCAATTGAAAGCTATATTGAAGATTCAGTAGCGATATAACTAATAAAAAAGGCCATTTATCGACAAATGGCCTTTTTTTTATCCTGCAATTACATATCTATTTTATATCTTTAATTTATATACGGCTCAATTTCACTAAACATACATGGATTTTAAGATCAATTTACTTGTTATCGATGATGATGATATTAATATATTCATCATTAAAAAGATCGTAGAGAAAACGGGCTTCTCTGTTAATATGGTAGCAAAAACCAATGGACAGTTAGCAATAGAATACCTGAACGAAATTGCTGGGGACGCTGAACAATTCCCACATCTTATATTAATAGACATTAATATGCCGGTGCTTAACGGGTGGGAATTTATTGAAGCTTATGAGAAAATGAACATCACCAAACCAGTGGATATGTACATGTTGTCGTCGTCGGTTTATGAAAATGATATTGAAAAAGCTAAAACGTATAAAGTAGTAAAGGGATTTATTTCGAAACCCCTATCTATAGACCGTTTAATAGAATTGTTTAGAGCCGTTTCAGCTTAATTGGTTTATACCACTTTAAAGACACCGTCTTCGTAAAGCACGTATCCTGTAGCCTTTTTCTTTCCATGATAGAAAAGGCAATTCCAGTTTTCTGAAGCAGCACGTTTGCCAAATTCTTCGCGAAGTTCCATGGCTTTCCTGCCGTCAAAATCATATTTAGCAATAAACTTGCGTAACAACTCTTCATGCTCAGGCAGCACATCGGCGCCAAAAAAGACTTTATCTGTACCATCTTCTAAAAGAAAAGTCTGGTGGTAAGGGCAATGGGCTCCTGTTAATTGATAATGAATACCGTCTACTAATGTGCCTGAGCCTTCAATAAACTGAATCTGGGCATTCCTTTGTAAGAAATCAAAAATCTCAGTGTGGTATGAGGAAGAGCTACTGGAAAAAGCGGTTTCCCATTCACCTTGCTGGATCACATAGGTAGCATGTGGAAAACTAAGCTCCATATTGCCGTTGTAATGATGCACCATACCGCCGGAATGATCATAATGCAAATGCGACATTAAAACGTAATCAACATCGTCTGGATCAAAGCCAGCCTTTTTTATATTCTCATGGAGAATTAGCTGACCATCGGCATTGCTATACCCCAAACCTGTATCTAAAAGCACAAGAAGGTTATTTATTTTAACCAGAAAAGGCTGTACGCTAATAAATAAAGATGCCGGACGGTCTTTTGGACTGTCGACCTCAGGGTTAAAAGGTATAAATTTCTTACTGATATCAACAGAATAGGAACCTTCGAATAAAGTGAATACTTGCAAGGACATAGTTATTTGTAAAAAAAAAATTAATGATATCTTTACGAATCACTTTGTAAAGATATGGAAAAAAGATGGGTGCAGGCAGTACAGGGGAATAAAGAGATCATTGATTCGCTCGCACAACAATTAAATATTGACCGTAGTTTAGCCCAGATTCTGGTGCAACGTGGGGTGACTTCATTCGATGAAGCACGTGATTTTTTTCGTCCACAGCTGAGTGACCTTCACGACCCTTTTTTAATGAAGGATATGGATAAAGCCATAGACCGCATTGACAAGGCACTGGCTACACAAGAACCGATATTGATTTATGGCGATTACGACGTAGATGGCACAACTTCGGTAGCCCTGGCTTACAGCTTTTTAAAACACTTTACGGAGCACATTACCTATTACATTCCCGACAGGCATAAGGAAGGTTATGGTATTTCTACACAGGGGATTGATTACGCCAAGGCACATGGTTATACTTTAATTATTGCCCTGGATTGTGGGATTAAATCGGTAGATAAGGTGAGCTATGCCAAGTCTTTAGGCATCGATTTTATTATTTGCGATCACCACCTACCTGGAGATGACATACCGGATGCAGTAGCCGTACTGGATCCTAAAAGAAATGACTGCCCCTATCCTTTTAAGGAACTTGCCGGCTGCGGGATTGGTTTTAAGCTGGCACAAGCCTACTGCTTGCGGCATGATTTACCAAAAGAAAAATATGAGCAATATATTGACCTTGTTATGGTTAGTGCGGCGGCAGATATTGTTCCAATTTTAGGAGAGAACAGGATATTAGCTTATCATGGTCTGTTGAAATTGAACAGCAAGCCCTGCATGGGTTTAAAAGCGCTCATGCAAAGTGCTGCTACAGGCAACGGGAAGATTTTTACCCTAACTGATGTGGTGTTTACCCTTGCACCGCGAATTAACGCTGCAGGACGAATGGACCATGCAAGTGAAGCGGTTAAAATGCTTATTTGTAATGAAGACGAGGAAGCTTTGGAACAGAGCTCCTTTATCAATCTTCACAATACAGACCGGAAAACCACCGACCAGTTAACGACAGCAGCGGCATTGGCCATTATTGGCGATTGTGAGATTTTAACGAACAGAAAAACTACCGTTGTTTATAATGAGAGCTGGAATAAAGGTGTAATTGGAATCGTGGCTTCCAGGCTAACCGAAACTTACTACCGCCCTACCATTGTACTAACTTTGTCTAACGGATTTTTAACTGGTTCTGCACGATCAGTCCCTGGTTTTGATTTGTATGAAGCTTTATTGAGCTGTGCTGATTTGTTGGAACAGTTTGGCGGACATAAATTTGCAGCAGGCTTAACCATGAAGCCAGAAAACATGCAGTTATTTTCTGATCGGTTTGAGCAGGTGGTAGCCAACAGTATACCTGAACATCTTCTTCGCCCGGAAATTAATATAGATGCAGAAATATCACTATCACAGATTGACGGTAAATTTCACCGGATCCTGGCGCAGATGGCACCATTCGGACCAGGAAACCTTGCCCCGGTATTCGTAAGCCACCAAGTCTATTGTGTTGGAATTCCTTATATTGTAGGATCAAAACACTTGAAGTTAGCCATAAAACAAGAAAATTCAACTACTTTTGATTGTATAGCCTTTAATCAGTCTGATTACCTAAAGGATTTAACGCAACATAAACCGTTTTCCGTGTGTTACACCATAGAAGAAAATGTGTGGAAGGAACAAAGACGTTTGCAATTAAATATTAAGGCAATCAAAATTGACAATTAATAACCTGAATGATATTAAGAGCAGAGAATTTAATTAAAAAATATAAACAACGCACCGTTGTAAACGACGTTTCTTTTAGTGTAAGTCAGGGAGAAATTGTTGGTCTGCTGGGACCTAATGGTGCAGGAAAGACCACCTCTTTTTACATGATTGTTGGCTTGATTAAGCCCAACGAAGGGACTATATTTTTAGATGATGTAGACATTACCAAGGACGCCATGTATAAGCGTGCCCAAAAAGGCATCGGTTACCTGGCACAGGAAGCTTCGGTTTTTAGAAAGCTTACTGTGGAGGATAATATCATGGCCATATTGGAAATGACTAAAATGGGCAAGGAAGAACGCAACGAGAAACTGGAAGAGCTGATTAATGAATTCAGTTTACATAAGGTTCGTAAAAATCGCGGGGACTTACTTTCTGGTGGAGAGAGAAGAAGAACGGAAATTGCCCGTGCGCTAGCCGCCAACCCAAATTTCATCTTGCTTGATGAACCATTTGCAGGTGTGGATCCCATTGCAGTAGAAGAGATACAATCCATAGTGGCCAAGCTGAAAAATAAAAACATAGGCATTCTAATTACCGACCACAATGTACAGGAAACCCTTTCTATTACAGACAGGGCCTACCTGCTTTTTGAAGGAAAAATTTTAGAATCGGGAACACCAGAAGTGCTAGCGGCCAATGAAATGGTTCGAAAAGTTTACCTGGGTTCCAACTTTGTACTTCGCAAAAAATTATAACTCACAGAAAAGAGCATGGCAATTGTTAATTCACTTTTTACCTGGTACATGAAAAAAAGAGTTCACCAGATAGAACTTTTTATGAAGTATCCTCTAGATGTACAGGACGAATGGTTTCACACCTTAATTTCCAGTGCAGAGAATACTGAATGGGGTAAGAAATATGATTATAAATCGATCCATACGGTAGAACAGTTTAAGGAAAGAGTTCCCGTGCAAAATTATGATACGCTAAAACCGTATATCGAGCGCATGCTCAAAGGTGAACAAAATATACTTTGGCCTTCAGAGATTAAATGGTTCGCCAAATCATCTGGTACCACGAGTGATCGAAGCAAATTTATTCCTGTATCGGAGGAATCATTGCAGGAATGCCATTTTAAAGGTGGAAAAGACTTGCTATCTATATTTTGCAACAACAGACCCGACAACCATTTATTAAGCGGTAAGGGTCTGGTATTGGGTGGAAGTCACCAGATTAACCAACTGAACGAAGACTCTTTTTATGGAGATCTATCGGCTGTATTAATCAAAAATCTGCCAATGTGGGCAGAATACTATCGCACGCCCGATATATCCATCGCCCTGATGGATAACTACGAACACAAAATGGAGCGGATGGCCGAAGCCACCATCAAGGAAAATGTGACAAATATTTCAGGTGTTCCGACCTGGACATTGGTACTGGCAAAAAAGGTATTGGAAATGACCGGTAAGAAAAACCTACTGGAAGTTTGGCCCAACCTGGAGTTATACTTTCATGGTGCGGTTAACTTTAAACCTTACAGAGAGCAGTTCAGAGCATTGATTCCATCAGACGACATGTATTACCTGGAGACTTACAATGCATCGGAAGGTTTTTTCGGTATCCAGGATCAAATGAATTCTGAAGAAATGTTATTGATGCTGGATTATGGTATTTATTACGAGTTTCTTCCTATGGACAAAATTGCCGATGAAAACCCATTGACACTGGCACTTGATGAAGTAGAATTACATAAAAATTACGCGATTATCATTTCAACGAACGGAGGATTATGGCGTTATATGATCGGTGATACCATACAATTTACATCGATTAATCCATTTCGAATCAAAATTACAGGAAGGACCAAACATTTTATAAATGCATTTGGTGAGGAAGTGATTATCGACAATGCGGAACTTGCCATTAGTGCGGCCTGTTGTGCTACTGGCGCTGTGTTTCTGGACTATACCGCCTGCCCTATTTACTTTGAAGGAGAAAAAGCCGGCGGTCATGAATGGATCATAGAGTTCGACAAGCAACCTGACGACTTTGAGAAATTCGTTGATGTACTGGACCAGACCTTGAGAGAGATCAATTCAGATTATGATGCCAAGCGATTTAAAGACATGGCGTTATGCAGGCCTAAAATCCATAACGCTCCTGCAGGAACCTTCTACAACTGGCTGAAATCAAAAGGAAAACTTGGCGGCCAGCATAAAGTTCCCCGCTTAGCAAATGACAGAAAATATGTGGACGAGATTTTAGAACAGATGCGATAGATTTAATCGCATATTTCACTAAACATTTGTAAACACCGTCAACAAGTCTGTTGATCTAAACTTAAAAACCCCCACATAAGTTACTTTATAGTACACATAACTGTAGAAAATATTAAAAAAATTTGCGTTTTTTTTAGTTAAATGTAAAAATTCATGTAAAGCAAACATGAGAAAACTGGGTAAAAAACACTCCCTTAAATTATCCGCTTAGCTAAGCTTTCCCGAAGCAATTTTAGCAGCACAAAAATTCTTAAACCGACTCGATAATTAAAAAAAACCACCGCAACGCACAAAAAGTGGCTTTTTTAAGAAACCAAAAGTCTGAGAAACAAACCTACACAATTGTTCCACAATCAGGTGTACAATAGTGTAAAACGCTTTTTTATTTTTTATACTCTCCTTATGTTTATAAAAAAAACAGAAGTAAAATTCTTTCGCTTCTGAACTGTATACAATCTTCCATTTAATAAACAGCCGCTGTAAGTGGAGTGGAGGAACTCTATAAAAATCTTTACAAATCGTATAAATTCACCTCTTATCTAAAGTCTATGTTTAAATACCGGAGCAAATTATTTTTAATTGCAGGTTTATTGTTTTTAAGTGCCTGTAGTTCCTATAACAAAATACCTTATTTCCAGAACATCAACCGCTCTGAACCTACCCGCGAGAACATTGTAAACTTCACCGCATTAACTATTCAAAATTCAGATATTCTTGATGTAAGTGTAAACAGTTTAAATCCTTTAGCTTATAACGACTCGACAACCCGGATTTCAGGGTACCTGGTAGACCATAATGGAGAAATAAAACTACCAATGATTGGAAAAATGAAAGTAACGGGGCTTACTACAAGTGTAGTGTCAGAGCAGATTGAACAAAAATTACAAACGTACCTTAGTGAGCCTACAGTAAATGTGCGGATGTTAAATTTCAAAATTGCCGTACTGGGTGATGTTTTAAAGCCCGACAATTATAAGGTGCTTAATGAAAGAATCACCATTATGGAAGCCTTAAGTTTAGCGGGAGATTTAAACATTACTGCCAAACGGAATAACATTATTCTGATCAGGGAGATCGATGGAAAAAGAGAATACATTCCAATGGACATCAGTTCATCCAAAATTTTTCAATCTCCTTATTACTACCTAAAGAACAACGATGTCATCTACGTTCAACCCGATAAAACAAAATACGCCACAGTTGACGGCAGCTACCGCACATTCAGCTTAGTGCTCTCAGCACTATCTATTGCTGCGATTATTTTAACCAATGTCTTATAAAATTTTAGAAGATGAGTACAGAAGAATTCTACTATACACCGATTAATACAAAAGGAGACGAAAAAGGCAATAACATTAAACAAGTTATTAGTAACTACCTGCACCATTGGCCTTTGTTCCTGCTCTTCATATGCCTGTCCTTATCAGCTGGATTTTTATACCTCAAACGGTTAAATCCTGTGTACCAGGTGAGAGCCAAACTTGCAATCATGGATGACAAGAATAAGGCAGTAACTGATAAATCAGCAGCGCTTGAACAATTAAATTTATCTACCGGCCCTAAACTGGTAGAAAGTGAAATGGAGGTGTTGAAATCAAGACCTTTAATTGGTCAAGTGGTTGAAGAATTACAATTATGGACAAGATATACCCAGGCGACCCGCTTTAAAACTCAGGATATTTATACAAATACACCTGTGCACTTCAAACTTATCAATGGAACCGGCAATCTGCCCAGGACCTATTTCAACATTGAGATTCTAAGCCCTTCGGAATTTAGACTAACCGACCCTAAAGACAGGACTTTAAAAGCTGCCTTTAGCGACACCTTGAAAAACAGATTCGGCACCTGGAAATTGGTTACGACACCAAACCTTAATAAATATATAGGTAAAACGATTCGCATTGACCTAACAAACCAAAATAAAACAATCACCGCATACCAAAAGCATATAGGGACGGTGTTAAATAAAAATGCACCTATTATCGACCTAAAGTTAAACGATGAGGTCCCCGAACGTGGTGAGAGGATTCTGAATAATTTAATTGCTGCGTTTAAACGGCAGAATATTATCGAAAAACAGAAGGAAACAGAAAGTACTTTAAAATTTATTGACGAAAGGCTTGATTCCCTAACTGGGGAGTTAACGCTCGCTGAAAAAGATGTGGAAGGGTATAAAAGTAGCATTGGTTTAACCGACATTTCGTCGAAATCACAGTTCTTTCTTGATAAAGTACAGGCTAATGATGGCATGTTAAATGAGGTCAATGTGCAGCTAAATGTAATTGATGGTGTAGAAGAATATGTCAACTCGGAAAGCAAGGCAGAGAATGCACCCGCCACC
>NZ_JAZQNU010000174.1:0-3757 GCF_045627485.1 Pedobacter sp. | reverse complement strand
CTATTGTATTTTTGATAAATGGCTTGATTCTCTGCCTGCGGAATAGGATAGTAAGGATCTCCCTCGGCCGTTGGAAATTCATAAACAACTGATGTTTTATGATGTTTTTGTCCGGTGAGGTGTTTAAACTCTGTAATACGGGTAAAAGCATAATCGTTTGGATAGTTAATGGTCCCTGTTTCCTGAAAAACCTCCTGATCCAAAGTTTCAAACTTAAAGTCGATAGAACGGTAGGGCAATTTACCATGTCTGTAATCAAAAAACTCATCGATTGGCCCCGTAAAGATCAGTTCCTTAAACGATAGATCTCCAACAACATCACGGTAATTGGTATTGAGCATGATGTGGATATTTGGATGATCCAACATTTTTTCAAACATGCGTGTATAACCATGTAAAGGCATGGCCTGATAGGTATCCGTAAAATACCTGTCGTCGCGATTGGTTCTTGTAGGCACCCTGGCGGTAACTGATGCATGAAGTTGCGATGGGTCAAGTGCCCATTGTTTTCTGGTATAGCCCCGGAAAAATTTCTCATACAATTCCCTCCCTACTACCGATACGACCACATCTTCTGAAGTTGATATTTCGTTTTTCTTTTCTGCCTTCGCTTCAAAAAACTTGGTTACCTCGTCGCTGCTCAGGTTTAATCCATACAGGCGGTTAATGGTGTTCAAATTTATGGGGATGGGTAAAAGTTGGCCATCCACATTAGCCAAAACCCGGTGCTGGTAATTCCGCCACTCGGTAAACTGCGACAAATAGTTAAAAACATCTTTACTATTCGTATGGAAAATATGCGGTCCGTATTTATGGACTAAAATTCCCGATTCGTCGTAGTGATCATAGGCGTTTCCAGCGATGTGGTTACGTTTATCAATAATCAGGACCTTTTTATTTGCTTGGTTAGCCAGTCGCTCTGCCAATACACTGCCGGCAAAGCCTGCGCCTACAATTAAGTAATCGTACATAATATGAAATTTAACTTGCTATTGAAATGCTATTATCGTTCAAATGATTGTGAATATGTCTACACATTTTTTCATAGGTATCATCCCAGGATGAATTGTATAAAAACTTATCAACGTTTTTTAGCCAGCTATTACGGTTTGTGCGGGAAAGCTCTGTTTCAACGGCTTTAATAAAATCAGCAGCATTTTCTCCGATATGCACCAATTTGCTGATTCCATATGGCTTAACGACATCCCTGATCGGGGTTGACACCACAGGCACGCCCGCCGCCAGGTACTCGGGGGTTTTAGTTGGACTAATAAAACGGGTTGATTCATTGAGCTGAAAAGGAATCAATGCGATATCCCATCCGGATAAGTATTCGGGAAGTTCCTGATAAGTTTTCTGTCCCAAATAGTGTATATTTTTATTCCTGGGTAATACATCTTCTGCTATTTTTACCACCGGACCTATAAGCACTATCTGCCAGTCGGGCCGTTGAGTAGCCAGCTCTTTGATCAGTTCGATATCAAATCGCTCATCGATCACGCCATAAAAACCTAACTTTATGCCACTAATGTCTGACTGATCAACTGGTTGTGCCGAACACTTTCTTGCTTGGCCAAAATGCTCTTTTTCAATGCTGCTTGGGAAAGGATAAATATTAGCATGTTGTTGTTTTTTTGCCTCATATAATGAATATCCTCCTGTGAAAACAAGATCGGCTTTAGCCATCAATTTTTTCTCCAGGCCAATTAATTCAGGTGGTGCAAAATTGAAAGCAGAAAGTTCGTCCATACAGTCATAAATAACCATCCTCGGCTTATACTTTTCAGTAAATTTTAATGCCATGGGCGTGTAATACCAAAAGGTCCAGTCATCAAGAACAGAGGTGCCAAAAAAACTATCCAGCAGGGCTATAAGTGTTTGGTTAATTGTTTTTTCATCTATACGTTGAGGAAGGTGAGGAACGATGACATCCAGCTGTTCAGCCCTGCTTGAAATGGTCAGGTAGGCTTCATCTTTTGCATCAAACAATGGTTCTTCAAAAAAGTAAACTTTCATGTTATTAGCAAACCTTGAAAGCAGATGCTGTGGTCTTTGAAATACAAAGTCCCATCTCAGATGGGAGAAACAAAGCAAATGGCGGGGTGGTGTAGATAAATTGTTTTTCATGTTGTTGTATGTTTATCAAGTCAGTAGCAACTTTCATCAATCTGATTTAAAGTTACTGCCTAATCAACCACTAAAACATCAACTTTGTTTCGGCTTAATATACTGGTTTTGTTTACGTTAAATCGGCATAACTATAGAGTAAAAATACCTATGACAAGGCAAATACCTGTTTTATCATTTTCTAAATCAATTTAAAACCGTGGTTGGTTTAAACGGAATACCAATCCTAAATTCAATACATATTATGTATACACTTGGAATTAACGCGGTTTTTCATGATTCTTCCGCATGCATTATTAAAGACGGCCTGCTTTTAGCCGCTGTAGAAGACGAAAGGTTTACCCATATTAAACATGGAAAACGCCCGATTCCTTTTTCTACCTATGAACTTCCTTTCCATGCGATTGACTATTGTTTACAAGTTGCCGGTATTCATTTAAAAGAGGTAGACCATATTGCCTATTCTTTTAATCCTTATTTACTGATTCCCAGATCGCAGGATAATGTACCAACGGCTCCGATTCCATTTTTCCCCTCCCTGGAAAATCAATCCACGGACAACCCATGGCAAAATCTCTTTCTTTCGGCTATCCTGAATGCTCCTGCACAATTGGTAGATGGATTCCCTCATCATTTACAGAAAAGGTTTAAGGGGGCCTCCGAAAACGACTGGCAATGGCATTATGTAGAACATCATATTGCCCACGCGGCCAGTGCATTTTTGCCTTCACCATATGCAGATGCCGCAGTAATGACCCTTGATGGTAGAGGTGAAATTGCCACTACTACTTACAATGTAGGGCACGGCACTGCCATAGAAAGAATTTCACAGGTTAACCTTCCTCATTCACTGGGACTACTTTATGAAAAATTAACTACCTACCTGGGTTTCCTTCATTCATCAGATGAATACAAAGTCATGTCACTGGCGTCTTATGGAAAACCAGAATTTGTGAACGACTTCAGGGAAATTATCCATCTGGGTAGCCATGGCAACTACAGCATTAAACAAGAGCCTTTTGAAGAACGGTTTGGCCCGGCACGCGAAAGAGACGACGCCTTTACCAGCCACCATTTTAACCTGGCTCATTCACTACAGGTGGTACTCGAAGAATCTGTGGTGGAATTATGTAACTGGCTTCAAGAAAGCACCCACCAGGATAACCTGTGTATTGCTGGTGGGGTAGCGTTGAACTGCGTGTTAAATGCACGAATACGTGACCGCAGCCGTTTTAAAAATGTGTGGGTACAACCTGCCGCCGGTGACTCTGGAACCGCTTTAGGTGCAGCGCTGTGGGTAGATACGCAGGAACGTAATGATACCACAAGATCGTTCACCATGAACCATGCTTATTGGGGACCGGAATATTCAGATCAGGAAATAGAGAAATTTTTGAACTGGGCAAAAGTGCCCTATAGAAAAATGGCCAATGTGGCCGAAGAAACTGCACAAATTTTATCGGAAAATAAAATTGTGGGATGGTTTCAGGGACGTATGGAGTTTGGCCCCCGGGCATTGGGCAGCCGTTCCATCCTGGCCTCTCCCATCGATATGGCGATGCAGAGCCGCTTAAATGAGGTCAAAGATCGTGAAGATTTCCGGCCGGTGGCTCCCGTAGTGATGGAAGAA
>NZ_JAZQNU010000173.1:0-2041 GCF_045627485.1 Pedobacter sp. | reverse complement strand
ATCATACGCACCTGTACTGATGAAGTGTGGGTACGCAAAGCAATGTCACCATTTTCGCCGCCTTTTCTTATAAAAAAGGTATCCTGCATATCTCTTGCCGGGTGTTCTTCCGGAAAGTTTAATGCAGAGAAAATATGCCAGTCATCTTCTATTTCAGGACCTTCAGCAACTATAAAACCTAATTTGCTAAAAATATCAATAATCTCTCTTCTTACCAGTGCTAAAGGGTGACGAGCACCGATTTCAAAACCTTCGCCCGGCAGGCTAAGGTCTAAATCTGCATCTTTACCCACTTCCTGGGTAATTTCCTGGTCTTTTAACTCCTGGTACCTGGCTTCAGCCAGTTGTTTAAACTCATTCAAAACTTTCCCTAAGGTTCTTTTTTCCTCAGGTGAAACCGCTTTAAACTCGTCGAATATATCTTTAATAATTCCTTTTGTACCTAAAAACCTGATCCGGAACTGCTCCAGCTCATCGGCATTAACGGTAGAAAAGGCATTAATTTCTGCAGTGTACTGTGTTATCTTATCTTGTAACATGATGGCAAATATACGCTAAATTACCCCCAGTTCCTTACCAACCTTCGTAAATGCTGCGATGGCTTTATCTAAATGATGTTGCTCATGAGCTGCTGAAAGCTGCACCCGGATCCTTGCTTTTCCTTTTGGAACAACAGGATAATAAAAGCCAATTACATAAATACCTTCTTCAAGCATTTTTGCAGCAAAATCCTGTGCCAGTTTTGCATCATATAACATTACAGGCACAATTGGATGTATACCTTTTTTAATATCAAAACCCGCAGCAGTCATTTTTTCGCGGAAATACATGGTATTACTTTCCAATTTATCGCGCAGGTCGGTTGATTCCTTTAAAAGATCTAATACGGCCACTGATGCACCAGCTATTGCAGGCGCCAGGGTATTAGAAAACAAATAAGGACGTGATCTTTGGCGAAGCATGTCGATAATTTCCTTTTTACCGGCAGTGAAACCACCAGATGCACCACCAAGCGCTTTGCCCAATGTACCGGTAATAATATCTACACGGTCAATTACACCGCAATGTTCGTGGGTTCCCCTACCGGTTCTCCCCATAAAACCAGAACAGTGTGATTCATCAATCATCACTAACGCTTCATATTTATCGGCAAGGTCACAGATTTTATCCAACTGGGCAATGGTACCGTCCATAGAGAAGGCACCGTCTGTTACAATGATGCGATTTCTTGCACCCGCCGACGCCTGCAACTGAACTTCCAGGTCGGCCATATCATTATGCTTATAGCGGTAGCGGCCTGCTTTACACAAACGCACCCCGTCGATAATGGAGGCATGGTTTAACTCATCTGAAATGATGGCATCCTGATCATTAAAAAGAGGTTCAAAAACACCACCGTTCGCATCAAAAGCAGCAGCATATAATATGGTATCTTCTGTTCCTAAGAAAGCTGATAACTTCTCCTCCAGTTCTTTGTGAATATCCTGTGTACCACAGATGAACCTTACCGATGACATTCCATAGCCATATTTATCCAAAGCCTGTTTTGCTGCATCAATAACCCGCTGATCTGAAGCAAGACCTAAATAATTATTTGCACAGAAATTGATTACTTCCTGTCCGGTACTTATTTTAATGTCGGCACCTTGCGGGCTAACAATAATTCTTTCACGTTTATATAAGCCATCTTTTTCTATTTGGTCTAGTTCTTGTTTAAGAAGCGGTTGTAGTGTTTTATACATCTTTATATGATTTATTGCATTCAAAGTTAGAAAAATATCAACGATCGCCCTAAACAAAATAAGTATGGGGAAAAAATTATATATTTAGGTTACATATGAAAAACATCTACTACTCGCTGTTACTCCTATTAGGTTTTGTAAACAGTGCGTACGCCCAGGACTATACCTTAACAGGTCAAATTAAAGATCAAAATGGGGAACCTATTCCGTTTACCTCGGTATATGTAAAAAATACTACAATGGGCACCTCGGCAAATGTAGATGGCATTTATAAACTTGCCTTAGCAAAGGGCACCTAT
>NZ_JAZQNU010000172.1:0-49373 GCF_045627485.1 Pedobacter sp. | reverse complement strand
GCATCCACTGGGTGTAGGCCCTGATGCGGTAGTTACCCTCGGCTAAGGTGTCGGGCAAATTGATATCCCCCCAGGTTACCCCCCCTGCTAAAGGCAGTTTAAGCTGACGTTTAATGGAATCAGATTCGTTGATGAGTTCTACATACAGACTTCCACTGATGTTAGAAGGCCGTCCGTCCTGGGTGTTGACGACATAGGCTTTGAACCAAATATCATCGCCAATGGCATAATAGGGTTTGTCTAGATGGAGGTGCACTTTCTCCTGCGGGTGGTTCTGCACATAGGCTTCCATTTTCTTTAGAAGTAAAGAAAATGGATCGTCATTTATTTTAAAAGCAGTAACTAAGGTGGCACCTAATAGGAGCAATGCTGTTATGTGATATCTGGTTTTCATGGAAAGCGATTAACATGTCAGATCAATATAACAATAATTGTAGCGTATTAGAATTTATTCTTCCACATCATGCTTTCAACAGGCTTTGTGGTCTTATTATTATACTTAGCATTATCTTTCATGTTGTACATCACATTGATGTCGCCTTCTACCATAAAATAGATTAGCTGGCCAATTGGCATGCCTGCATAAACTCTCACGGGTTGCGAGCATGAAATTTCAAGGGTCCAGGTGTTGCAAAAACCCACATCGCCTTTACCGGCTGTGGCGTGAATGTCGATACCTAAACGTCCTGTACTTGACTTGCCTTCCAGGAAAGGAATATGGGCATGAGTCTCTGTATATTCAAGAGTAACACCTAAATACAAAGTGCCAGGTTGCAAAACAAAGCCGTCTTTAGGTATTTCAAAGTGGGTGATGGTGTTGTGTTTTTTTGCATCGAGAACCCGGTCTTTATAAGTGGCCAGGTATTTACCCAAATGCACATCATAAGAGTTTGTCCCTAGGCAGTCGGCAGTAAATGGCTCAATAATAATTGTACCTTTTTCTATTTCTTCGAGGATGCGTTTGTCGGAAAGTATCATTTATTAAGTTATTGGGCTAAATTATGATTATTTTAAGATACTTTTACCATTGATTTCCCAAAATACAAATGCCAATCGTTTTTAACAAAAATATTGATGATCATACCATACTGGCTGTATGGAAGATACAAGAAAGTGAAACTGAACTCATCGCAGGCTTACAGCTCAAACAACATGAACTGGATTTTATTTCTTCACTAAATAACGGCAAGCGTTTGTTACATTGGCTAAGCACCCGATTATTGCTGCGAACCATGCTTAATACCAAAGAATACATCGATTGCCGGATGGACGATCACGGTAAACCATACCTGGTGAATATCGACTATGAAATTTCGCTGAGCCACTCTTACGATTATGCTGCGGTTATGATTAGTAAGGATAAGAAGGTTGGTGTCGACATTGAGAAGATGAAAGACAAGATCGAGTTAATCAAACACAAATTTCTATCTACCGAAGAACTGGAACAGAATCACCTGGACGAATCCATCGAGGGTTTGTACGTGTGTTGGTGTGTTAAAGAAGCAATTTATAAATGGAACGGCAGGAGAGGGCTGGAGCTTAAAAAAGATATGTTCGTAAAGGCTTTCGAATTAGCTGATTCAGGTGACGTGGAAGCGATAGTGAGCCTGCCTGACCGCAAACAACCCTTGTTGGCGAGTTATTTTAAAACCACTGATGGTTACATGCTCGCTTATGTGATGACTTAAGATCAATGATCATGAATAAAGAAGTGAAGTATATAGATTGGGGCCTGATAGATTACCAGGAGGCCTGGGCGAAACAGGAGACTGTTTTTAACGAAACAGTAGCTATCAAAACAGCCAACAGAACCAATAATACGACTTTAATTACGCCTAATATGCTGGTTTTTTGCGAGCATCCGCATGTATATACTTTAGGAAAAAGTGGAGTGCCCGAAAACCTATTACTGGACGAACAGGGGCTTAAAGAAAAACAGGCTGCTTATTATAAAATTAATCGTGGAGGGGATATTACTTACCATGGACCAGGACAGATAGTCGGTTATCCGATACTGGATCTGGATAACTTCTTTACAGATATTCATTTGTACCTGCGGACGCTGGAAGAAGCGGTAATTTTAACGTTAAAAGATTATGGTATTGAGGCGGGGCGTTACCCAGGTTATACTGGGGTATGGCTTGACCCGGATAATGATAAAGCCCGTAAAATATGTGCCATGGGTGTTCGATGCAGCCGATGGGTAACTATGCATGGGTTTGCTTTTAATGTAAACACTAATCTCGACTATTTCAATAATATCATTCCTTGCGGGATTGACGATAAAGCGGTTACCTCTATGCAAAAAGAGTTAGGTTACGAATTGCCCATGGAAGAGGTGAAACTTAAACTCAGAACACATATAGCTGATCTTTTTGGAATGACCCTGGTTTAATGGTCTAACATTCGGGCAAACTGATTGGAATGTTTGTAGCCAGTCCTCCGTCAGAGGTTTCTTTATACTTTGAATTCATATCAATCGCCGTTTCCCACATCGTGTTTACTACCGCATCCAGGCTCACTTTAGCCTTATCAGGATTGCTTTGCAGGGCAAGCTGACTTGCTGTAATGGCTTTTATTGCGCCCATGGTATTACGTTCAATGCAGGGAACTTGTACCAGGCCCCCAATAGGGTCGCAGGTCATGCCTAAATGGTGTTCCATGGCAATCTCTGCCGCCATAAGCACCTGTCGCTGCGAACCGCCCATCACTTCAGTTAATGCTGCCGCAGCCATCGCTGATGAAACGCCTATCTCTGCCTGGCAACCACCCATTGCGGCGGATATCGTAGCGCCTTTTTTAAAGATGCTGCCTATTTCTGAGGCACAAGCTATAAATTGTATAATTTTATCATCGTTATAACCATCGCAAAAAGCGATGTAATATTGTAATACCGCTGGAATAACGCCTGCAGCGCCATTTGTAGGGGCAGTAACCACCCGACCAAAGGAAGCGTATTCTTCATTGACAGCCAATGCAAAACAGCTTACCCAATCCAATATGTAATTGAAGTTCTGTCCGCCATTTCTAATGGCCATCATCCAGGTTTTATAGTCATGATAAGGTTGGTCGCCAATTAACCTTTTATTTAAAGCTGCTGCCCTGCGACCTACATTTAAACCACCCGGCAAAAAACCTGTGGTATGGCAACCGCGGAAGGTGCAGTCTTTCATTACGTGGAAGTGTTGTAAAATGCCTTTACGTGTCTCCTCTTCTTCACGCCAGGCCGTTTCGTTTTCCATCACAACTTCCGACACTTTTAAGCCCGTTGTTTTACACCAGTGCAGTAAATCGTCGGCTCTTTCTACCGGAAAAGGTAGCTCTACCTGTTCTTTTTCCGTTCCATCTTCCCCTTCTTTAACCACGAAACCTCCACCAATAGAGTAATAGGTTTCAGATACTGCTTTACCAGTGTTTAAGAACGCTTGAAAGGTGACCGCATTGGGGTGGAAAGGAAGGCTTTCCTGGAAAAGGAAAATAAGATCGTCATCAAAGTCGAAATGAATATTATGAAGGCCGTTCAAACGCAGTTGCTGCTGTTGTTTAATACCTTCTATGGTAGAATCTATAGCGTTAACATCAAAAGTCACCGGATCTGCACCCGTCATACCCAGTAAAATCGCAATATCTGTACCATGACCCTTACCTGTTTTAGCCAGGGAGCCGTACAATAATATTTTTACCTGTTCCACTTGTGTCAATTGTTCGTTTTGCACAAGGGTAGCTATAAACCTTTGTGCAGCACGCCAGGGACCTAAAGTGTGTGAACTTGAGGGACCAACACCTATCTTAAAAATATCAAATACTGAGATTTGTTCTCTTTGCATCCTACAAAGCTACGCCCGTTAAAAATCAAAAGCAAGTATCTTGTCGTCGGCCAACATGCGATCCACAAATTTCTTGTGGTTTTCAGGACGTCCAACAGCTACCCAGGTTCCAATAATCTTGTTATCACGCAGTTGCTGTCTGCCACGGATAAATTTTAATTTTGAGGTCGTGATATATTCTTCATATTTATCCAGGTTTTCCTTCTCAAAAGCCTTCACCACCCTATAAGTTCTGGTAACTATCCGACGCTCTACGCGATGTTCTATAAATGGGAAAACCAGGAGGGAGAACAATACGATACACGTAACACCAATGGCCTGTTCATAATATCCGGCACCGACAGCCATACCAATGGCCGCAACAATCCAGATCACGCTTGCAGTAGTCAGTCCTTTAACCTGGTTGTCGTCTTTAAAGATGACCCCAGCACCTAAAAATCCAATGCCTGTAACAATATTTGAGGCGATACGATCAGCGCTGCCCAGACCAATATTAACAGATAGGATGGTGAACAGGGTGGAGCCAAGTCCCATCATGATTAATGTTTTTAAACCCGCCTGTTTACTCCTGAACTCTCTTTCTGCGCCTATTAAACCACATAATATTATGGTAAGTAAAAACTTGTTTACTTCGCTTGAAGTAATGAAATGATTGTTTTCTAAAATTTCTGTAACGTCCATGGGCTAAAATATGATTAAGCATAGAAAAAGGGCGTCTGGAACTTCCAGACACCCTTTAGAATTAAATAGGAAAAAGAAGAATTACATCATTCCGCCCATGCCGCCGCCGCCCATAGGAGGCATGCCAGCACCAGCTGATTTTTCTTCAGGCTCATCAGCCAATACACATTCTGTAGTTAACAACATCGCTGCGATAGAAGCGGCGTTTTCTAATGCTACACGACCTACTTTAGTTGGATCAATAACACCAGCTGCAATTAAGTTTTCGTAAACATCAGTACGTGCGTTGTAACCAAAGTCAGCAGTACCTTCTTTAACTTTTTGAACTACGATAGAACCTTCAATACCTGCGTTTTCACAGATTTGACGTAATGGCTCTTCAATTGCACGTTTAACGATAGCGATACCAGTAGTCTCATCTTCGTTAGCACCTTTCATGCCTTCTAAAGCTTCGATTGCACGGATGAAAGCAACACCACCACCAGCAACAATACCTTCTTCAACCGCAGCGCGGGTTGCATGTAAAGCATCATCAACACGGTCTTTTTTCTCTTTCATCTCTACTTCTGAAGCAGCACCAACGTAAAGAACTGCAACACCGCCAGCTAATTTAGCCAAACGCTCTTGTAATTTCTCTTTATCGTAATCAGATGTAGTGGTTTCAATCTGAGATTTAATCTGGTTAACGCGAGCTTTAATATCATCAGACTGACCAGCACCATTGATTACAGTTGTATTGTCTTTATCAACAACAACTTTCTCAGCAGTACCTAAATAAGTTAAGTCAGCATTTTCTAATTTATAACCTCTTTCTTCAGAAATTACCGTTCCACCAGTTAAGATAGCGATATCTTCTAACATGGCTTTTCTACGGTCACCAAATCCTGGCGCTTTAACAGCAACAACTTTCAGTGATCCACGGATTTTGTTTACCACTAAAGTAGCTAAAGCTTCTCCGTCTAAATCTTCCGCAATAATTAATAATGGTTTTCCAGTTTGAACTTGTTTCTCCAGGATCGGCAACAATTCTTTCATGTTGCTGATTTTTTTGTCGTAGATTAAAATGTAAGGGTTTTCTAATTCTGCCTCCATTTTATCTGCATTGGTAACAAAGTATGGTGATAAGTAACCACGGTCAAATTGCATACCTTCAACTGTTTTTACTTCAGTTTCAGTACCTTTTGCTTCTTCAACAGTAATTACACCATCTTTCCCAACTTTACCCATTGCTTCTGCAATTAGTGAACCGATAACTTCATCGTTGTTTGCTGAAATAGAAGCAACTTGTTTGATTTTGTTATTGTCTTCACCAACAGTCTGAGATTGTGCTCTTAAGTTTTCTACAATTGCAGTAACCGCTTTGTCGATACCGCGTTTCAAATCCATTGGATTTGCACCAGCAGCAACGTTTTTAATACCAGCAGTAACAATAGCTTGCGCTAATACAGTTGCAGTTGTTGTTCCGTCACCTGCAATATCAGCAGTTTTAGAAGCAACTTCTTTAACCATTTGAGCGCCCATATTTTCGATAGGATCTTTTAACTCAATTTCTTTTGCTACAGTTACACCATCTTTAGTGATCGAAGGTGAACCAAATTTTTTATCAATAATTACATTACGGCCTTTTGGACCTAAAGTTACTTTTACAGCATTAGCCAAAGTATCAACACCTCTTTTCAGGGCGTCACGGGCTTCTACATTATATTTTACTTGTTTTGACATTTTCGTATGTTATTTTGTAAAGTTGAAAAAAGAAGATAAACTTATATTCAAACAATGATTTATTAAAGGGTACCTAAGATATCAGAATCTCTCATGATTAAGTATTCTTTACCTTCGATGGTTACTTCAGTACCACCATATTTGCTGTATAATACTTGATCGCCAACATTAACACTTACAGGAATTAAATTTCCAGTTTGATCCGCGTATTTACCAGGTCCAACAGCTATAACAATACCTTGTTGAGGTTTTTCTTTTGCGGTATCCGGAATGTAAATACCAGAAGCTGTTTTTTCTTCGGCAGCAGCAGCTTCAACAACTACTCTATCTGCATTAGGTTTAAAGTTTAAAGCCATAATTTATTATTATTTTATTTAAGGTTAATGTAAAAAATTATAAATAACGATTCCAATACATCAGTTTTTATGCCAAGGGGCAGCCCTTGACAAAATTACACCGCCTTGGCAGCTATTCGTTTTATGATCGGAATTTTCGTGTCAGTATGGCAGCGTCAGGCCTGCCTATATAGCAAGTAAGGCTTGCAAAACATGGAGGTATTAAGCATAAAAAAAGGCTGCACCATTTTCATGATGCAGCCTTTTTTTTATTACTTGTATATCTTATTGCACTGGTTTCTGTTCGTTAACCGGTGGAGTTGTATTTGCTGGTGCCTGTTGGTTAAGTGGCGATGGTGTAGGTGTCCTATCCAAATGCTCCTGAATTTTTGAGCCTCCAGTACTTCCGGTTCCATTTTTAGAAATCGCTGAGATGCTTAATGTGATCACTACGATTAATGTTAGAAGAACCCAGGTTCCTTTTTCCAGAACATCACCGGTACGTTGAACACCAAACATGTTGCTTCCTGAACCGCCAGTCATTAATCCCCCACCTTTAGGATTTTGGATTAATACAAAGATGCCTAGGGCAACGCAAATGATGATTAATAAAATAATTAAAAAAATCATAGTCTGTTATATAGTTAAATTTTCTTTTCTAAAGATTGGATAAGGTCGGCAAAGTAACGGCTTTTTTCTGGAAACTTCAAACTTAATTTTTGATAAGTGTCTATTGCCTTGTGATAAAGCATCTGTTCAATATAAATTTTAGCAAGTGTTTCTGATACCAGGTCATTGTGGTCTTCCGCGCTCTTTTTTGCCTTATTTTCGTTATCGATCTGTTCAGGCTTTGGGGGACTGATTTGTGGAGCCTTTTTTAAGAAATCGTCTATGATCGAGGTTTCCTTGTGATCGATGTGTTTGCCTTTCGGCGTGTTGTTAATAAGTTCTTCTGCGTTGAACGGACTTTGAATATGAAAGATGTGTTCAACATACTGTTGCTGCAATTCGCCCGGTGTCCTTTTTTTCGGCGTTGCATAAGGTTGAAACACCGCCTGATGTTCTTTGCGCGTTTTTGCCAGCCACCATAAAAACGTATAGGGTAAGGTGTCATCGTCGTAATTGCTTACGCTTACCGGCTCTTCTTTTGGCATAACAGGCTCCCGATCAGTTGTTGAAAGGGTTGTAACCGGTTCATCCTTAACTTCTTCCGTTATTTCTTCAGATGTAAAGTTCTCCTGAAAGGCAAAGAAATCTGAAGAAGAGATGCTTTCCAGTACAAAAGCGTCTTCAATGGTATCTGAAAAATTACTTTCATCCGGGTTTGTATCAGTCAGATTTGCCTTGCGCTGCATAACGTGATGTAGCAAATCCCCATTTGTATATAGTGCTGCAGTAGCTAAAGCTTTATCATTCGTAGGTTCAGCTTTCGCTAATAACAAGTGTAGTGCTTCAAAATATGGGAATTGCCTGGACAGGTCCTTTAATAAAGGAATATCCTGCTGATCCACTAAATCGGGTTCAGCAAGGCACATTGATAATCTTTCCTGTTTAATTTTGTCCAGCTCCACGGTGCTAAGTTAAGGATTGGTTTTTGTTTTGGCTACCATTGTGCAAATGCCCGGTTAAATATATTTTCAGTTATCATCACATTAATCTCTTTAATCAATTGGGGCTCAATCGACTGTAAACTCCTGCCTGTCAAAGAGAAATTCTTAAAGCTACTGAAGCTTTCTTCAAAGCTTTGTTTAGGGTCAAGGTTATTAGTATACTTGGCCGTTACTGTTATGGTTAAACGGCTTGATCCTTCGGTAAGCCTCTCATTATCGGTAAGTGTTAACTGCCTGATGTCATAGCCAGTAATACGACCTTCCAGTTTGGCGTCGGCGTCACCTTGTGTTAAATTTAGGCGGGTTTGCGTGCGAATCCTGTTTTTAAGCTCTTCTGTGAATTGCTGACTTAAAGTAGGTACTACCAATTGGGCATTGTTTTCAAAAAAATCAACGTTAATTGTTTTCATTTCCGGTGGAATCGAAGCGCCGTTAAACTTAATGGTGCAAGAATTAAATGTTGCCACGATAACCAACAGGACTAAAACTACTGTTCTTTTCATTTTTAATTTAAACTCAGTTCTTTAATTTTTCTATAGAGTGTGCGTTCAGAAATACCCAATTCCTGCGCAGCAAACTTACGCTTGCCTTTGTGCTTTTTCAGGGCTTTTTTAATCAGATCTGATTCTTTGTCGATTAGAGATAACGATTCCTCTACTTCCTCCGCATCGTTGGCATAGTTATATTCAATGGGGTTATTATTTGGAGTTGGTTTTTTAATCGTCAATGTCGGCTCCATACCAGATCCTAGTTCTGCTTCCTGATAAAGCTGATTAATGTAGTGTGGGTTGTCGGCAATGATGTGAGAAGTGTTTCCTCCACTTTGAATAATCTCTGCAACCAGTTTTTTCAGGTCCATCATGTCCTTTTTCATGTCAAAAAGAACCTTATATAGGATATCCCGTTCGGTATAATCTTCCTTGGTATACTGACCACTCACCATAGGCAGGTTGCTCGTGCTTTCATTCGGAATATAATTTAACAGGGCCTGCGCCGTTACATTTCTATCTTTTTCCAATACACAGATCTGCTCTGCAATGTTCTTTAGCTGCCTCACATTTCCTGGCCAGCTGTAATTGCTTAACATCTGTATAGCATCGGGCTCCAGTTGTATGCCCGGACTGCGGTATTTATCGCTGAAATCAGCCGAGAATTTTCTGAATAATAGGTAAATGTCCTCCTTGCGTTCATGAAGCGCTGGTATTCTCAACGGAACTGTATTTAAGCGGTAATAAAGATCTTCCCTGAATTTGCCAGATTTAACCCGGTTATATACATCAACATTTGTTGCTGCAATAATACGGACATCGGTCTTTTGAACCTTTGATGATCCAACCCTCAGGTATTCACCACTTTCCAATACCCTTAATAAACGTGCTTGTGTACCCAGGGGTAGTTCAGCCACTTCATCCAAGAAGATCGTACCGCCATTAGCTACTTCAAAATAACCTTTACGGGCCTCATGTGCACCTGTAAACGATCCTTTCTCGTGGCCAAATAGTTCTGAGTCAATAGTCCCTTCTGGTATGGCCCCGCAGTTTACGGCAATGAAAGCACCATGTTTTCTGGCGCTTAACTGGTGTATGATATGCGAGAACACTTCTTTACCACTACCACTTTCTCCGGTTATTAAAACCGACATATCAGTAGGGGCAACCTGACGTGCCGTATCTATCGCCCGGTTTAGAAGCGGAGAGCCTCCAATAATACCAAAACGATTTTTTATGTCTTGTATATCCATGATTATTCTGCTAGACGCCCCAATAAAGTGGCCGAAGTACAACGCTCTATGTAAACATTAACATATTGACCAGGACTGATGTTCTTTGTGGCTGGAAATACAACCATTGCATTTTGGTCATTTCTACCACAGTAATCCTGATCTGATTTTTTCGAGAAGCCTTCCACTAGAATTCTAACGGTTTTACCAACCTGTTGTTGTAGCCTGCGTAAAGACCATTCCTGTTGTTTGACTAAAATCTCACTCAGGCGGCGTTTTTTTACTTCCTCAGGAATATCATCTGTTAGCTTTCTGGCTGCCATGGTGCCTGGTCTTTCTGAATAACTGAAAGTAAAAGCGAAATCGTAACCCACATAATCCATCATGCTCAGGGTTTCCTGGTGTTCTTCCTCTGTTTCTGTACAGAATCCAGCGATAATATCCGAAGATATCGCACAGCCGGGAATTATTCTTTTCACAGCGTCAATGCGGTTAATGTACCATTCGCGGGTATAGGTCCGGTTCATCAATTCCAACACGCGGCTACTTCCAGATTGAACAGGCAGGTGGATGTAATTGCAAATATTATCGTATTTAGCGATGGTATATAATACCTCGTCTGTAATGTCTTTAGGGTGTGAGGTGGAAAAACGAATTCTTAACTCCGGACTAACCAAGGCTACTTTTTCCAATAATTGGGCAAAGTTAACTTCAATAGGTGCGCCTTCTTCTGCGTCAGCACCTTTCCATTTGTAAGAATCTACGTTCTGGCCAAGCAAGGTTACTTCTTTATAACCACGCTCATATAAATCCTGTGCTTCCGCCAGAATAGAATAAGGATCCCTGCTGCGTTCCCGGCCCCTGGTAAATGGAACTACACAAAAGGAACACATGTTATCACAACCACGCATAATGGAAATAAATGCCGTAATGCCGTTTCCATTTAATCGAACCGGGCTAATATCGGCATAAGTTTCTTCTCTGGATAACAAAACATTAATAGCTTTTGATCCATCTTCTGCTTGCGATAATAATTGTGGAAGATCACGGTAGGCATCTGGTCCAACAACCACATCCACCAGCTTCTCTTCTTCCATGAATTTTGCCTTTAACCTTTCGGCCATACAGCCTAAAACGCCTACAATTAATTTTGGATTACGGCGTTTTTCAGCACCAAATTGCGACAAGCGGTTTCTAACGCGCTGTTCTGCGTTTTCTCTGATCGAACAAGTGTTAATAAAAACCACATCAGCTTCTTTGTAGTCGCCAGTTGTGGTAAAGCCATCTTCTTTTAAAATCGATGCAACAATTTCACTGTCAGCAAAATTCATTTGGCAACCGTAACTTTCAATATATAGCTTTTTGCCGTTTCGCTGTTCAGGAGCGTCTATTACCAACGCTTCACCCTGCCGAGCTTCATCATGTGTCTTTTCTGTTAGCTGTAAATCAATCATATATAGTTGCTGTTTATAGGTTTCAAAAATACGCAAATATATCCGTAAATGACAAAGTGGCAGAGATATTGTGTTGTAATATTTAAATCATATTATTTTATGGCCGAAAACAAACTTAAATTAAGTAAGGTATGGAAGTGGATAATTGGCGTTTGCGTAGCATTAATCATTATTATTGGCGCCCTCACGATATACATAAACATAAGATGGAAACCAGTACTCACCGAAAAAATTAAGGAAGGTGTATATAATGCAACTGAGCATTTATACCGGATCGATTTCAAGGATATTCATCTTAACATATTTTCAGGTTCCGCTACTTTAGACAGTGTTGTGCTAATGCCCGATTCGGCAGGCTATGAAGTATTAAAGCAAAATAAACTGGCCCCTGTCCATGTGTTCCATGTCGAACTAGACCGGTTGGAGATAAATAGGGCAGGCTTATGGAATGCTTATTTTAAAAAGAAGCTGGATATCAAATCGATAGTCCTTAAAAAACCTTCAATTAATATGATTTACCGTAAAGTACCGGTTAAGGATGATACGGATGGGCAGAAAACACCTTATGAAATGATTGCCTCAACCTTTAAATCCCTTCGGGTCCATCAGGTGAAAGTTATAGACGCTGATTTTGATTACATCAGTGGAAAGGGAGGGTCGAAACGTAATTCAATTAAAAAACTAAATATTATTGTAGACGACATCTACTTAGATTCGCTTTCCCACCTGGACAGCACACGTTTTTATAACACCAAAGATATTTCCTTCCAATTACTGGGCTATACATCACTGACTAAAGATAAAATGTATACGCTTAAAGTTGATACCTTATTGGGTTCGGCGGCAGGTAAATCTATTCAGGTGAAAGGTTTCCGAATGGTGCCAATGCTGGGCGATCTTGCTTTTACCCGGAAATTTAAGGTGCAAAAGGATCGTTACGACCTGGACTTTAAAGCCATTAGCTTTGCTGGTGTTAACTTTTTAAAACTTAATCAGACGGGCGACTTACATGCAAAATCCGTCACCGTAGGCCCTGCAGAAGTAGCCATTTTTATGAATAGAGAATTACCACCCCCAGGTTTCGACAAAGGACGTAATTACCCCCATATGGCTTTGAGAAGGCTATCTCAGCCAATTCAAATCGATACGCTGATCCTCAAACAGGTTAATGTCGCCTACACTGAATATAACCCTGAAACGCAAAAAAGAGGGACAGTAAACCTTGATAATTTACAGGGTACAGTGCGAAATGTGACCAATGATTCACTACAGCTCACTAAAAACAGCCATGCGATTGCTAACCTGAGTACCAGGATTATAAAAGCGGCGAATATTGACATTCACATAGATTTTAACCTTTTATCTAAGAATGGCCAATTCAGCTATTCCGGTAAAATTGGTCCCATGAACATGACCGAATTAAACCCCTTATCTCGAAACCTGGGTTTAGTAAAAATTGATCAGGGGTCTGTGCAAAAGGCAGATTTCAACATATCGGCTAATTTTAAAGGTAGTAAAGGTACCATGAGATTCTATTACCGTGATTTAAAAGTGACCATGCTTAAAGCGGGTGAGGATGGTGGTCCAGCCAAAGAAAAAGGATTATTATCCTTTCTTGCTAATGCAATCATCATAAAAGATGCAAACCCTACTCCAGGAGAGGATGTAAGAACGGCAAATATCACGCTCGAAAGAACTCCTGCAGCGTCCTTTTTCAACCTCTTGTGGAAAAGTGTCTTTGTGGGAATCCGTGAAACGGTTGGTATCGGTGTCATCCCTGTTAAAAGCCCCGAACAGGCA
This sequence comes from Pedobacter sp., assembly GCF_045627485.1. Lineage (GTDB taxonomy): Bacteria > Bacteroidota > Bacteroidia > Sphingobacteriales > Sphingobacteriaceae > Pedobacter. Next base: position 36,224 of record NZ_JAZQNU010000172.1, on the reverse strand, counting down.
TATAAGAAGGTCGCGGATAAGGTCAAGGACGACAAGGAAGACAAAAAAGCAGAAAGAAAACGTAAACGTGAACAACGAAGGGAAGAACGCCGGGAGGAAAGGGCGCAGAATCAAGCAGAAGGGGATAATTGACTTGTTAACATGAAAAACGTATATTAGAGCGAGTTATGCGCTCCGCCTATGCTAGGAAAACTACTTAAGAGTCACCAAATAATTAAGTTGCTGGTTATCATCGCTGCGGGGTTTCTAGTCGTGTTCGGTTCTGTTTCTCTTTATTTGAATATCTGGGTAAAGCCTGTTTTGGCAAAAAAAGTTAAACAACTTGTAGCCAGTTCTACCGATAACCTCTATCACATCGAATTTTCCAGTATCAGTGTTAATTGTTTTACCGGTGATGCAAGCCTTACCAAGGTGAGGTTTGTTCCAGATACACTGGTGTTAAAAAGGTTGGTTGCCGAAAAGCGCGCCCCGAATAACATTTATCATGTTGAGCTTGAAAGGCTGAGCATCCATAATTTACACCCTTTTCGCGTCATTTTTCAGCGCCGTTTAACCATTGACCAGATTACAATTAATTTTCCTAAGGTAACGATGGTAAACAAACAGTACGCCTATAACGATAACAGGCCGCCTCGGCCTTTGCTTTCGCCATTTAATGTGGTATCTAAACACCTCAAAGAGGTTCGGATAGCCAGTATCGATTTTAACGAGATCAGTTTTAAATATATAGACAACAACCATGAAATTCCCAGGGTTGACTCATTGAAGCATCTAAATGTGTCACTAAGGGATTGGTTAATAGATGAGCACTCCGCGCAGGACACTACTCGCCAGTATCTGTTAAAAGACATCAGGCTGCAGCTTAACGATTACTCCTATGCAACAGCCGACAGCATGTACCACGTTAAGGCCTATGAAATCAATTTCAGTTCGGCAACTGGCAACTTAACAGTAAATAACCTTGCCTTGGTGCCACGTTATTCTGAAATGGACTTTTCGAAGGTACTTGGCTACGGTACAGACCGGTTTAACATTCATTTTAACGAGGTAGAACTTAAAGGGATCGACTTACCCTTATTTGTGAGAAAGCAAGAGCTACTGGCTAGTGACATGATCCTTAGTAATGGCCAGATAGCTGTATTTAGCAATAATGAAATCCCAAGAAAAAGGACCATAAAAACAGGCCGGGACCCTCAACAGTTACTGCAAAAACTGCCGGTTAAACTAACGATACGTAACATGGATCTGCATAACTTAGATGTGAGTTATGCAGAATTCAATAAAATTAGTAAGCAAAAGGGCCGTATTAGCTTTGAACAAACTTCCGGCACCATTACCAATGTTACCAACGTTGATAAAGAAAAGGAGAAAAACCGGTTCATGGAAATCAAATTGAACACTTTGTTAATGGGGCAGGGGCATTTAGAAACAAATTTTAAGTTTGATCTTGTGGCAAAAGATGGGGCCTTCAGTTACGGAGCCCAATTAAAAGGAATGAATGGGGTTATGTTAAATCCGGTAACGAAACCATTGGGCATGTTGCACGTTAAAAGTTGTATAATACAGGGGCTTAAATTTAATATTAAAGCTAACGAAAGCCGTGCCCTCGGAAAACTCGAGCTAAAATACAATCACCTTGCCATAGCCTTGTTAAAACGTGAAGAAGGTAAGGGCGCATTTATCCGGCAGGGCTTACTTTCATTGCTCGCTAATATGGTCGTGATTAATCCTGCCAACCCCAATGCCAGTGGTAAACTCTATGTCGCAAATATCGATTATCAGAGAGACCCCTATCGGTCCTTTTTTAATTTTATATGGAAAACCCTCTTTCAGGGCATCCGAAACAGCGTTGGCGTTACTCCTCAAAAGGAGGCTTATGTTAGAGCACAGGTAGCCTTATTCGAACAGATGAAGGCTGATCGGGAGAAAAGAAAGCTAGCGCGCGAAAAACGTAAGCAAAACAAAAGAAACTAGGGAAAGACTTTAAAATCTCTTCCCTATGGTAACGCCTACTCTTGGATAATACCCAGAGCTGCTATTGCCCAACAATCTCCCTGCACCTAGGTATGCCTCTCCTAATAGTCCGTTTCTTGTTAAAAATTTTGCCCCTGTAGCGGCTCCTAAACCAAAATAGGCCTTGGTGCTTTTCTTTAATTCATGTTCCTCCGCCACGACACCCATGTTACCTTCTATAAAAAAACCATTTGCTTTTTTGTTGCCAAAATACAAGCGGTAATTAGCAAGTAAAGCGTACCTAACGTCCTGGTCATCTAAAAGCGACACCATTGCGGATACGCCAATGCCCATATTATCTGCAATCAGCCTTTAATAACTAATTTCTGGTAAACCTAAAACCAGGTAAAAGAGGTTTACTTTAATTTCGTTGTTTCCGGTATGACCAATGGCTGCTGAACGCATCTGAATAACATTGGCTAAACTATCCTTTTGTGCATAAGAATAAGTAGTAACTGTAAATAAAATAATTAGGAGTAAAAGTTTTTTCATGCATCAAGATTAAACAAAAATCAGATATTTTAAGTATTGGCATAATTTATCTTCAATTTTAAATGTGTGCATTGCATTGCCAAAATACATGAAAAACATGCTAAACATATGGAGGACTGATGATGTTACTATTCATGATTATTACTTTGTAGAAGCAAAACACATTATTCTAATTATTATATGGAAAGCGCTCAGACACTAATCAACCGTATAACTGCCTTGGAAAAGGAAAATAATGAATTAAAAACGGCGGTAAGACTTGAAAGGAAAGCCAATAATGCAGCTTTTATGGAGAGCCGGACTATTTTTAAAACCATTTTTGAATCATCCAGGCTAGGCAACAAAATTATTAATAGAGACCTAACTATCATTGAGGCAAATATGGCCTTAATCACGCTATTAGGCTTTTCATCAAAGCGTGATCTTGTTGGAAAGAAAATTACGGACTATGCGCCAGATCACCGACGTTCAGATTGGGTCATTTTGCAGGATAAATTATGGCAGAACACCACACCTTTCTTTAGCCTGGAGACCTGCCTGGTGAAAGCTGATGGAACTATCATCTGGTGTCATGTAACGTCGATTCTTTTTATAGACAATGGAGAAACCCTTGGTTATACTATTATTGAGGATGTAACGGAACAATATAACCTGCGCACGCAGAAAGAGGAGTTTATCGGTGTAGCGAGTCATGAACTTAAAACGCCTATGACAAGCCTTAAAGCCATAAGCCAGATTTTAAGCAGGCAATTAACTGTTGGCACTCAAGTGAGCGAGCAGCTTTTTAAACTGTTAGGAGATTCAGAGCGTCAGGTGACCAGGTTGGTACGACTGGTTGACGACCTGCTCAGCACTACAAAGTTAGAGCAGGGACAACTTTCATTAAATAAGTCGGTTTTTTTTATGCCTGATCTCATAAACACCATCTCTAGTCATCTTCAATCAGAAGACAAAGACCGTCTTCAACTCAGGGGAGATCAAAATATCGAGATTTTCGGTGATGAGCATAAAATCGAACAAGTTCTTGTAAATCTTATTAATAATGCCATTAAGTACGCGCCCTTATCAAAGCGAATCATTATACAAGTGGAGCAGTTGGAAGGGTTTGTTAAAATTTCTGTGATAGATCTCGGCCCTGGAATTCCTGAAGAGAGCTTGTCAAAATTATTTGACAGGTATTACCGACTAGAGCAAAACCGATTTACTGCAGGCTTAGGCCTTGGCTTATATATCTCCTCAGAGATTATTAAAAGGCATGGTGGTGAAATAAAAGTAGAAAGCACCCCTGGCAAGGGAAGTAATTTTTCGTTTACTTTACCAAACCGGAATGCTTCCTTTCCATTAGTCTATAATCCTGTCTAACGTTTTGTATTCAAATCTGGCAATTTCATCCTGCGTTTGAACTAATTCTAAACCTCTTAACTCAGCCCCTATATAACCTTTCCCTTGTGTTCTTTTCAGGGTCTCCAGTTTATGCCACTGCTTCACTAAAATAGGTAGCTCTGCATTGATGTGGTCTCCAACAGCGTGTACTTTGATATAGGCGTTGTTGCCAACCCGTTCATAACCTTTAAAAACATAAGTGAGCTCATCTGAATTAGCGGAGGTAAGGGCGTCAACTAGCTTCGTGCTGTACGCTTCTGGCCTGGAAGGCGCTTCCAGGGGCAGGCTTTTGTCGGAAGTATTGGTGTTGCAACCTATGCCCAGGGTCGACAACAGCATTAAGGTTAGGATTGGAAATCTCTTCATATTTTACAAATGGTTAAACTAAGATAGGATCTCTTTTATCATTTCCTGATGGTTGTGGAGAAAGTATTTTTTCGTTTTAGTCCAACTTCATCAAGTTGATAAATGATAGCCATAGAATCGAGGTCGGCAGCCCCATTAAAATAAAATGCCCGTATCGGTTTAGATACGGGCATTTCTACATAAAAACTTAATTAAATTTATTTCAGCAAGGCTTCCGGTACAGGTTTATTCAATAAATTCTCATAATAAAACCTGATTCTTTGCACCCTGTCATGTGCTGTTTTAGCACCACCCGTCCAGCCATGTCTACCACCCGGGTAAATCATCAGCTCAAAGTGTTTGTTTAAATTCTGTAGCCTGTCTACCAGTTGAATGGTGTTTTGCATATGAACATTATCATCCATATCGCCATGCATAATGCGTAGCAAACCTTTGTAATTGCCGGCGTGGGTCAATACAGAAGCGTTTTTGTAACCCTCAGGGTTTTCCTGTGGTGTATCCATAAAACGCTCAGTATAATGGCTGTCATAAAGCTCCCAGCTCGTTACCGGCGCGCCTGCATAACCAAAGTCAAATACATCAGCACCATACGTTAAAGCTAAACACGACATGTAACCGCCGTAACTGTGACCAGTAATCAATAATTTAGCCGGATCAACATAAGGTAGTGCTTTTAACCATCTACCTGCAGTCATGTAATCCTGCATTTCCCATTTACCAAGGTTACGGTGCATTAAAGCCACGCCTTCTTTTCCAAACTGGCCCGATGCACGGTGATCAACGGCAATTTGAATAATGCCTTCGTTAGCCCACCATTGGTTGGCCGTGCCTTTCCAGGTATTAGTAACTGTACCTGCATCAGGTCCTCCGTAAATGCTGAAAATTACCGGATATTTTTTTGTTTTATCGAAATCGGTAGGGTAGGTAATAGCGGCTGGTAAATCATAACCATCGCCCGAAGGGATGGTGATCATTTCGGTCTTCCCGAAAGCGTAATTGTTAAAATCTGCAGATTTACTATCAGCAAGTTCCTTCACCAATTTGCCATTTGTATCCATCAATGCACGTTTATGGGGAGTGCTCACGTTAGAATACGTGGTGATGAAATGTTTGCCTGATGGCGACATGGCCACCTGGTGGGTGTAGTCACCAAAGGTTAACCTTTTAAGGTTTTTTCCGTTAAAACCTACGCTGTAAAGATCGGTACGCGTAGAAGCTTCTTTACGGGCTACAAAATAGATTACTTTCTTCTTTTCGTCTACGTGCAGCAAGTCCGTTACCTGCCATTTTCCGCTGGTTATCGGGTTAATCAGTTTTCCTTCTAAGGTATACAGGTAGAAATGAGCCCAGCCAGTTTTATCACTTTTAAGAATATAATGTTTATTGTCTTTTAAGTATTCAATACGACCGTCAAAAGCCAGGTCGATCCATGAACTTTGCTTTTCGTCGTATATCTCTTTTTTAGTGCCGCTAACCGGGCTTACTGAATAGAACTTCAGGTTTTCCTGCCCGCGATCCATCCATTGCACCATCATGCTGCTGCTGTCGAAACTCCAGTAAGGGGTCCCAAAGTATTGGTCAGCCTTTTCATCAAAATCAGCCCATACTACTTGTCCGCCTTCTGCTGCAACAAAACCCACCTTAACTTCCGGGTTTGGGTCTCCTGCTTTAGGGTAACGTGTTTTTTCGGTGTAGCCATGTTGGCCAGTCGATCCATTAATGGGAAACATTGGTACTTTAGTGTCATCAAAACGCATGAAAGCAAGTTTCTTGCTGTCCGGCGACCACCAGAATGCCTTGTAACGTGTGGCACGACCGAGTATCTCTTCAAAGTAAACCCACGACGCATAACCGTTGTAAATCACATCAGTACCATCGTTTGTATACCTGATTTCTTTTCCTGTGGCAACTTCAACTGCATAAAGATCATTGTCGCGGGTAAAAGCAACATATTTCCCATCAGGCGACGGCGTTGCGTTTTTGTCATTTTCTTTTACCTTAACACCCAGGCTGCGTTCAGCAGGGGGTGTATAAGCGGTTTTTGCACCGGTTTTAATGTTTACGGCCTGCACAGCGCGGGTGTTAATATCGCGTTCCAGGTAGTGTTCATCATCGCTCCAGCCGGTAACGGAATTCAAAGGATTGGTGATCGATATTTCTCTGCCAAAGGTCTGTTCCTGGCTTAGTCTTTTTAGTTGTGCAAGGGCCGGAGTGGCCAGGCAAAGTGCTGAAGCTAAACTTAATAGTAAAATTTTTTTCATTTAATTTTTGTGTAAAGCAATTTATAAATCGACCATCGTTTGAGTACCTTAATGAAAGCCGGCCCAACAGCCGATGGTTGACCTTAAGGTTTCAAAAATAATATTTAAAACGGAGAAAGGCGCTTTGTTTAAAGCGCCTTTCTCCCGTAATGTGTAACGATATCGTGGTTTACAATACCCAGTTCCAGCCAAACTCATCGTCAGCCAGTCCATAACGGATATCGTTAAGGGTCTTTGCAATTGCTTTTGAAACAGTACGGGTTTCAGGATCTGCCAAGGTATATAACACTCCCTCATAGCTGATCTGGCCAATTGGTGTTACCGTTGCGGCAGTACCTGCAGCAAAGGCATCCGTTAAGGTGCCATTTTCAATTCCTTCAATCACTTCTTTAACGCTCACCCTTCTTTCTTCTACTTCAATACCAGCTTTTATAGCCAGCTGAATCAGTGTATCGCGGGTAACTCCATCTAACACAGTGCTTCTGATGGAAGGTGTAACCAGTTTCCCGTTTAATACAAAGATCAGGTTAGCTGTACCCGCTTCTTCAATAAATTCGTGTGTAGCAGCATCTGTCCAGATTAACTGGTCAAAACCTTCTTTACTCGCTTCAGCAAAAGGGTAAAGTGAACGGCCGTAGTTTCCAGCGGTTTTGGCATAACCCACACCACCTTCATCGGCACGCGTATATTCTGTTTCGATTTTTACTTTTAAGGGTTTACTGTAGTAAGGACCTGTTGGGGTAGTTAGAATAGCAAAAGTATATTTCTCTGAAGCTTTTACGCCTAAAAAAGGATCCGTAGCAAACATCACCGGGCGCAGGTATAAAGAATAGCCATCAGCTTTAGGAACCCACTTCTCGTCAATGTCAAGCAACGCAGCAATACCTTGCATAAATACATCTTTTGGTACTGTAGGCATGGCCATACGTAAAGCGGATTTATTAAAACGCTCAAAGTTTTTATCGGCCCTGAATACACTAATCCGGTTATCCGCCTGGCGATAAGCCTTCATGCCTTCAAAAATAGCCTGTCCGTAATGTAGCGCAGAAATAGCCGGGCTCATTAAAATCGGTCCGTAAGGTAAAACCTGCAGGTTAGTCCATTCGCCATTTTCGTATTCAGCGATAAACATATGGTCTGAAAAAACTTTACCAAATGGCAAGCTTTCAAAGTCAGTATCAGCTAACCTTGACTCGGCAGCTTTATTGATGTTAATTGTTAACGTATCGGTCACGGTATTTGTACTTAATGTTTTAATTCCTTACAAAACTACATAAAATTCAAATGGCAGTCTCCCTTTTTTTCATAATGTTTGGTGTGTAAAGTACACTAACATCAAGAAAACCGGGAGGTTAGCTTTTTAGTATAACACCCTGAACTTAATGGTCTGTTCAACTTTTTTCAGCGATTTAAACAGGTCTTTATCATAGGCTGCATTGATGTCTGTAATGGCATAACCAATGGTTGCATTGGTCATCAGAAACTGACCTACAATGTTAATGTGGTGTTTCGCAAATATGGTATTGATCTGTGCCATAATTCCCGGAACGTTGTGGTGAATGTGTATTAACCTGTGCGACTTTGCAATCCGGGGTAATTGCAGGTTAGGGAAGTTCAGGCTCATGTAAGTTGTTCCGGTGTTCATGAAATCCATCATCCTTTTTGGAATGAAGTCCTGGTTACGGGGGTTATGTTTTACGTCGTCGAATACCACGATCCCCATACGGGTGCAGGTTTCCAGATCCAGCTTTTTAGCATTCCCTAAATAACCGATGGTTTTCAGTTTACTGGCCATCTTTAACTTATCCTTTTCAATGGTTTCACCTTCAGGTAATAGCATCATGTGAACATCGGCCACGTATTTATCCTCAAAGGTTTCCTTATGGCGCACAGAATAGCCATCTTTTTTTAACAGGGCAATGCTCTCTTCAGGTACGTCACCAATGATCAGGCATAATATTCGGTGCTTAGGGTAGGATATTGCCCTTGGCAGGTCGTTTACAAATAAAAACTCATCAAAGCTAGGCGTTACGTGGTCGGCTTTCTGTACAATGCTTTCCCGGGCTATATTTTCGGTAAAAGCATAGAACTTTTTGATTAAACCACTTTCCCTTAACTGGAAATCAGAATAGCCATCACCAATACCATATAAATCACCTTCAAGGTTAAGTTGCTGCATGAGTTTTACCTTGCCACCTTCTTCACTTAAAGGGTTGGCATGGTCATAGTCGATAATCTTTCCGTCACCCGTGGTAACAAAGGTATTGGCATAAATATTCTCTTTTTTGATGTGGTATTGGCTAACCACGGGGGTAATGAACTCTTTAAAACCACCAGAAACAATCAGGATTTCATCGGCATGCTGCTTAAAGAATTCCGCATTGCGGGCAAAAGAACTCGACACTTTTTTCTTCAACCTTTTAATCAGTTGTTTTAAGTGGTCTTCGGTTGCTTCCAATAATTTCACACGCTGGGCAAGGCTTTCACTAAAAGAGAGCTTCCCTTCCATGGCCATATTGGTATAATCTTCAATCTTCTTGTAAATTAATTCTCTGTCAGGGTGTTTTTTCAGGGAAATTCTTGCCAGTTCGTCCAAAGCCTCAACCTGGGTAAAGGTACTGTCGAAATCAATGATGTAAATGTTTTTTGGGGTCATGTTTTCCTGTGTTTTTAAACCGTTCTGTTTAAAGCCGCGCAGGTTTCTGCAATACTGGTGCGCAGTGGTTTAAATTCCATACCGATGGTATTTTTTATTTTGTCGTTACTATATAGGTTAATATTGCCGCTGCTGATGGCGGTGTCGCGCGTAAGTGCGCTGGGTTTTCCTGTAAACAAGGAAGCTATTTTGGCCACTTTCCAGGCCAGGCTCATCATCCTGGGGCTGGCCAGATTAGCCGGGGGTTCTACCTTAAATTCATTGGCAATGGCCGTAAGCAGATCGCGGTAAGTATAGTTTTCTGCTGAAATGATAAAACGTTCACCGTCTTCCCCGTCAGCAGAAGGTACATTACGGTCCATTAATTTCATCATCACTTTTGCAACATCTTCTACATCAACGAAACCAGTGCTGCCTTTGGTATAAAAAGATAAACCTTGCTTCACCAGTTTAAAGATGGCACCACTACCAGAAAAACCTGCATGGCCGCCAATAATTACCGATGGATTAATGATTACTGCACTCAGGCCTTCGCTTATGCCACGCCAAACTTCCATTTCGCCTTCATATTTCGAAATGGCATAGGTGTTAGCTTTGGCATCGTATTCCCAAAAGTCGGTTTCTGAAATCAGTTTGCCTTTTTTGGCAATGCCCAGCGCGGCAACCGAGCTTACATGGACCAAACGTGCCCCATACTCCAGGCAAAGGTTAACAATGTTACTGGTGCCGTGAATGTTTACGCGCAGCATGTCGTCTTTATCTTTTGAGCGAAAAGAAACCAATGCCGCACAATGATAAACCTGGGTAATACCTTCAAAGATTTCATCTAAAGTAGCTGTATCATTGATGTCGGCCACTACCCATTCCACCAGGGAGTTTCCTATCAGCCGGTCGGGAATGACAGAGGTTTCCCTTTTCAGTGCAAAAAGCTTCGTTCCATGTTGAGTGAGTTGATGGATGAGCTCAGCTCCTAAAAAACCAGTAGCACCGGTTACTAATATCATTTCATTATTTTTAGGATGTCCATAAATATATGGTACCAAAAATAGATATTTGAGCCCATAGATTATATCACTTTATGTCTTTATCAGATTTTTTTTCGCCTTTAAGCCTCAAAGGGATCACCCCAAAACAAGGGTTCTATACCAGTCAGCTGGGATTAAAGACCGATTTTTATACCGATCAATTTCCGGTATTGGAAAAAAACAGCTATGATATTGCCATTATTGGCGTGTTAGACGATCGTGCTGCGGTAAATAATAACGGTTGTGCCTTGGGGCCAGACTACTTCCGTGCGCAATTTTACGCTTTGCATGAGGGTGCTTTTAATAGTCGCATAGTTGATTTAGGCAATATTAAAGCCGGTGCTGCGGTTTCTGACACTTATGTAGCCCTCAAAATGGTGGTTGCCGAATTGATTAAACTAGGAATATTGCCTGTAATTATGGGTGGTGGACAAGACCTCACTTATGCCCAGTATACAGCCTACGAGGCTTTGGATCAGAAAGTAGACCTGGTGGTTGTGGATAATAAGTTTGATATCGACGAAGATGATCATGACGGTATTGAAGCGCAGTCGGATACCTATCTTAATAAAATTTTCCTTCACCAACCTAACTACCTTTTCAACTTCAGTAATATTGGTTACCAAACGTATTATGTAAACCAGGATAGCCTTAAGGTGATGAATAAGCTGTTTTTTGATGTCCACCGTCTTGGTGAGTTTACCAATGATATTGCTGTGGCCGAACCCATCATCCGTAATGCCAATATGTTGAGTTTCGACATGTCGGCCATCCGTTCTGCTGATGCGGTGGGTAATGCCAATGCGGGGCCTAATGGCTTTTACGGCGAACAGGCATGCAGCATTGCACGTTATGCTGGTTTGAACGATAAACTGACTTCTATCGGCTTTTATGAGTTTAATCCGGCTTATGATCGCAACAGCCAGACAGCCATGTTACTTGCGCAAATGGTTTGGTATTTTATCGAGGGGTTTTATAACCGTAAGAACGATATTCCTCTACAGCCTAAATCACAATACATCACCTACCGCATCAGCTTATTGGATGGTACCGCTATCATTAACTTTGTGAAAAGCAAAAAAACTGACCGTTGGTGGATGCAGGTACCTTACCCAGTCACAAATTCAAAAAATGAACGTTTCCATATGGTACCTTGCAGGTATGAGGATTATAACACTGCGGTAAATGGCGATGTACCAGATTTATTTTGGCGGACCTTCCAAAAATTACTATGAAATTATAATCAGCACAATTAAAGTTAACTGGTATCGTTAGATTTGAATACATGAAAAAACTCATATTATCCGCGGCAATTTTGTTGCCCCTTGCAACTTTTGCTCAAGACGGATACACCCTTAAAGGAAAAGTTGGTGCATTGAACGCACCCGCTAAAATATACCTGCAATACAGAACTGAAAAATCAGTGATCATTGATAGTGCGGAGCTTAAAAATGGCGCATTTGAATTTAAAGGCCAGGTAGCTGGTCCTGCAAACGCTCAGCTGGTTTTAAAACACCCCGTTGCACCCGTTCAGCCGGAAAGACGTGCTGCAATGGACGGCATGTCGTTTTTCCTGGAGAATAAAACCATGACCATTACGGCCCCGGATTCCATTAAAAATGCAACGATTAAAGGCTCGCCTCTAAATGATGATAATGCCAAGCTAAAAGCAATGCTGAAGCCGGTAACCGATAAAATGGAAATTTTAAGGCAGGAAGTCTACAGCAAAACGGAGGAGCAAAAACTGGATACCGCATTTCGCAATTCCATAGAGCAACGTTATGAGGCTTTAGAAAAGGAGATTGAGCCCATCAGCAAAAAATTTATTGAAGCAAACCGTAACTCTTTTGTGGCTTTAGTAGCTTTCAGGTCCAGCCTGGGTTACGATTTCGATCCAATGGCTGCAGAACCGGAATTCAATAAATTTTCGGACGCTTTAAAACAAACCTCATTGGGTAAAAGCATTGCTGATGCCATTAACGGCGCTAAAAAAACGGCTGTTGGCTCCATGGCAACTAACTTTACACAAAACGATCAAAATGGCAAACCTGTAAGTCTTTCAGACTTCAAAGGTAAATATGTGCTGGTAGATTTCTGGGCTTCCTGGTGTGGCCCTTGTCGCCGTGAGAACCCTAATGTGGTCACTGCTTTTAACAATTATAAAGACAAAAACTTTACCGTGTTGGGTGTATCACTCGATCGTCCGGATGGCAAAGAGTCCTGGTTAAAGGCGATTGAACAAGACGGTTTAGCCTGGACACAGGTGTCTGATTTAAAATATTTCGATAACGAAGTGGCTAAATTGTATGGCATTCAAGCTATTCCATCTAATATCTTAGTGGATCCGACAGGAAAGATTGTCGCTAAAAACGTACGTGAAGAAGGCTTACAGGCAGTTCTGGAAGAATTGCTTGGTCCGCCGGCATCAAAGTAATATCACCTAAAGATTTTTGAAGGGCAGTGCTATCTATGGATGGCACTGCCCTTTTTTTTATCAATATGTCTGCTGAGAGCTCACCACCAGAAGTGAAGCGGCATTATGGAATGTGCATTGCTGATATGCAATTACCAAATTTACTTGTATAACCAATACTAAATTAATTTCACACTGTGTATAGCTATGTTAACACAAGACAAATACAAGTGTCAGCTGGCGCTAGTTATAAGGGCCTTAGAAGGGGGTTAGAAGGGCCTTTCAAGGGCCTTTGAACGGCTGCGGCCCTCTTAACCCCCTTATAACCCCCTATTAATGGCGATATATGGACCATGTACGGGAGAACTGCACCATGTTCCTGGATAGTTTATTGCCGGTTCTTAAACAAAAAAGCCCCGGTTTGTTCAACCGGGGCCTAAATGAAATCATATGTTTTACATCAAATCGAAACCAATGTCTTCTCTGAAATATTTACCGTCAAAATAAATCCTTGCGGCATCTGCCGTTGCAGCTTGCAAAGCTTCAAACTGGCTGTCTTGCAAGCTGGTGATGGCGAGGACACGACCACCATTAGTTTTTGTAACACCACCTTCAGTGATCGTTCCGGCGTGGAAAGCCATCGACTGACGAATGTTGTCTAAACCAGTAATGGTTTTCCCTTTTTCGTAGTCGCCGGGATACCCTCCAGCTACAATCATTACCGTAGCAGCGTGTTTCGGGCTAATTTTCAGGTCTACCTCGTTAAGTCTTTTTTGCGATGTAGCCATAAAAAGCTCTACCAGGTCGTTTTCTATACGGGGAATTACGCTTTCTGTTTCCGGGTCGCCCATGCGGCAGTTGTATTCAATGACATATGGTTTGTCGCCTACTTTAATCAATCCGAAGAAAATGAAACCAGTGTAATTGATTTTATCTTTCTTTAAACCTTCTACGGTGGGAATAATAATATCTTGCTCTACTTCTTTCAGGAAAGCTTCAGTAGCAAAAGGAACCGGTGAAACCGAACCCATACCGCCTGTATTTAAACCAGTATCGGCCTGGCCAATACGTTTATAATCTTTGGCTTCAGGTAAAATCACATAGTTTTTGCCATCTGTTAATATAAAAACAGAAAGTTCAATTCCGGTTAGGAACTCTTCGACTACTACGGTGGTACCTGCAGCGCCAAATTTACCACTCAGCATGAGTTTTAGTTCTTCTTGTGCTTCTTTAGTGCTGTCAAGGATCAATACCCCTTTGCCAGCTGCCAGTCCATCTGCTTTTAATACAATAGGGGTAATGTGGTTTTCCAGATAAGTTAATCCTTCTTCAAGGGTTTCACTGGTGAAGGATCTTGAGCCTGCGGTTGGAATGCCATGACGTGCCATAAATTGCTTGGAGAAATCTTTACTGCCTTCCAAAATCGCACCTTCTTTTTTAGGGCCAATCACCGGAATGTTTGCCAGGCTGTCGTCTTTCAAAAAGAAATCATGAATACCATTCACTAAAGGCTCTTCGGGGCCAACTACTACTAAGCCAATGTTTTCTTTCAAAACAAGGGCTTTCACCGCATTAAAATTATTGGGGTCTAATTTAACATTTTGGCCATAGGCGGATGTTCCACCATTACCTGGTGCAATAATGAGTTTTGTACATAATGGAGACTGGCTCATCTTCCAGGCAAAAGCACTTTCTCTTCCACCTGAACCTAATAGTAAGATATTCATGTGGCAAATATAAAATAAAACGCCAGTGCCCGGGCAATGTACCGGATATTTTGTATTTTTAGCGCCCGACAACTGCCAAAGTGACCTGTACTACGCAATGGCTTAATTGTTGTATTTCATGATTTTTAATATATAAACACAAGCATAAAACGATGTTAGGATTTTTAACCAAAGTATTTGGCAGCAAATCAGAGAGAGATATAAAAGCAATACAACCTATTGTTATCAAGATAAATGAAGAGTATGCAAAGCTTTCCACTTTAACAAACGATGAACTCCGTGGTAAAACTGTTTATTTTAAAGATGTCATTGCTAAGGCATTATCCGAAATAGACGGTAAAATAAGTTCATTAAAGACTGAAGCTGAAAGTCAGACATTATCTTTAACGGAGAAAACTGCATTATACGATCAGATTGATGAATTAATCAAAGATCGTGACAAGGAACTGGAAGTTGTACTTTCAGATATTCTGCCACAGGCTTTTGCCGTGGTAAAGGAAACCTCCAGGCGTTTTTCTGAAAATGAGTTTCTTGAAGTAACCGCTACGGACTTCGACAGGGATTATGCCGCGCGTAAAAACAACGTTCAAATTAAAGGCGATAAGGCTTTATGGGCTAACCATTGGGAAGCTGCAGGAAGCGAAGTTAAATGGAACATGGTTCATTACGATGTTCAGTTGATTGGTGGTGTGGTTTTGCACAGCGGTAAGATTGCCGAGATGGCTACTGGTGAGGGTAAAACTTTGGTAAGTACATTACCAGCTTACCTGAACGCATTAGCGGGACAGGGCGTACACATTGTAACGGTGAACGATTACCTTGCTCGTCGTGACTCGGAGTGGAACGGTCCTTTATTTGAATTTCATGGGTTAACTGTTGATTGTATCGATAAACATGAGCCAAATTCGCCACAACGCAGAAAAGCTTATTTAGCAGATATTACTTACGGAACCAACAATGAATTTGGTTTCGATTACCTGCGTGACAATATGACGCAGGCGCCTGACCAGTTGGTTCAGCGCAAGTTGCATTTTGCCATGGTCGATGAGGTCGATTCCGTATTAATTGATGATGCCCGTACCCCATTGATTATTTCAGGTCCGGTACCTTTTGGCGATCAGCATGAGTTTCATGAGCTGAAGCCAAGGATTGAGCGTTTAGTGAATGCACAGCGTGAAATGGTTACCAAAACCTTAAATGAAGCCAAGAAATTAATCCACGAAGGTAAAACTGGTCCGGAAGAAGGCGAAGGTGGTTTAGCTTTATTAAGAGCGCACCGTGCCTTACCAAAAAACAAAGCACTGATTAAGTTTTTGAGTGAAGGAAGCGTAAAGCAGACTTTATTAAAAACTGAAAATTATTATATGGCAGATCAGAGCAAGAATATGCCAAAGGTTGATGCTGAATTGTTTTTCCATATTGATGAGAAAAACAACCAGGTTGAATTAACTGAGAAAGGTATTGAGCTGATCACAAAGTCTGGTGAGGATCCAAGTTTCTTCGTTTTACCTGATGTAGGTTCGGAGATTGCAGAGATTGAGAAATCATCATTAAGCAGTGAAGAAAAGATTGCCCGTAAGGATGAGCTGATGCGCGATTATTCAATTAAAGCAGAACGTATTCATGCGGTAAATCAATTGTTAAAAGCCTATACCTTATTTGAGGTTGATGTTGAATACATCATTGATGAAGGTAAAATTAAAATTGTTGATGAGCAGACCGGTCGTATTATGGACGGTCGCCGTTACTCAGATGGCTTGCACCAGGCCATTGAAGCTAAAGAAAACGTAAAAGTAGAAGATGCTTCACAAACCTATGCGACGGTAACTTTGCAAAATTACTTCAGGATGTATCACAAATTGTGTGGTATGACAGGTACAGCAACAACCGAAGCTGGTGAGTTCTGGTCTATCTATAAATTGGATGTTGTTGAAATCCCAACGAACAGGGTTATATCAAGAACTGACCACCAGGATTATGTTTACCGCACCATCCGTGAGAAATACAATGCTGTAGCTGAAGAAATTGTGAAATTAACACAGGCCGGACGTCCGGTGTTGGTGGGTACCACCTCGGTGGAGATTTCGGAGTTATTGAGCCGCATGCTTAAATTACGTGGTATTAAACATAACGTATTAAACGCAAAAATGCACCAGAAAGAGGCAGATATCGTTGCTGAAGCTGGTCAAGCCGGACAAGTAACCATTGCCACCAACATGGCGGGTCGTGGTACGGATATTAAATTAGGCGCCGGTGTAAAAGAAGCCGGAGGTTTAGCCATCGTGGGTACCGAAAGACACGAATCACGTCGTGTAGACAGGCAATTGCGTGGTCGTGCGGGTCGCCAGGGTGATCCGGGGTCATCTCAGTTCTTCGTGTCATTAGAAGATAACCTGATGCGTTTATTCGGTTCAGAGCGTATCTCTAACATCATGGTGAAAATGGGTATTGAAGATGGAGAGGTGATACAACACTCCATGATTACCAAATCCATTGAGCGTGCACAGAAGAAAGTGGAAGAGAACAACTTTGGTATACGTAAGCGTTTGCTTGAGTATGATGATGTGATGAACTCACAACGTACCGTAATTTATGCAAAACGTAGAAATGCCCTGTTTGGTGAGCGTTTAGACGTTGACATGAACAACATGGTATTTGATGTTGCTGAAGATGTGGTAACTGAATACAAAGAAGCAGGAAATTATGAGGGCTTTAAATTAGAGGTCATCAAGAATTTCTCTTTAGATACTTCAATTACAGAACAGGAATTTAGTTCGAAAAATATACACCAGTTAACTGATAAGTTATTTCAGGAAGCTGAAGCGTTTTACGCAAGAAAATGTGAAGCCATTATAAATCAGGCCATGCCTGTTTTACACCAGGTATACGAGGAGCGTGGTGATCATATCGAGCAGATCGTTATTCCGTTTACCGACGGTATGCGTAGTATCCAGGTTCCGGTTGGCTTAAAACAAGCCATCGCAAATGAAGGTCGTGAAGTAACGAAGTCGTTTGAGAAAACCATCGTATTAGGTTTAATAGATGAATCGTGGAAAGAGCATTTGCGCGAAATGGATGAGTTGAAACAGTCTGTTCAGAATGCCGTTTACGAACAAAAAGATCCATTGGTAATTTACAAAATGGAAGCCTTTAATTTGTTCAAGAACATGTTAACAGCTGTGAACAAAGAAGTGGTAAGTTTCTTATACAAAGGTGGTATTCCGGTACACCAGGAAGCAGAAACTTTGAAAGAAGCAGAAGCGCCTAAAGCACCTGCCGCCAAGTTGAAAATGTCGAAACCAGAGTTTCAGCAGGTAGGAGAAGCGGTTCCTGCAGAAGATACCAGGGAAGCGGTGCCACAGCAACCCATAAGAAAAGAAGTAACAACAAGTAGAAATGAGCCCTGCCCTTGTGGAAGTGGCAAAAAGTTCAAGAACTGCCACGGTGCAGGATTGTAATTTGTAATACACAGATAGAATGCCGAGTTTTGTAAGAAATTCGGCATTCTTTTTTTATACTCTTTCATGAAGATCATTATTACCTGTTTAATTTGTATTAGCTGTTTTTCTGCACTGGCACAAACCAGGGGAAAAGTGACTGTTATCAAGAGCCCGCTGATAGATAGTTTAATTAACAAGCGGTTGGAGTTAAGTAAAAAGGCGGCTGCACCTACCATAAAGCCTAACGGGCCCATTGTGGCACAGGTAGGTTACCGGGTACAGATTTTTTACGGATCTGACAGGCGGGAAACCTTTCAGGAGCAGTCACGTTTCAAGGCCATGTACCCTAAGTTAAATACTTACATCACCTATAAAGAGCCGAATTATTACCTTCGTGTTGGCGATTTTAGAACACGCCTGGAAGCACAACGGTTAATGAATGAATTAAAGCCGATGTTTCCTACCCTTTTTATTTTCAGAGAGAAAATCAACGCACCTGCGCTAGAGGAAAATTATGATTAAAGAAAAGATTCAACAATTAGCAGCCGACATTTTCGAAGAGGTAGTTGCTTTACGTCGACATATACACGCCCATCCAGAACTTTCATTTAAGGAATTTGAAACTTCTGCTTTCATCCAGCAGAAACTTACCAGCTGGGGCATCCCTTTTGAGGTGATGGCCAATACAGGAGTTGTAGGATTGTTAAAAGGAGATTTGCCATCAGACCAGGTGATTGCTTTACGTGCTGATATGGATGCCCTGCCAATTGTGGAAGCCAATGAGGTTCCCTATAAATCAAAAAACGAAGGAGTAATGCACGCCTGTGGACATGATGTGCATAGCGCTTCGCTTTTAGGTACTGCCTACATTTTATCGAAATTGAAAGCAGAATTTGCAGGTACGATTAAATTTATTTTTCAACCAGGTGAAGAACTACTTCCTGGAGGGGCCAGCATCCTGATTAAAGAAGGGGTATTGGAAAATCCTAAACCGTCACATATCCTTGGGCAGCATGTTATGCCTTTAATTGAGTCGGGTAAAGTAGGCTTCCGTTCTGGAATATATATGGCTTCAACTGATGAATTATATGTTACCGTAACCGGAAAAGGAGGTCATGGCGCGCAGCCTCACCAGAACATTGATCCGGTATTGATCGCTTCGCATATCATCATCGCTTTACAGCAAATTGTAAGTCGCAATGCCGACCCCCGTATACCAACAGTATTGTCTTTTGGTAAGGTAATGGCAATGGGCGCAACGAACATTATTCCTAATGAAGTGAAGCTGGAAGGAACGTTAAGAACGCTTGACGAGGATTGGCGCGCGGAAGCTAAACGACTGATGAAAAAAATGGCTGAAGGTATTGCAGAGAGCATGGGTGGAAGTTGTGAATTCCGCATTGAAAAGGGATATCCTTTTCTGATCAATGAACCTGTATTAACCGCCCAGTCACGTGCAGATGCCGAGGTGTATTTAGGGAAAGAAAATGTGGTAGACCTTGATATCTGGATGGCCGCAGAAGATTTCGCTTATTATTCGCAGGTAACTGACGCTTGTTTTTACAGGTTGGGAACCGGTAATGCAGCAAAGGGAACTACCCATTCTGTACATACGCCAAAATTTAATATTGATGAAGATGCCCTTAAAATCTCTACTGGTTTAATGGCTTATCTTGCCGTAAAACAATTAGGAAACTAAATAAACGTTCTTTCTCCTATATGACCATGAAGAAAATACTTCTGCTTGCCTTGTTATTGCCTTTTTTCTTTAGTGGTTTTGCCCAGGAGATTAAACGCTATAATCCGGATACCATCAAAACAATTACCCTCGATACCACGGTAAATATTACTGCCCGCAGGTTAAGTGTAGAAACATTTATTGATGCGGTGGTATCTGACACCAGTTTTTACCGGGCTTTCCAGCAAATGAAACGCTTTGGCTTTATAGCCGAGAACCGCGTTTTTACCTACGATAAGAAAAATAAGGTGAATGGCCGGATCTACCGCAGAATACAACATAACCAGAAGGCTCCAAAGATGGTGTACCTGGCTAAAGAAGACGAAGGAAAAATTTATAAGAAAAATGGCAAATACCAGTTATATACGCTGGAAATGTTTGATTATATCTTTCTCAATGCCTATAAGTCTGAATTTTCTGACGCTGCATTTGCGGGGAAGGCAGGGGATAAAGGTTCCATTGGCAGCTATAAAGACAAGCTGAAAACCTTGATCTTTTCGCCGGGAAGGCCTGTTAAAGGATTGCCTTTTATTGGCAACAAAACGGAAATCTTTACCCCGAACATGCGCCAGTATTATGATTATAGTTTCTTCAGTTCTACTTACCTCGATTCCATTCCAGTGTATAAATTTAAGGTTTTGGTAAAACCTGATTTAAGCAGCTGGACCAAAGATGGCCTGATGATTAAAGAACTGACGACTATTTTTGATAAGCGAAATTTCGAAATTCTGGGGCGTTATGTAGACATGAAATACAGTAACCTGCTGTTCAACTTTGATGTGCAGATGAATATTGAAATGAGTTATTTTGGTGATGAAAAACTGCCTTCTAAAATCTCTTACCAGGGCGACTGGAATGTGCCCTTAAAGAAGGAGGAAAGAGCCAGTGTGCTTATCCTGCATAAGAATTATAAGATAGAGTAGGGCTTCATAAATTTGTTTAACTTTAGTGTTGATAAAAATTATTCCTAAAAAATTAACCTGAACATGAAACCTTACGCCAAACTATTACCCGCTTTATTATTTGTATTATTATTTACTTCTATGGTGCCTAAACCAAAAAAAATACTGTTTTTCGGAGACTCCATTACCGAGATGGGCGTACAGGCCGGCGGCTATGTCTCCATAATTAAAAAGACACTGGACTCGACGAAATATTCCCTGGTTGGTGCTGGTATTGGTGGCAATAAGGTATATGATTTGTATTTACGCCTTGAGGATGATGTATTAAGTAAAAATCCTGATGTGGTGGTGATCTATGTGGGTGTAAATGATGTATGGCATAAACAATCGTCGGGAACGGGTACAGATCAAAACAAATTTGTTAAATTTTATCAGGCGCTGATTAAAAAGATTAGTGCCTCAGGAGCCAAGATCATTTTATGTACCCCGGCAGTAATTGGTGAAAAGAAAAATGGTGCTAATGAAATGGATCAGGATCTTGATAAATATGCTGGGGAGATTAGAAAACTTGCAGCTGAACATAACCTGCCTCTGGTTGATTTAAGAAGTTTATTTACGGCTTACAATCTGGCCAATAATCCACAGAACGTGGCAAAAAGTATTCTGACCACAGATGGCGTTCACCTGAACGATAAAGGCAATCAATTGGTAGCGGCACAGCTGTTACCTTTAATCAAATAAAAAGGATATAAACGATGATTAACCACGATACGATTAACAAAATTATGGATACTGCCCGCATTGAGGAGGTAGTAGGTGATTTTGTGGCGTTAAAGAAACGTGGAACCAGTTTAATTGGTAATTGTCCCTTTCATAACGAAAAAACACCTTCCTTCCATGTTTCGGTAACCAAGGGCATTTATAAATGTTTTGGTTGTGGTAAAGGGGGCGATGCGGTCCATTTTATTATGGACCATGAAAAGTATTCTTATCCGGAAGCGTTGAAGTTTCTGGCCCAGAAATACCATATTGAGGTTGAAGAGACAGTACAAAGTACACAGCAGATCGAGGCCCAAAACGCCAGAGAAACTTTGTACATTGTTTCGCAGTTTGCGGCTTCCTTTTTTGCCAATGAACTGTGGACCGGTGCCGATGGCAGGGCCATAGGCCTGAGTTATTTTAAGGAACGTGGCTTTAGGGAAGACATCATCAAGAAGTTTGACCTGGGCTATTCTCCGGATGTTTGGGATGCTTTAACAACTAAGGCCATTACCAGCGGTTATAAGGAAGAAAACCTGGAGCGAACGGGTCTTTCCATCAGGAATGATAAAGGTAAGCTTTACGACCGGTTCAGGGGACGGGTGATGTTCCCTATTCATAACTTTACCGGGCGTGTAATCGGTTTTGGTGGCAGAACGTTAAAGACTGATAAGAATGTTCCTAAATATGTTAACTCTCCGGAGAGTGAGATTTACCATAAGTCGAATGTGCTCTATGGTTTGTTTCATGCCAAGAAAGCCATCAGGGAAGCGGATAACTGTTACCTGGTTGAAGGTTATGCCGACGTATTATCTGTACACCAGGCCGGTGTAGAGAATGTGGTGGCCTCATCGGGTACTTCACTAACTACTGAGCAAATCAGATTGATTGGCCGTTTTACTCAAAACGTAACCATTCTCTATGATGGTGATGCCGCAGGTATAAAGGCCTCATTAAGGGGGCTGGACATGATTCTGGAGGAAGGACTGAATGTGAAAGTGGTAAACTTTCCTGACGGCCATGACCCGGATTCTTACATGCATAAAGTTGGCGCAGGCGCCTTCAAAATATACATTGAGAATAACCGTAAGGATTTCATTCTTTACAAGGCTACTACGCTTTTAAAGGAAGCTGGTAGGGACCCGATAAAAAGGGCCGGCATTATCAGGGACATCGTAGAAAGTATCGCCAAGATACCCGATAACATTAAGGCTTCCGTTTTTATCAGGGAATGCAGTCACTTACTGGAAGTGGAAGAGCGGATCCTGATTTCGGAACTCAATAAAATACATGCCGGGAAGCTGAAGAAAATGGCTCCGCCATCTTCCTCTTTTTCTTCACAGCAACCACCTGATGGGCCGCCTGATAATTTGTTTGACGACCAGGCCACACCGGGTGACACCGTTGGGCGTTCTTCGGTTTCTGACGAATTACAGGAACGTGAAATTGTACGCTTGTTGTTAACCTTTGGTCATGAACTGGTGAGCTGGGATAAAATTGATAACATGTATATTGGTTCTTTTATTATGCAGAACCTTGCCGATGTGACTTTTGAAGATGCGGTTTGTGATAAGATCATATCCTATTATAAACAGGAGATTGAAAGTGGGAAATTGCCTACTGCAAACCAGTTTATTAAAAACCAGGACCGGGAAGTTGCCGACCTGGCGATTACGCTGTCTACTTCGCCTTATGCGCTGAGTGAAAACTGGTACAATAAACACCAGATTTACGTTCGGGACGAAACGATGAACTTGAAAGCAACTATTCTGGGGGGAATATTTCACCTTAAAAAAAGGAAAGTTGACCGTATTTTATTAAACTTGTTAAACGAAATAAAGGAAGAAAACGATGCCGTGAATCAGGAAATTCTGATGCAACGGTATAGTTTTATTAAAAATGTGGAAAAGGAGATTTCGAAGTTTCTAGGTTCTGTAATTGTCAAGTAGGTGGCAGCGCATAATGAGCTGGGACGTTATGGTGAAGACCTTGCCCGACATTATCTGGAGGACAAGGGCTATCGTATATTGAACCAGAACTGGTTTTATGGAAAGGCAGAGATAGACCTTATTGCTTATTATGATGGGAAGCTTATCTTTATTGAGGTAAAAACCAGAAGTTCTGTTACGCACGGAAAACCGGAAGAGTTCGTTAATTATAAGAAAGAACGACAATTAGAATTCGCTTCTCTGGAATACATTGAGCGCTCACAACACCATGGAGAGATTCGTTTCGATGTGATCGCCGTAACCATGAATAGTAATACAAAGTATAAAATTAATCATATAGAAGATGCATTTTGGCCAGGCTAGTACCCCTAAAACATTAACCACCATTTTTTCACTGTTGTTCTTCCTGAGTGTTTTTCTGTTTTCCTGTAAGGATAAAGATCAAAACCCGGCAATCGAATTTAAATCGCCAGGCCAGGGGCAGGAGCTGAAACGCGGTGAAGCTGTTAATCTGGAGCTGGATGTGCCGGCCGGCAGCAACGTAAATTCCATTACCTACCTGGTAGATGGAAAGGAAGTAGGCAGTACCCAAGATACCGCACCTTTTCAGTTAAAGACAGACAGCCTGGGTTTAGGCTACCGCCTGGTTACCGCCGTAGTGGATCATGATGGTGGTAAGGACACCCTTACGATGAACATTGTAGTAAAATCGGCTTTAAAACCAAGTTTATACAGCTATAAAGTGGTGAATGCTTATCCGCATGATACGGCCGCTTATACCCAGGGACTGGAATACCACAATGGCCTCTTTTTAGAAAGTACTGGCCAGAATGGTGCATCGACGTTAAGGTGGGTGGACCCTAAAAGCGGTAAGGTGATTCAAAAAGTTGGCCTGGATGAGAAATACTTCGGGGAAGGTGCTTCATTAGTAGGCGATAAGGTTGTTATGCTTACCTGGGAGAATTATGAAGGGCTTGTATTTGACGCAAAAACTTTTAAGCAGTTAGGTACTTTTCCTTACCAGAATAGTCGTGAAGGTTGGGGGCTGGCCTTTGATGGTAAACACCTGATAAAATCTGATGGTACCAACAGACTCTGGTTTTTAAATAAAGATACTTACAAGGAAGAAGGTGTTATTGAGGTGTACGATGACCAGGGGCAGGTTGTTCAGCTTAATGAACTGGAATATGTTGATGGAAAGATATACGCGAACATCTACCAATCGGATAAAATAGCCATCATAGACCCAAAATCAGGCGCTGTGTTGAGTTATATAGACCTGAGCGGAATATTACCCGCCCAAGATCGTTACCCAAACACAGACGTCTTAAATGGCATAGCCTGGGATGCCAAAGGCAAGCGTCTGTTTGTTACCGGAAAGAAGTTTAGCAAGTTGTTTGAAATTACCCTTGTTCCGCAGTAATCGTTTATTTCTTAGCTTTAGGTTCGCTGATAAATCCGTTAAAAGTAATCGACTGCCTGTTATTGTTTAATACGTTAAGCGTTCCATAACCATTTTCTGAGACATAAAGCGTTAAACGCTGGTTGTCCTTCACATCATTAGGCTCAATAGTGATGGTCCAGCCGCCTTTTTTGCGTTCTTTTTTAACGTATTTAAAATCTTTAGATTTAAATTTAATGCCGGAATCATCGGGATTCATTGAGGCTTGATAAGCACGTCCGTAATAAGGTAAAAAGGCTATCACGCTGTCTTTTTTGATCCTGAGGTCATATTGAGCACCTGTTAATGCAATAGAACCAGATGCGTTGGGGTTGGGCATGCTGCTCATTACTGCAAAAACATCCTGACTGGATAAAGGTAAAGCCCTGGTGGCTACAAATACGAAGTCCTGTGCATTTACGAGCCTTTCGGTCGTAGCTTTATCTGTTTGGGCAAACACGGGCAATGCGGTTAAAATTAACAGTACGGCGAATATGTTTCTAAATGTTTTCATGTGCTGCATTTTTATATGAATATAGACAATTGTTTATTCAAAAGGTTTAAAAAAAAGGGGTCACTTCACCTAGATGAAACAACCCCTTTTTAGTAGGAAGGTGCTAGCTTTAATTAAAGTCTGCAGCTTTTACTTCCGCATTTACTTTGACGTCTTTAACCGTAATAGAAAAGTCCTGATTGCCCATTGGGGTAATCACAGATTGATTAATCTTATGGGGTATCATCACATTGCCTTCTTTACGGTAATCGCTGTATTCAGCGATTTGGGTAATGTCTGCTCCATTTACTTTGGCTGTTTTCTCTTCTTTTAGCAAAAGACCCGATTTTACATCGTAATATTCAGTTCCTTTTTTTCCATTGTCATCTGTAACAATAATCTTGTAAGCATCAGCCGCACCTACTTTAGCAACACCGCCTAAGTCCAGTTTTTTACCACTGTAGTACAATTGTTCAAATATCCCTTTTTTAGCTTTTTTTTTTGCTAATTCATCGCCACTGATGTCTTTTTTCTGGCCCATTTGACTTTGAAAACCAGTGGTGCCATTAAATGCCTGCTTCATCACTGTTGTTCCATTCATGGAAATCTCAGTACTTTCCAGGTTTGGGTGCATATACCTGATCGTTGCATTTAATTTTTGGCCCTGTACTTCGAAGTCGCCGTTTTGCAATAAGGAAGTTACCTTTTTAAGTTCAGTTTCTCCGCCGATAGCCGTTAGGTAAGCTGCAATAATTTCCTGTGGGGATTTATTAACGGCTACATTACTGGTGGTGTTTTCGGTTACTGGTGCAGCATAGTTGTTGTATTTTTTAACCGTAAAGCCTAGTTTCTTTAACCCCGGTAGAAACACTTCCTCTTTTCCAACGATAACAATACGGGTGTCGTCATATCCGAAGTATTTTTTGCTTACACGGAGGATATCCTCTGGTGTTACTGCATTGATTTTTTGCAGGTAAGTACGGTAAAAGTCCTTTGGCAGGTTATTAATCAGGATGTTGGTGGCAAAGGATGCCATACGCGCTGGGTTTTCTAAGCCGAGGGCGAAAGATCCGTTATAAAGGTTTTTGGCGTTCTGCAGCTCTTCTGTACTCACTTTAACTGTGCGCATGTTGTTGATTTCTCTTAAAAATTCGACTACTGCGCTGTCTACTTTCTCATTTCTAACTGCTGCATTGGCCTCAAACTTGGTTTGAAAACGCCCGGCACCTGTTGAAGAATAGGCGCCATAAGTGAATCCATGTCTTTCACGCAGGTTTCTAAATAACCTGGAATCAGAACCACCACCTAAAATCTGGTTAGCCAGCAGTACCGCATGGTAATCAGGATTACCCATTGGCAGGTCAACCAGGTTGGTTACTGTGATCTCTGATTGTACCGCAGTAGGGAGGTCGACCACATTGATTTCTGTTTTTGTGGGATTGGTAACCTTGGATATTACTGGTAGCGTTAAGTTATTGCCTTTCCAATCGCCAAACGCTTTGAGTGCTAATGCTTTTGCCGCTTCAGGCTTAATGTCTCCAACGAAGGTGAGGTAACCCCTTGACGGAGTTACATACTTTTTATAGGCTGATTTTACATCGTCAAGTGAAATAGAATTAACACTTTGTTCAGTCGTAAATTCACCATTTGGATGCGTTTTACCGAAAGACAAGGCGTTGACTACACGCTGGGAGATGTCTTTAGCACTTCGCTCACTGGATTTTAATCCAGTGATGGTTTGTGATTTTAGTTTTTCGAAGGAAGGTTGGGGAAAAGCAGGGTTTCTCAAGGCATCGGCCATTAACAAAAATGCTTTGTCAAAATATCGTGTGAGAGAAGAAACACTGCCACCATTTGCACTGAGGCCTATGTTGGCACCAAGTTGATCTACTGCTTCATCAAACTGTACCTTAGTTTTTGTTGTGGTACCTTCATTTAACATGCCA
This sequence comes from Pedobacter sp., assembly GCF_045627485.1. Taxonomy (GTDB): domain Bacteria; phylum Bacteroidota; class Bacteroidia; order Sphingobacteriales; family Sphingobacteriaceae; genus Pedobacter. The sequence goes on along the minus strand of NZ_JAZQNU010000172.1, from coordinate 9,220 downwards.
CCCATTAACTGGATAACACCAGCTTTTTCGCCTTCCGTAATTGGGCCGGCATCAATGCTGTAAGTTGCGGTGACTTTCGGTAGTTTATGGTTTTCTACAACAAGTACAGTGATGCCATTAGGTAGTTTATAAGTTACCGGGTCGGCAAATGTGATGGTAGGAGGCGGACCGGGAGTTGGTCTAACGCTTCTGTCTAGTTTTTGAGCTGAAGCCGCTTGTATGCAAACGGTAGCCAGGGCAAATAAGAATATCTTTTTCATTTTACAGTTCTTTTGATGAGGAAATCAGCTTATTTCTTAGGTAAATAGTAAAGTACCACACGCTGGTTTTTGTTAAGGTATTTGCGTGCAACTTCTCTGATTTCTTCCCTGGTGACGGTTTTAATCTGGTCTAATTGCTCATTAATTTCGTTGGTATTTTTGTCGTAAAAACTATACCCATTAGCGAGATTTTCGGCCACGCCAATCATTCTACTGTTGGCGCTGATGTAACTATTCTCAAACTGGTTCTGAAGTTTTGTATATTCTGCTTCACTGATTAAGTCGGTTTGCAAACGGACAACCTCTTCGTCGATATCTTTTAACAGGTCGTTAAGCGGTGTGTTGTTGTTTGGCAGTGCCAGGGTTATATATGCGCCGTAATCTTCCAGGGTATAATTGAAAGCAGCTACCTGTATCGCAGTTTTCTTATCATCCACCATTTTAGTGCTTAACCTGGAGCTTCCACCTGCTGAGAGCAGGTTACTAATTAAGCCTAATATCTGGCTATCGCGGCTTTTCATGCCTGGAACCCTGTATGCGGCAAAGATGGCCGGTATCTGGATATTTGCATCGTAAGCGGTGTCAATAATCTCTTTTTCTATTGGCTTTAGGGTGTATTTCTGTCTTACCACAGGGTCACCTTTAGGTACTTCGTCAAAGTACTTTTTTACCAGCGATTTTGTTTTCGCCACATCGATGTCGCCGGCAATGGTAAGTACGGCATTGTTTGGGGCGTAGTACTTTTTAAAGAAGGCTAGAAATTCATTCAATTTAGCGGCATCCAGGTGTTCCATAGCGCCAATTGGCTGCCAGCGATAAGGATGGCCGTCAAACAGGTGTTTGAAAATGTTTTCTGTAAATTTGCCATAAGGAGAATTATCAACGCGTAATCGTTTCTCTTCTTTAACCACTTCATTCTGAGTTTTTACACCTACTTCATCAATCTTGGGATGAAGCATTCGTTCACTTTCCAGCCATAAACCCAGCTCCAGTTGATTGGATGGGAAAATGTTGTAGTAAAAGGTTCTATCCTGGGAAGTATTAGCATTGTTCTGGCCGCCATTGCTGCTCACAATTTGCATAAACTCCCCACGCTTCATGTTTTCACTACCTTCAAAAAGCAAGTGTTCAAAGAAATGTGCAAAGCCAGTTCTCTCTGTTTCCTCGTCTTTCGAGCCTACATGGTACATCACGGACACGGCCACCACAGGTGCGGTTTTATCCTGATGCAAAATAACATGCAGGCCATTGTCCAGGTCGAACTCGGTAAATTTAACCTGCTGGGCGAATGCATTCAGGAATATTCCTGAAATGACCATTGTTAAAAAGAGCGTTTTTTTCATATATCTGTGGTGAATTTGGTGGTTACGAAGTAATCGGGTCTCTATTTTTTCCAGTTTTTATATTGATTGATCAATCCATTTGTTGATGCATCATGGCTTTGTACTGGTTGGTCGTCTTTAAGTTCTGGTAAAATGCTTTTAGCCAGTTGTTTGCCAAGTTCAACACCCCATTGGTCGAAGCTGAAAATATTCCAGATAATACCCTGTACAAATATTTTATGCTCATATATTGCGATTAGACTACCCAGGGTGTATGGTGTTACACGCTTTAACAAGATAGAGTTGGTTGGCCTGTTTCCTTCAAACACTTTGAAAGGCGCGATCTTATCCATTTCACTTTCCGGCTTTCCTTCTTTTTGCAATTCTTCCTTTACCTGTTCCAGTGTTTTTCCGTTCATCAGGGCTTCAGTCTGCGCGAAGAAATTTGATAACAAAATAGGATGGTGGTCGCCGATTGGGTTTAAACTCTGTGCAGGGGCAATAAAATCGCAGGGAACCAGGCGGGTACCCTGGTGTATAAGCTGATAAAAGGCATGCTGTCCGTTGGTTCCTGGCTCACCCCAAATGATAGGGCCGGTTTCATAGGTAACTTCTTCGCCATTCCTGTCTACATGTTTACCATTACTTTCCATATCACCTTGTTGGAAGTAGGCGGCAAAGCGGTGCATATATTGGTCGTAAGGTAAGATTGCCTGTGTTTCTGCATCAAAGAAGTTAATGTACCAGATGCCCACCAGCGCCATGATCACAGGAATGTTTCTTTCAAAAGGTGTTGTTTCGAAATGATTATCAGCAGCATGTGCGCCCGCTAACAGTTGTTTGAAATTATCGAACCCAATACTTAGTGCTATGGGTAAACCTATGGCGCTCCATAACGAGTAACGGCCGCCAACCCAGTCCCAAAATTCAAACATATTTTCGGTATCAATTCCAAAAGCAGCTACATCTTTCGCATTGGTAGACAATGCTGCAAAATGTTTGGCAATAGCAGTGGTTTCTGCTCCACTATTTAGAAACCATTCTCTTGCCGAATTGGCGTTGGTCATGGTTTCCTGAGTTGTAAAGGTTTTTGAAGCTACTAGAAACAGTGTTGTTTCCGGATTTAAGGTTTTTAATGTTTCCACTATATGTGTACCATCGATGTTAGAAACAAAATGAAGGTTCAAGTGGTTTTTGTAAGCTTTAAGGGCTTCAGTTACCATTACCGGCCCCAGGTCGGAGCCCCCGATTCCAATATTAACCACATCGGTAATGGCTTTGCCAGTATGGCCTTTCCATTCACCCGAAATTATGGCCTGGCTAAATTTTTCCATTTTAGCCAGTACAGCGTTCACGTCGTCCATGACATTTTTGCCATCAACGAAGATGCTTTTATCACTTTGGTTCCTCAGTGCGATGTGCAAAACGGGGCGGCCTTCAGTCTGGTTAATGATTTCTCCGCTGAACATGGCTTTGATGGCCTCATCCAGTTTGCACTCCTTGGCCAATTGTACGAGAAGGGCTATGGTGGTATCATCAATTCTGTTCTTGGAGTAATCCAACAGTATGTCATCGAAAAGGACAGAAAACTTTTCAAAACGTTGTGGATCTTCTTTGAAAAGATCTTTAAGGCTTTTCTCGTTAATATTTATATAATGATCGGTCAGGTATTTATAAGCCTCGGTTTCTGTGAAATTAATTGATGGTAGCATAAAAATAGTGTTTGTGTAAATGTAATGGTTTATTTTATTTGTTAAAATCAATGTCTGTAATTGCGCCGATAAATGTATCATATTTCCTAAAGAATGAATGTTGGTCTGTCGTTTTTTACTTTAAGATTTGGCCGTGAATTTGTTGCATTTCCTAGACAAGAATTAATATACTTAAATAAGTAAGATCATGTTAGAGAAATTAAATCAATTGGTAAAAGAAAACGCTCAGGATGCCATTGTAAATAACCCTGATATTCCAAATGAACGCAAGGAAGAAGCTGTTTCGGCAGCATCAGAATCAATCATTGATGCCTTGAAAAAGCAGGTATCCTCGGGTAACGTGTCTGAACTGGCCAGCATGTTTAAAGGCGGTAGTGAGGCATCAGGTAACCCGGTGGTTCAACAGGCATCCAGTGGTTTTACGGCAAAACTGGCTGCGATGGGTGTTAATATGGACAGTGCCAAATCTATTGCTGCGTCGTTTATACCGATGCTGATGGCCAAGTTTGCCAACAAAACAAAGGATCCAAACGACAAGTCATTTGATATTCAGGATATCATGAGCCAGATTTCTGGCCCGGATAGTAAGTTTCAATTATCAGACTTAACTAATATGCTGGGTGGAAAGGATGATACCAAAGGCGGAGGTGATGATAAGACAGGTGGAGTGATAGATAAATTAAAAGGGTTATTCTAACAGGCACTTCGTATTTATTATATATTTGTGGTTATGACTAAGGAAGACATACAGGATTTAAGGGACAGAGTAGCGTCGCTGAGGAGGCATCTTTGACGTCGAAACACGACTAGAGGATATTCATGTGGCCCAGCAGATGACCATGCAGCCGGATTTTTGGGATGATCCTAAAAAGGCGGAAAAGCATTTAGCCGCACTGAATGCTAAAAAGGTTTGGACAGATGCCTGGCAGGCCGTAAAAAGTGAGCTTGACGATACCGAAGTGCTTTTTGAATTTATGCAGTCAGGTGATGCCACGGCTGAAGAAATGCAGGAGCAATATGAAAAATGTTTGGCTGCAGTAGAAAACCTGGAGCTAAAGAATATGCTGAGCAGCAAGGAAGACCAACTGAATGCGGTAATGCAAATTACTGCTGGCGCAGGAGGTACAGAAAGTTGCGACTGGGCAGCCATGCTGATGCGGATGTATATTATGTGGGGTGAGAAAAACGGGTACAAGGTAACTGAGCAGGATTTCCAGGAAGGGGAGGTGGCAGGTGTTAAATCTGTTACGCTACAATTTACCGGCGATTTCGCTTACGGCTATCTTAAAGGTGAAAATGGCGTACACCGCCTGGTGCGGATCTCTCCATTTGACTCTAATGCACGTCGACATACTTCTTTTGCTTCGGTATATGTATACCCACTGGTAGATGATACGATTGAAATTGAGGTTAAAGATTCGGAAATTGAGTTTGAAACGTTCCGTTCTGGTGGTGCCGGTGGACAAAATGTAAATAAGGTGGAAACAGCTGTTCGTTTGTACCATAAGCCATCGGGTATTGTGATTAAAAATCAGGAGTCGCGCTCCCAATTACAAAATAAGGAGAATGCAATGCGTTTATTAAAGTCGCAGTTGTATGAAGCCGAAATGCGTAAACGAATGGAAGCTTCGGCGGCCGTGGAAGGTTCTAAAATGAAAATAGAGTGGGGATCGCAGATTCGCAATTACGTGCTTCACCCCTATAAATTAGTGAAAGACCTGAGAACAAATTATGAAACTTCTAATGCCCAGGGGGTACTAGACGGTGAACTAAATGAATTTTTGAAAGCTTATTTAATGGAGTTTAATGACAAAACTTAATCTTACCCTGATCTTGTTGGCGATATTCACCGGGCCCTTGGTGGCTCAAGAAGTTATTCCTTTATATGAAGGAGCTATTCCGGGAGCAAAACCTGTACCCGCAAATTATAAGGAACTTTGGGTTACCGGCGACGACGGCGTGATCAGGGTGAGTAAAGTTTCATTGCCTACGATAACGGCTTACTTACCAGAAAAGGGCAAGGCTACAGGCACTGCAGTATTGATTTGCCCCGGTGGGGGTTATGGTATCCTGGCTATCAATCATGAAGGTGATAAAGTAGCAAAGGAGTTTACCAACATTGGGGTGGCGGCCTTTGTGTTAAAATATAGGTTGCCCGACGATCAGATTATGGAAGATAAGTCGACAGGGCCTTTGCAGGATGCGCAACAAGCAATGTCGTTGTTGCAGAAGAATGCCAAACGTTGGGGCATTAACCCTGATAAAATAGGCGTAATGGGATTCTCTGCAGGTGGTCATCTTGCGTCTACATTGTCTGTTAGGTACAACGCACCAAAAATTAGTGACCAAACGGCTAATATAAGGCCGGCGTTTTCGCTGCTCATTTACCCGGTAATTTCTTTATCGGCTTTCCCACATTTGGGCACGTCAAATAACTTGTTGGGTAAAGAAGCTTCGGATGTGCAGAAGGTGTATTTCTCAAATGATAAACACATCAATAAACAGACTCCACCAGCTTTTATTGTGCATGCAGCTGATGACGGAGGTGTAGCGGTGCAAAACAGCATATTATACGCACAGGGTCTTGTGGAGCATCAGGTGCCTGTAGAGCTACATGTTTACCAAAGTGGAGGGCATGGCTTTGGCTTAAACAATAAAACGACCACTGACCAGTGGTTTGAAAGGTTACGAAATTGGATGCAGATGAATAAGTTACTCTAGGGCGTAACTAAAACATCCTGCAACTCCTTTAATTCTTCTACTTTTTCAATGGACCCCTGTTGGCTGTAGGCCGATATGAGGTTGCGTATAACCCTACCAATGATTTCCGTATTACTGCATGGTGCATAATACCCGGGCTGCGGTTCGAGGTTAAGTTGTCGGAGGAACTGATCGACATCGTGTTTTCCAAAAATGGCACCTTTGTTAAATGCATTGATATAAAATAATACGCTATAATTCTGATCCAGCTTGGCCTCATCGAGGTAACCCAGTATAAAATGCTGCGGCAGGTTGACCCCATAAACAGGAACATCAAGTTTTTGCGCTACTGTGGCGTAAATAATCGCTAAAGAAATTTGATTTCCTTTTTTGCTTTCCAGCACCTGGCTGATATAGGAATTTTGTGGATCCTGGTGGTTTTTTACATTTCCAGTGAAGCCGTGCTGGTTGTAAAAGACGTGGTTGATTAACTTGATCTTTTCAATAGCGCTCATTTCATGTTGCATGCCCATCCATATGTCTCTTCTGATTTCGTCAATCTGGTTAAGCAACTTTTGTTCATCAAGATCTGGGTATTGGTGTCGATTTATGATCATTGCCCCCTGTAGCAAGTCAAATGCACCACCAAGTTGCCACAACCTGAGGTCTTCTTTCACGGAATTAAACTGAATGCGGTGAACTACATTTTCAATGCGTTCCTGTAACAGACCATCTAGCGATTGCTCCCATGCAGTTTCTAAAAAGGCAATTGCGGCTGGGCCGTAATCGAGTAAACGCTGTTCTACGTGTTGAAAAACTTCCTGATCCGTATCATCAAGGAGCTTTACTAAAGCACTTATTTCTTTACTATTTTCCATATTATGCAATTACAATAGTGCGTTTGTCTATTTTTGCCGCTATGGATATTAATTTCTTTGTAGATTTTCTAAGGCATCGTTTTACGGCTAAAACCAGACATGGGACGCACTCTCCATTTGTTTATAAACTTGCTGACGAGGTAATTTACGATTTTAACTTTAGACCTGAATATAAAGCCATCGAGGAACAACGAAAAAAACTTTATCATGACGATGCATTAATACATGTTACCGACTTAGGCGCTGGATCTCACCTTAATAAAAACAGAAGCAAAAAAGTCAAACAAATTGCGAAGAATGCCCTGAAAAGCCCGCGTTTGGCACAGTTGATTTACCGACTTGCAAAAGACACGCAGCCTGCGCTGGTGATTGAATTGGGGACCTGTTTAGGTTTAACATCTGCCTACCTGGCAAAAGCTTGTCCGCAGGCAAATGTATTAACTATTGAAGGCTGCCCTCAAACGGCTGCGGTTGCTGCACAGAATTTTAAAAACCTTCAATTAGGTAATGTAGAATTACAGGTAGGTAATTTCGATGTGCTGTTACCTGAAGTGTTGGCAAAACTGGAAAAAGTGGACTTCGTTTATATAGACGGAAACCACCGTAAAGATGCTACATTAAACTATTTTAAGTGGTGTTTGCCAAAAGTGCATGAAGGTTCGCTGTTGATTTTTGACGATATCTATTGGAGCAAAGGCATGAAAGAAGCCTGGGAGGAAATCAAGGCACATCCGGAGGTGACGGTTACTGTCGATTTATTCTGGATTGGCTTGGTGTACTTCAAAAAAGGACAAGCTAAGGAACATTTTAAACTGAAATATTAATAATTTAAAAAGCCTCAGCCAGACTGATGTAAAAGCCGCTCTGTCGTTTTTCGTTGGGTGCCATACCACCAACACCATAATCCAGTCTGATGCTTAAGCCTTTTGCGGGATCATAGAAATACCTGCCTCCAGCGCCGAAATTTGGTTTCAATCCCTGTAAAGAGAAGTTACCATTTTCATAAACGCGGCCTGTGCCTGCAAATCCAACTAATCCGAAACGATTGCTAAACCGATAGCGGAGTTCTGTTTGAGCGGTAAGAAGGTTTTGATCTCGATAGCGGCCTCTGTAATAACCCCGCATCATTTCATCGTTTCCGAGTTGTGGAAGTAAGTAGAATGGGGTGTTTTTTCCCTGCACTGTATAGTATATACCATTAACCCCAAGCACCAGTCGGTTAGCCAATGGGAAGAAGTTACTTATTTTTACCCGGATCTGGCTGGCACTGTAGTTGCTTTTTGAAAACATGTTAGGGGCATATTGATAGCTCACCCTACCGAAAAAACCTTTTGTCGGGTAATTATTAGAATTCCGCGTGTCGTAACTTTGTGAAACACCAATAAATAGCACCGGTCCACCTTGTCTGTCCACCAAGTCAGGATCGGAAAAAAAGATGCCACCTTCAGCCCGATCTGTATATTGGTATCTTTCAAATGCTACTGAGATGCCTGTATAGGTGTTAGGGAGCAATGCTTTTTCCGCTTCCATTTGAATTTTGAACATTTCTTCTAATACCCTATTCTCATCACGTTCCAGGGTTTCATTTCCTACTCCGTAAAAATTAAATGGTGTTCTCTTGAACTTTAGCTCACCCAATAGGTGGTATTTGTTTTCCTTGGTATAGATATCACTTTTCAGTGATACATTATATTGTTTTTTAGTAGTGATGGACGCTAAGGCGGAGAAGTTGGAACTACGGTTAAGGGGGTCTGTTGGATCGAGATATGTGGAGTACAACGTGCCCGCTCCAAATTCAAAGCCATTTTCCTGGCTATAGCCAACAACCGGTATTGGCATAAAGCTAGGTCTTCGTGTAGTGTCAACGTCATTAGACAAAAGACGCTGTATTAACTTCTTTTGCCCAAAGGAGTGGAGGTTGCATATTAAGAGCAGGAAAAATGCCGGGAAATATTTCATCGGCTCAAATGTAAAGGAAGTATATATATAAATAAAAGGTTTCTTTGTGAGTTTATCAGGATTTTGTCTGATTTGAGATTATTTGTCTATTTTTGGACTTTTATAGATAAAAAGATGAGCACAAGAGGACCTATTTCACAATTCATGGAGGGTAATTACCTTCACTTCAATTCTGCAGCCATGATGGATGCTGCAAAAGGAAATGAAACACATTTAGATGAGGGTGGAAAAATGATGATTACCCTTGCTGGGGCGATGAGTACAGCAGAATTGCGTATTTCTTTAGCGGAAATGATTCGTCACGATAAAGTATCCATCATTTCTTGTACAGGCGCTAACCTCGAAGAAGATATTATGAATCTTGTGGCCCATTCACATTATAAAAGGGT
>NZ_JAZQNU010000171.1:0-3132 GCF_045627485.1 Pedobacter sp. | reverse complement strand
GAATGCGTGAGCAGCTATACTGATGAATAATATAAGCATTCGTAATTGGAGACCTGGACGTTTAGGTGCTGGATCTAGGCCAATCAGTGACCATGAAAAAAGATAACCGGCTGCAAGGAAATGAAAATGAATCAAGTGATGCAGATAGGGATGTGAAAAACTCGCAATGTATAATGGCGTCAGGTATAGAACATAAATTCCTCCGGTATTGAGCAACATTGCTATTATTAGATATTCCGACGAAAGTACGCCAGTGTTCCGCGCTAAAGTACCCCATTTATTCCGGAGCAAAGTACGCCAGCCAGACCGGCCTGTATCACCACTAAGTAAGTGTGATATTTTCAAACTTAATGATTTTTTTTCTTTCTCAAAGATTTACCTGTAAGCGCTATTCTATGTGCAGAAGCTGCCAGTCTGTCCATAATAGCATCAGCGAGCGTTGGCTCATCAATAAAATTGTACCAGCTATCCACCGGGAGTTGCGATGTGATCATTGTTGAGCCGTTTCCATACCTGTCTTCCAGGATATCCAGCAGTGCAATTCTTGCATCATTGTTCAAAGCCTTTAGTCCAAAGTCATCCAGGATCAGCAGCTTATTTGCGGAGATACCCTTGATCCATTTAAGGTAAGATCCATCGAGCCTGGCCTGAGCCAGTGCATCCAGGAATTTGTTCATACTGAAGTACTGGGTGCGGTAACCCAGCAAACAGGCACTGCGCCCCAGGGCACAGGCCAGAAAAGATTTACCGCATCCGGTGGCACCGGTGATCAATACGTTCTCACCTTTTTCTATAAACATACCATCAGAAAGCCTTAGCACCTGTTCTCTTGTAATACCTCTTTCCGCATTACAAAGTATATCTTCAGGCAGCGCATGATAGCGGAGCTTACTGGCCTTGAGATACTTCTGGGTTCGGGAATAATCTCTGTATTCCATTTCTGCCTGGGTGATCATGGCGATCAAAGCATGGACATCCTGCAGCTCATGGACAGGCAATGATAATGCGGCCTCATAACGTTTAGCCATTCCAGTCAGTTTAAGTGTTTTGAGTTGTTCTACGGTGTTTTGTGTATTCATTTTTAGGATATATGTATTTGACTAATTATAGGATTCAGGGCCCCGGAGGTTATTGTGGGCAGGAATACGAAACTCTTTGATGCTTTCTTCTTCCAACAGATCCATTTTATTATCCAGGATCGTTTTGATCGCGGTGTAACTGAACTTGTGTCCCCTTAAACCCCTTTTGCAGGCTGCTTCCATACGAACACAGCCGTAAGCATCCATTAATCTCAGCAGCCCGGTGCAGGAAGTATAAGACTGATCGATCACCAGTTTGCTGTCCATTAGCTTTTTAAAGAACCTTAAAGTGTTCGGTCCGTTATCTTCTGCTTTTTTCAAGTAGTATTCAGGGCTCCATCCACGTTGTCGGATAATTGCCTGGTGCCTTTCAGGCATATGTTCTTTGATACTGCTATAACCATGGCTGATGTAATTTCTGGTATGGATAGCGATTCTTTGACCTTCGTAATAGATCTCAACGGTGTCCTGATCATAGGCAATCCGAACTTCTTTACCGATGTAACGGTATGGAACAGAGTAAAAGTGGCCGTCTTCGCCCACCAGCACATGGTAATGTTTCTGCACTTTTGCTTTGGTGTAGTGTCGTATGGAATAGGCGGATTCGGGTAGCGGTTGCAATAATGCTTTTTCTTGACTGTCAAAGAGTTCTTGCCTGCTGAATGTTTTCTTTTGGAAGTTCAGCTGGTGGTGCTTGTCGAGTTTTTCTTTGATCGCTTTGTTGAGTTCAGACAGGCTATGGAAAGTTTGGTTACGTAGTGCTGCGTAGATACGCCTGTAAGTGATCTTTACATTGTTCTCAACCGATGGCTTGTCTTTTGGTTTGTAGGGACGTGCAGCCAGTAAAGCAATATTATTATGGTTTGCCCACTGCTCCAGCATATCAGTGAATACCGGTTCGTATTTACAGCTTTTAGAGACCCACTGTCTCATGTTATCTGATTTTACAGTTAGGGGCACTCCTCCAAAATAGTTAATGGTGTGATTCAGAGCCTTTACTACTTGAGGCAGTTTGGCGTCAGGAAGAGCCTCTACATAACCATAACCGCTAAAAGGGAGTACAGCAACATACACTGGACAGGCAATAAGTTCTCCTGTTGAAGGATCTACATAATGTAAGACATCACCTGCGAAGTCTACTTCCAAAAGCTTTGCCGGGGTATGAACAAAGTGCATCACTGCATTGTTCAATTTCATGTGGTCTTGCAGTAAATCGCAGAACCTGGAATACTGAAAGCCTGAAGGATATTCTTTAATATATTCTTCCCAAAGCAGTAAACGGGTCACCCCGGTACGGCTAAGTTCCTTGTTAAAGTACATGATCTGGCTGATGAAATGAGCTTTGCGGGGGTCAGCATCCTGTGGTACAGATGGCTTATGCAAGCCAAGAATCTGTTCCAACCGTTCGTCTGGAAGTTTCAAAAGTTCGGTTAACTCCTGCCCGGTTTGTTGGAACTTTTGCAGGTAGAGGGCAATTGTTTTTCTTGTCGTCTTTATTTCCTTCTCGATAGCCCGCTGGGAAACACCGCGCTCAAGGAATAAAAGTATCTGTCTTATCTTATGCATACTAAGTAGCTTATTTGCCATACTGCAAGTGGTTTTTGGTTACAAACCAAACTTAGCGTAACTGGCGGTTAAACACTGCTTAGTGGTATACTTTGGCGCGGAATAAGTGGTGTACTTTGTGTCGGAATGTCAGCCCCTTACAAATATGGCTTCTTTAACAAAGTGGCGTACTTTGCCTCGGAATAATTGGTAACCTTTCCTACGGAATACTGGGGTACTTTGCCTCGGAATGGGTGGCGTACTTTGTGTCGGAATCGTGGCGTACTTTGGAGCGGAATATCCAAGTGCTGTTTTTTATAAATTTCAGACTTCCTGGTGTCGATAATTTTAACCTGAGGATCAAGCCTCGCTGCCTTTTCTGCATCGTCAATTTTTTGGCCTTTGGCAATTTGAGCCAAACTCGCTTTAAAATCAGGGGCACCCTGTTTATTTAATTCCACATTATAAGGAAAGTACATCGGAATAAAAGGCTGGTCGGTTGTAAGTC
>NZ_JAZQNU010000170.1:0-9380 GCF_045627485.1 Pedobacter sp. | reverse complement strand
GGCGAAAGCCATTCGATCGATAAAATTACAGACCCTATTGATGAGGCGAATGCGAGCCCCGGTGATCAGCTGAACATGGTTTTTAAAGGGACCATTGTGAGCAACGGTTCCGCAAAAGCAATTGTAACCAGCACTGGTATGAATACCGAAATAGGTAAGATTGCCGGGATGCTCGATGTAGGAAAACAGCAGACCCCACTACAAAAACGATTGGCAAAATTTAGCAAACAAATGGCCGTAGTGGTCATCTTTATTTGTCTAGTGGTCTTTGGAATGGGCTTGTCTCGGGGCCAGCCAGCATTGGAAATGTTTCTAACCGCATTATCTTTAGCGGTAGCTGCCCTACCCGAAGCTTTACCGGCTGTAGTTACCATTGCTTTAGCCAATGGTGCCAGCCGAATGGTGAAACAAAAGGCATTGATGAGAAAATTACCTGCCGTAGAAACGCTGGGTTCTGTTAGCTATATCTGTAGTGATAAAACAGGTACACTTACACAAAATAAAATGAAGGTCGAACATCGTTATGCTGTTGAAGGGGAAGGCGACATGCTGAATATCGCCATGATGCTCGACAATGAAGTGCGGTTTTCTGACGACGGTAATATCCTGGGTGATTCTACCGAAACCGCATTGGTATATTTCGCCCAGGAACAAGGACTGTCTAAAAGAACGGTCGACCATGCCTTTCCCCTGGTGCAAAAACTTCCATTCGATTCTACCCGGATGCGTATGAGCACCTTTCACCAGCACGGAGATAAATGGATTCTTCTATGTAAAGGTGCACCTGTAAAAATAACCGAAGTGCTGGCTAATGATTATAAAGATAAAACCGAAGGTTGGCTGGAAATAAACCGGGAATGGGCCACCGAAGGTTTACGGGTATTGTTTTTTGCTTATAAGGTGCTTGAAGAAAAGCCTGCTACATTTAACCATGAGCTTGAAAAGGACCTCAACTTTCTTGGTATGGTCGCTATGATCGATCCCCCCCGTGAAGAGGTTATTGCCGCTATCAGAGAATGTAAAGATGCCGGGATAAAAACGGTGATGATCACCGGCGACCAGCCCCTCACGGCACATGCCATTGCCGAACGGTTGGAAATGATTGATGACACAGCGAACCGCATCATTACCGGTGCAGAACTCAGTGAGCTATCTGAAGATAACTTTCGACAGGAAGTACAGCATATTGCCGTTTATGCCAGGGTATCACCCGAGCAGAAGTTAATAATTGTAAAAACATTACAACAAACCGGTGCGTTCGTGGCCATGACCGGCGATGGTGTAAATGATGCGCCCTCTTTAAAACAGGCCGATATTGGTATCGCCATGGGCATCACCGGAACGGATGTATCAAAGGAAGCTGCAGACATGATTTTGCTGGATGATAATTTTGCTACTATTGTAAAAGCAGTTAAAGAAGGCCGGAGAATTTATGAGAATATCAAAAAGTTCATTTTATACGTGCTTTCCTGCAATCTGGCAGAAATTCTGACCATCGTCATCGCGCCGTTTGCGGGACTGGGCATGCCTTTGCTGCCCATTCACATTTTGTGGATTAACCTGGTGACCGATGGTTTACCGGGGCTGGCTCTTACTGCTGAACCCGCAGAAAAGGACATTATGAAACTACCACCCAGACCGCCAGGTGAGAGTCTATTTGCCGGGGGCATCTTAATAAAAGTTTTAATTACCGGAGTGTTAATGGCCTTGGTAGTACTAGCGGTACAGTTCTGGGCTGCAAAGAATGGATTCGACCTCCGTACACAGCAAACCATGGTATTTACCTTACTTTGTTTTATCCAGCTGGGAAACGCCATGTCTGTACGTATAACCTACCACTCCATACTTAGGGCAAAGCTTTTTTCAAATCCGGGATTGCTATGGGTACTACCTGGTACGGTAATCCTGCAATTGTTAATTGTATATATGCCCCTGCTTCAGGGGATTTTCAAAACCACTTGCCTGAGCTGGGTAGCTATGGAAATGGTACTGATTGCGACCGTTGTGGGGGTGACGGCAATTGAAGTCGTTAAACACCTGAGTAACAAGGTATACAGCCGGAGAAGAAGAGTACTAAACACGGTTTCATAAGGTATATATACGTATTTTTATTATTGTCATTGGACAGAAGATCGATAAAAAGTAGAATCCTGTTCACTGGGCCCGTTTTTCACCGCTATCCCATTAGAAGTGTAATTCTGGAATGGCACGAAATTTTCATAAGTATATCTGAGAAACAAAATCAGCCGTTTTAAAGTTGCTTGCAAAACCAAGATGTTACTCAAGAGATGGTTGAACATTTAACCCATAAATTAAAAAACTATGAAAAAGCTAATGATCATGGCCTTACTATCGGCATTTACCTTTGCTACTTACGCCCAAGACACTACCCGTCAAGATTCTACTGGAAGAACGAAAGATAAATCCATGAAGAAAAAAGACAAAAAGGACAAAAGCCAAACAGACACTACAACTACTGATACCACCAAAAAAACCTGGTAATCAGGCCTACGTTGTTCTACGAAGAGAAAAACCCGGTTGCTGAGCAACCGGGTTTTTTGTTTGAACAACACCCCATGCACCCTTGCCTTTCCCCACATGCCGCTCAAAAACCCTATCTTTGGGCTTTTCGCACAGGATATGCAGATGAAACCAACTTTTTCGCTTACTTCCATTCTCGATAACGACTTCTATAAATTCACCATGCAGCAGGGTGTAATTAAGTTGTTTCCTGGCGCAAAAGCACGTTATGCTTTCATAAACCGAGGGAAACACACTTTTCCTCATGATTTTGACAAAGCACTGCGAGCATCCGTAAATGACATGGCTTCCCTAAGATTAACTGTGAAAGAAAAGCAGTTTTTACAGGAAAACTGCCCTTACCTGGACCCGGTGTACCTCGATTTCCTGGAAGGTTATCACTTTAACCCTGAAGAAGTTAACATTGAACAGCATGGCGACCAGCTCGAAGTACATATTGAGGGCCTCTGGTACCGCACCATCCTATGGGAAGTACCACTCATGTCAATGATCAGTGAGCTTTATTACAAATTGAATCATGCAGTACGAATCAGTGACGAGGAAGTGATTGCCATTACACGGGGAAAAATAGAAAGTTTTGTGCGTTTAGGAGTCACTGTGGCCGATTTTGGTACCCGACGCCGTTACGCATACGATGTGCAGCGACTTGCTTTAAGCGCCTTAAAAGAACACGGAAAGGGTGCATTTATTGGAACCAGCAATGTGCACATGGCCATGCTTTATCAAACAAAGCCCATTGGAACCCATGCACACGAGTGGTTTATGTTCCATGCCGCACGTTATGGCTTCAAAATGGCCAATGCCATGGGGCTGCAACACTGGGTAGAAGTATACCGTGGCGACTTAGGTATAGCCCTATCTGATACCTATACAACAGAAGTGTTCTTTAAGCAGTTCGATAAAATGTATTCCAAACTGTTTGATGGGGTGCGTCACGACAGTGGAGATGCGCTACAGTTTGCGGATAAAGTCATCACTCATTATAACAGACTAGGCATCGATCCAAAAACAAAGACAATTATTTTTTCAGATGGCTTAAATTATGATAAAGTTGCAAGTATTGTAGCTTATTGCCAGGGCAAAATAGGAATCTCCTTTGGCATTGGTACCAACCTGACCAACGATGTCGGCCCCGCCCCTATGAACATTGTCATTAAAATGACTGATGCACAGCCACAGGATGGCGAGTGGACGGAAGTAGTAAAACTTTCTGATGAGCCAGGCAAACATACAGGCACACCACAAGCGATCAGCCTTGCAAAGACCATCCTCAACATCCAATAATCACTTACATACAATTATACTTTACACTACAATAATAAATACACACACAAATGCGTAAACTTTTTTTAACATTATCGTTAGTCACCTGTGGCTTATTTGTGAATGCACAAATACTACAGTCGCCCGACAAGCACTTTATATTGCAATTTAACGTATCCGGGAAAGGTGTTCCAACCTACCAGTTAACTTATAAAAATATCGCGGTAATCAAACCTAGCACAATGGGTATTGAAACCAAAGATATTGCATCCATGCTGGACGGTTTTACCATCAGCGATACTCAAACCAGTTCTTTCGATGAAACCTGGAGTCCGGTATTAGGAGAACAGAAGAACATTCGCAATCATTATAATGAATTGGTTGTCACACTTACTCAAAAGGAACAGAAAGACCGCGCGATCAAAATACGCTTCCGGTTATTCAACGATGGTTTAGGTTTCCGTTATGAATTTCCATCACAAAAAAACCTGAATTATTTTATTATCAAGGAAGAGAAAACACAGTTTGCTCTACATGGAGACCATAAGGCCTTCTGGCTTCCCGGCGATTATGACACACAGGAATACAGCACAATGACCACTAACCTATCGGAGGTTAGGGGAAAGATGAAAGCCGCCGTTACCCCAAACGCATCACAAACACCTTTCTCTCCTACAGGTTTGCAAACGCCATTGATGATGAAAAGCAAGGATGGTTTATACATTAACATTCACGAAGCAGCTCTGGTAGACTACTCAACCATGCACCTTAACCTTGATGATAAAAACATGATCCTGGAGTCATTTTTAACACCGGATGCCGTTGGCGACAAAGGTTACATGCAGACCCCACACCATTCGCCATGGAGAACAATCATCGTTAGTGATAAAGCTACGGATATCTTAGCTTCTAAATTGGTATTAAACTTAAATGAGCCTACTAAATTTGAAGATGTTTCCTGGATCAAACCGATTAAATATGTTGGTGTATGGTGGGAAATGATTACCGGTAAAAGCACCTGGGCTTATACCGACGTAGAGAGTATACAACTAGGCGTTACAGATTACACCAAACTTAAACCGAATGGGAAACATGCTGCCAACACGGCCCATGTAAAAGAATATATCGACTTTGCCGCAGAACATAAATTAGACGCAGTACTGGTAGAAGGATGGAATGTAGGCTGGGAAGACTGGTTCGGTAAAACAAAAGACTATGTATTTGATTTTGTAACACCATATCCTGATTTTGATGTGAAAGAATTACACCGTTATGCGGCGTCCAAAGGTGTTAAAATGATGATGCACCATGAAACCTCCAGCTCTGTACGCAATTATGAGCGTCATTTGGATACTGCCTATAAGTTTATGGTGGCGAACGGTTACAATTCTGTAAAAAGTGGTTATGTAGGGGACATCATTCCCCGTGGCGAATACCACTACGGTCAATGGTTAAACAACCATTACTTATATGCCATCACCAAGGCTGCTGACTACAAAATTATGGTTAACGCACATGAAGCCGTTAGACCGACAGGTTTAAACAGAACCTACCCAAATTTATTGGCTAACGAATCTGCAAGAGGAACAGAATATGAGTCTTTTGGTGGTAACAATGCCGACCATACCACTATTTTACCTTTTACCCGCCTGGTAGGTGGACCTATGGATTACACGCCTGGTATTTTTCAGACTAAAATTAGTGCTTACAACCCGGATAATGATTCCTTTGTACACACTACACTGGTTAAACAACTGGCGTTATACGTAACCATGTACAGCCCGCTGCAAATGGCTGCTGATTTACCTGAAACGTACAACAAACACCTTGATGCATTCCAATTCATTAAAGATGTGGCTGTAGATTGGGATGATTCCTACATGCTTGAAGCAGAACCTGGCGATTACATCACCATTGCACGTAAAGCAAAAGGAAAAAACGAATGGTACATTGGTGCCATTACCGATGAAAATGCAAGAACTGCAACCATCAGATTCGATTACCTGCCAAAAGGTAAAACTTATGTGGCTACTATTTATGCAGACGGAAAAACCGCCAGCTACGATAAAAACCCACAAAGTTATGCCATCAGCAAAGTATTGGTCAATTCGAAAAGCGTATTGAAACAACCGCTGGCTCCAGGTGGTGGCGCAGCGATCAGTATTAAAGAAGAAGTTTCTGCAGAAACTAAAAAGTTAAAGAAAATCTAATGATAAACCGGGCCGTTTAAAACATAAACGGCCCGGTTAATTATTTAAGTTTATAGATCAATCCATTTCCGCCCGCCAGCAAAACAAGTTTACCGTCTTTAGAGGCGCCTACGGCATTAAAACTTAACTCTGACAACAATCTCCACGTTTGTCCGCCATCTGTAGAGATATCCACCCCTGAGGTGCCTACAGCAATGCACAAACGCTTGTTAATGTACTTCACACCCGAGCGGTAACCTGTAACCGGAACCCTAGGTTTTTTCCATTCTTTACCCCCATTACTGGTTAACAGAATATTGTTGGTGTTTAACTCGTCCTGTAAGTAATCTCCCCCAACTACGATCCCTTGTTGCTCATTTAAAAAATCCATAGAAAATGGGCCGGTACTATTAGCACCCGACCAGATCGGTAAGGGATACCTGCTCCAATGTTGGCCATAATCTTTTGAATAATAAATATTCGAAGCAATACCACCGGTGCTAATCCATACTTTGCCCTTGCCAAGCACTTTAATGGTGGTGCCACTTGCCGCAAAGCCAGCTTCACCTTCAGCCATATTTAACTTTAGCCGATCAGAGATGTTGGTCCAGCTCATTCCCCCATCGTTCGTCCGTAACAATTGCATGTGATGCTCAATAGGGTCACCGAAGATTATACCTTGGTTTGCATTCCAAAAATCCATGCCATCAAGAAAAATCGCCGGATCCGCGTTATGGTAGGTAGTTTTCCAGGTTTTGCCACCATCTAAGGTCACCAGAATATTCGCCGGTGAACCAGCATTAACAATAATTGCTTTCTGGCTGTTAAAGGCCTGGATATCCCTGAAATCGAGACTTTCCTTACCTTCAGGCTGCATCCATTGCCATGTAGCCCCACCGTTTGTAGTTTTACCCACATAACCATGACTACCACTTACCCAGGCTACCTGATCTGACACGACCGACAAACCGCGGATACTTGTTTTAGGGCCTGGTGGCAGAGGCACCAGCTGATAGTTTTGCGAAAAGCCAACTGCTGGCCAAAGGAAGAATAATAAAGACAGGAATCTCATTTATTTAACACGTTTCCAGGTTTCAGAACGACCGATCAACGAGATACCCATGTAACCACGAATACTGATCTGGTTATTATCTTTCAACGTAATGTTACAGCTATAGGTTTTACCCGATTTTGGATCATAGATTTTTCCATCAGTCCATTTACCATCGTCATAAACAAAGTCTTTTAGCATTTCCAGGCCTAAAAGCGGACGTGATTTTAATCCCGGTTCCGGATTTTTTGCATCTGTTTTAGCTACACCCTGCTCGTCTCTGGGGTTCTTCAACCACACCATCTTGCCGTAATACTTGTCGTTCTTTTTAAAGATTTCCACGTGTGCCTCTCCTGATGGATTAACCCATCTGCCTACAATAGCATCTTTATTTTGGGAAAATCCTGAGAATGTGATTGCCGTTAGTAACAGAATAATTGAGAAAAATTTCATACGGTTTTTTTATTTTAAGTTAAGCTAATTTAAAAATATAGACGGTATAAACGAATTAAATTAACACATAAAATTCAGCATGATAATTTTTCCATGAAAAAATAAAACACAAAAAAAGTCCCTATCTAATTGATTAGATAGGGACTTTAACCTGTTATCCGATAAACTTAGTCGGCGTGCAGGGTATCTTTATGATCCTCCGGATTGTAACCAGCTTCTAATTCGGCTAGTTTCTTTTTACCATAAGCTATTTTAGTAATCAGCACAAAAAGCACCGGAACAATAAACAGCGCCAGGATGGTTGCAGAAAGCATACCCGCTGCTACGGTCCAGCCAATGGTTTGACGGGAAGCTGATCCAGCACCCGAGGAAAGGATCAAAGGAATAATACCTAGAATAAATGCCAGGGAAGTCATGATAATAGGTCTCAACCTTAGCTTAACCGCTTCAATCGTTGCTGCAATCAAAGGCATTCCCCAATCCACACGCTCTTTAGCAAACTCTACAATCAAAATCGCATTCTTCGCTGATAAACCAATTAAGGTAATCAAACCAATCTGCGCGTAGATGTTTAAATCTAAATGAGGCAGGAAGATCAAGGCCAGGATGGCACCAAACAAACCTAAAGGAACACTCAGTAAAATAGAAAAAGGTACAGACCAGCTTTCATATAAGGCAGCAAGTAGCAAGAACACGAAAATAACGATCAACGTATAAATTAATGTTGTACTGTCACCCGCCTCTTGTTCCTGCAAGCTCAAACCAGAAAAGTTATAACTGTAACCGTTTGGCAAAGTTTGCGCAGCAACTTCCTGTAGTGCAGCTAAAGCCTCACCACTACTGTATCCAGGTTTTGCAGCACCACTAATTTCGATAGACCTAAAAAGGTTATAGTGATTAATGATCGACGCATTCTCTATTTTCTTATAGGTAACCATGCTACTTAAAGGCACGGTATTGCCGTTCATATTTTTAACGTAGATGTTGTTCAGGTTTTCAATATTCTTTCTGAACATCGTATCTGCTTGAGATACCACCCTAAAGTTCCGGCCGTATTTAGTAAAATCATTCACATAACTCGAACCGAAATAAGTAGCGATGGTGCTGTAGATGGCACCAACCGAAACACCCATTTTTTTAGCCTGCTCCCGGTCAACAGAAAGTTTATAGTTTGGCGTATTCGCACTAAACAACGTATAGGCCATGGCAATCTCCGGACGTTGGTTTGCTGCACCCAGAAATTTTCCAACTACACCTTCGAACTTTTTGATGTCGCCGGCTTGTTGTTCCTGAATCTGCATGCTGAATCCTCCACTGTTACCTAAACCTGGAATCGGTGGTGGCTGTACCACCAATACATTACCTTCTTTATCACCTGCGAAAGCGCGCTGCACATTTGCAATCACTTCTGAAACCACCACCTTACGATCGTCCCAATGTTTCATTTGCACGAAAAACGTTGCCGCATTCGATTTAAAGGAAGAGTTTAGAATGTTAATACCAGAAATGGAAACAATACTTTTCACGTCTGGATTTTCCTTACGAATCGTTTGTGTAATTCTTTCCACAAAAGCGTTTGTACGGCCAGATGATGCACCTTCGGGTAAACTTACACCCATCAGAAAAACCCCTGCATCTTCACTCGGAATAAAACCAGTTGGCTTTGAATTAAACATCGCCAAAGTACCTACATACAAACATACCAGTAAGATGATTACCATTGGTGCTTTTTTCAAAGACCAGCGTACGCCTTCAGAATAGGTAGCGGTTACACGGGCAAACCACATGTTAAATTTATAAAACCATTTATTCAAACCTTTCGATTCTTTGTTCAGTTTCATCGGTTTTAACATGATCGAACACAATGCCGGAGTAAGTGACAA
>NZ_JAZQNU010000169.1:0-20791 GCF_045627485.1 Pedobacter sp. | reverse complement strand
TAGCCTCTTGCTTGTAAAAGTTTGGCCAATGAAGCGGAGATGATGCCCTTTCCTAAGGAGGAAGTAACACCGCCCGTAACAAAAATATACTTAGTCATGTTTGCGAATTTGTGTGAGAGAAGTGCCTTTTTATGGCATTTCTTATCGTTTTTGTACGGGATACAAAGTTAGTAAATAAAAGGAAACTCCAAGGGGTTTTTGAATATATAAAAGCGTTGCCATCTATACTTGGGAGGCTGCTCAAAAAAAAAGGCCTGAAAATATCAGGCTCTTTTTTTAACTTATATTTGGTTAGAATATTTGAGTTTAGGTGATTGTTTCGCGTTACACTAAGCTAACGCTTTTATAATGTTAGGGATATATTTTGACAATATAAAAACAATTTTATTGTATTTATATAAAGCGCTGAAAGTCAGTATATTTATTTTGCAATCTTTTTTAGATGGAAGCTGGTTATTCTGGGTTGTTGCAACAATCTTGTTAAATCTAACTGGAATATGATTTTTGAGCAAAGAGGTGGCTTCGGTTATACATTACACTAAGCCCTTTTAACAGCATTTATAATAGATTTTAACTCGTTTATCTTTTTCAGACCAGGCGATATAGATTTTCGTTTCCCTACTAATTCTGTATTTGAAACCATTAAAATTTGTGCCTTTAAGTTCATTGTAAAAGGCTTGGTTAGGCGTAAATTGATCAGCAGTTTCATTAGGTGTCACTGCCGGTTCCAGGAAGTTTTCCTCATCCAGGAAGTAGTTTAATTCCTGCAACATAAAGTCACGTTGCATTTTTTCTTTGCCTAAGTCAACGGTTTCCTTATAGTTGTCCAATAGATCAGAAGCCTGCAACACCTGCTCGTAGATTTCTTTACCTTCATTATTCTTTATTTTAAAGGTGAGCAACATGTCTTTAGGTTTATTTCCACTAAGGGTAACCTCAAAGGTGTCAAGTGTAGTGGTGTCGCTAAATGACTTATTAATGGTTTTAACGGTTGTAACCTCTTTGGTGTCAGAAGTAGGCTTAGTAGAACAAGCGGCAAGAAAAAGTATACATGCTGTTAATGTGAACGTTATTTTTTTCATAAGTAATATTCAAATAACCCCCAAACACAGTTTAATGTTTTAAGGAAGCTTTTTCAAGTCTTCAGGAGTATCGATCGCTATGGTTTCCAGTGTGGTGATTCTTACCTGAATTTTATACCCATTTTCCAGCCAACGTAATTGTTCCAGGCTTTCTGCCATTTCTAAACTCGATGGTGGAAGCTGGGTGATGGCATGAAGCGTAGCGGCTGAATAGCCGTAAATGCCAATGTGTTTATAATAGGGATGTGCAGTTAACCATTGTTCTGGCACTTGATTTCTTAAAAAGGGAATGGTTTGCCGACTAAAATAAATGGCTTCCTGCATGTTATTGAACACTACCTTTGGAATATTGGTGTTAAACAGGTCTTCAGTATTTGTAATTGCCTTAACCAGCGTCGCCAGTTGTACATTGGTGTCGGAAAAACACCTGGCTACTAAATCTATTTGTTCGGGGTCGATAAAAGGCTCATCACCCTGAATATTAATCACTGCGTCCATTTCAGGAAAGTGGCTAACGACTTCGGCGCATCTATCCGTTCCGCTTTGGTGGGTATCGCTGGTGAAGATATAGCGGCCGCCAAAGCTTTTAACTTCATCTGCAATGCGCTGATCGTCTGTAGCTACCACAACTGTATGGAGAAGGTTTGATTTAGAAGCTTGTTCGTAAACCCTTCTGATCATGCTTTTTCCAGCAATCTGTACCAACGGCTTACCCGGAAAACGGGTAGAAGCAAAACGGGAAGGAATGACGCCTAGTATTTTCATATTAAAACAAACCGTGAATTTCTGCTTCAATAGATTGGATTACAGATCCTAAATCTTCTGCATTGTTTGTGAAATCCAATTTATCTTTATCTAAAATAAGCAATTTCCCTAAGGTGTAACCTTTTATCCAATCTTCATACTTTTCATTAAGTTTGGATAAATAGTCAAGGCGAATGCTTGCCTCATATTCTCTGCCCCGGCGTTGAATGTTATTTACAAGTGTCGGAACCGATGCCCTCAGGTAAACCAATAAATCCGGCGGTTTAATAAATGATGTGATGTTGTCGAATATGGCTTTATAATTCTCAAAATCGCGACTGGTCATTAAACCCATGTCATGAAGGTTCTCTGCAAAAATATGCGCATCCTCATAAATGGTTCTATCCTGAATAACATTTCGGTTTAATCGTTCAATCTCGGCAATCTGCTGGAAACGGCTATTTAGGAAATAAATCTGAAGATTAAAGCTCCATCTTTTCATATCGCCATAAAAATCTTCCAGGTAAGGGTTGTTGTCTACCGCCTCGTACAAAGCCTCCCAGCCATAATTCTTCGCTAATAGACCAGTGAGGGTAGTTTTACCAGCACCAATATTTCCTACAATTGCTATATGCATATATATTTTATTCTTAACAGACTAAACAGGTTGTTTTGGTCTTAATTGTTTAATGCTAAAAAGGTCTAAAGCCAATTAATTCACGAACTTCTCTGATCGTTTTTTGTGCACTTTCTCTTGCTTTAGCTGCACCGGTGCTGGCCACTTTTCTTAAGTAATCGGTGTCTTTAGCGATTTCTTCAATACGTTCCCTAATCGGGTTGTTCGCAATGATCATGTCTTCTGCAAGTTGTTTTTTGAAATCACCATAACGAATTGCCATTTTGTTATAAAGATCGTTGAAATGCGCCAGTGTATCTGGTGTAGACACAATAGACATCAGGTCAAAAAGGTTTTGAATGGCCTCAGGTTTAGTTTGATTTTCTTCCGTTGGCCCGCCATCTGTTACGGCACGGGAAACCTTTTTGCGGATAATTTCCGGCGAATCGGATAAATAAATACAATTACCATCACCTTCTGATTTACCCATTTTCCCTTTTCCATCTAAACCGGGCACTTTTACCAGTTTATCAGAATAACTAAAAGCGTAAGCTTCAGGAAAATAGTCTTTGTTATATAACCTATTGAAACGATTACCGAAGGTACGGGTCATTTCAAGGTGTTGTTCCTGGTCTTTACCCACTGGAACCTTAGTGGCATGGTGAATCAAAATATCAGCAGCCATTAAAGATGGATAAGTTAATAGTCCTGCATTGACGTTGTCGGGATGGGAGCGGATTTTATCTTTAAATGAAGCACTTCGTTCCAGTTCGCCCAGGTAAGCATTCATGTTCAGGTATAAATACAGTTCTGCCACTTCTGGAACATCAGACTGGATGTAGATTGTGCAAGCTTCCGGATCGATTCCGCAGGCCAGGTATTCTACCAAAACGTGTTTTACATATCCATTTAGATCCTGTGGTGTAGGATGGGTCGTTAGGGAGTGTAAATCTGCTATAAAAAAATAGCAGTTATATTCATGCTGCATTTTTACAAAATTGGTGACAGCACCAAAATAATTTCCCAGATGTAATTTTCCTGTTGGACGTATCCCACTAACAACCGTTTCTTTCATGGGGCCGAAATTAATAAAAAAATGATTTGGAATAGTAATTTCAACACCATATAGCTATTTTTAGTATTTTTGATCGGAATGAACAAATACTTAAGGCGGATCCACCGCATCTATGTCATCTTTGTTATTGTATTGTTTTTCATCCTCTTTTATCCATTTTATTATTTAGCTGCCAGCAAACCGGCATTTTATCCATGGCTTAATAAACTGCGTAAATTCAATAGCATGTGCTCCAGTTTTTTTACAGGGATATATTTCAGGCTGAGCTTCGAAGCGCCATTAGAAATTGATAAAACCTATATTTATTGTGCCAATCATAGTTCCAATCTGGATATCATGGCTTTTTGCCTATTGGCAAGGGGCAACTTCCATTTTATGGGGAAGGAGGAGCTACTTGGCAATCCGGTATTGAAACTTTTCTTCAACACCATTGATATTCCCGTAAGTCGTACCAATAGGCTATCAGCATTTCGGGCTTTTATAAAGGCTGGAAATAATTTAGAAGCAGGAAGGAGCTTGATAATTTTTCCTGAGGGAGGTATTTCGACAGACAATTATCCACCATCATTATTACCTTTCAAAAATGGTCCCTTCCGCCTAGCGATTGAAAAAAAAATACCAATTGTACCGGTTACTTTATCTAATGTGTGGAAAAAAATGTGGGATGACGGAGAAAAGTATGGCAGTAGTCCGGGGATTTGCGATATTTACATCCATAAAGCCGTTCCAACGGCGCACCTGACGTTGGAAGATACCGATGAGCTGAAAGAAAAAGTATTTGAATTGATTAATAGTAAACTGGTGACCCGATGAATATAGATAAACAAACCATATATAAAGTAGCCGATTTGGCAAGGATTGAAATAAAGGAAGAAGAGGTTGGTAATCTGATTACGGAGATGAGTAAAATTCTTACCTTTATGGAGAAGCTTAACGAATTGGACACCAAG
This sequence comes from Pedobacter sp., assembly GCF_045627485.1. GTDB lineage: Bacteria > Bacteroidota > Bacteroidia > Sphingobacteriales > Sphingobacteriaceae > Pedobacter. Next base: position 16,324 of record NZ_JAZQNU010000169.1, on the reverse strand, counting down.
GATGTGGAACCACTGGTTTATATGAATCCCGAAGTAAATGTTTGGCGCGATGATGTGGTGAAGCAAGAAATTACGGTGAAAGAAGCTTTGATGAATTCGGCGAAACATAATGAAGAGTTCTTTATGGTGCCTAAAATCATAGAAAAATAACAACAGGTGTAACATTAAGGCCTTGATTTCGGTCTAAAAATTAAAAATATGGAAGACGCATTAATCCAGATTACCGATATAGGCCGGAAATATGTTATAGGAACAGAAGTTATTCATGCTTTAAAATCGGTTTCCCTAAGTATTAATAAAGGCGAGTTTGTAGCGTTAATGGGACCTTCGGGTTCTGGAAAGTCTACATTAATGAATATCCTAGGATGTTTGGATACTCCTACAAAAGGTACTTATATCCTAAATGGCATTGATGTTAGCCGAATGACGGATAATGACCTTGCTGAAGTGCGGAACAAAGAAATTGGCTTCGTATTTCAGACCTTTAATCTATTACCCCGCTCAACTTCACTTGATAATGTGGCTCTGCCTTTAATTTATGCCGGTGTTAGTAAAGCCGAACGTGAATTGCGCGCGAGAACTGCTTTAGAAAATGTTGGTTTAGGCAACCGGGTTACCCATAAGCCAAATGAGCTTTCAGGTGGACAACGCCAGCGCGTTGCCGTAGCCCGCGCACTCATCAATAACCCATCTATTATTTTAGCCGATGAGCCTACAGGAAACCTGGATACCAAAACTTCTATAGAGATCATGGGGTTGCTGGAAGAGATTCATAGTAAGGGGAATACCATTATTCTGGTAACACACGAAGAAGATATTGCTCAGCATGCCCACAGAATTGTGAGGATGCGTGACGGTTTGATTGAAAATGATTATTTAAACACAGACATTAAAACGGTATCCCCACGTTTAAGCGTACTTCAAGAAAGAGGCGACGATTTTGAAACGATGGGTTAATCTTTCACGCATTTGATGAAAATATATACTAAAACCGGTGATAAAGGCTTAACCTCCCTGATAGGGGGTACTCGTGTTCCTAAATATCACCTCCGAATTGAGTGTTATGGTACGGTAGATGAACTTAACTCTTATGTGGGCTTGATTGCCTGCCAGGATATCGCCCCCCATTACAAAGGCACCCTTAAAGAAATTCAGGATCGACTGTTCACAATAGGAGCTGCACTGGCGGCAGACCCTGAAAAGTCTAAAATGAAAATCCCTGACCTGCTTACTACGGATATCGACTTTCTTGAAAAAGAAATGGACGTTATGAATGAAGTTTTGCCGCCGTTAAAGCATTTTGTGTTGCCAGGAGGAAATACCACTACTTCTTATTGTCATGTAGCCAGATGTATTTGCCGAAGGGCAGAACGGCTTACTTTTCAGCTTCAGGCGGAAAGCTTTGTTGACGAAAAAATGACCATTTATTTGAACAGGTTAAGCGATTATTTATTTGTTTTGGCCCGAAAACTGAATCTAGATGCCCATACCGATGAAAACATCTGGATACCAAGGGTTTAAAAAAAAACTGTAAAATTTTGTTTTCATCAGGTTTTTTAATATACTTTTGCGGAAATAATAAAAGAATAAACTAATAGAAAACATATGTATTGGACCTTAGAACTCGCATCGCATTTGGAAGACGCTCCATGGCCTGCAACAAAAGACGAATTAATTGATTACGGCATTAGATCCGGTGCCCCTGTTGAGGTGATTGAGAATCTACAAGCCCTTGAAGATGATGGCGAGCCTTATGAAACCATTGAAGAAATTTGGCCGGATTATCCAACAAAAGACGATTTCTTCTTCAACGAAGATGAATATTAGATTAACCATTTAAAGCCCTGCAACCCCAGGGCTTTATTTTTTGGAACGAAGATTGTTTATGAACTGTCAAGAAAGCGTTTGTTGCTTTGATAAATCATTTAATTAACAATTAACTCTAAAAAATTACAATTATGGGAAATTTACTTTATCTAGTTGCTGTAGTATTAGTCATATTATGGATCATTGGTTTTTTCTTTCAGGGATTTGGTGACGTAGGTGGATTAATTCACGTTTTATTAGTAATTGCTGTGATTGCAATTATCTTAAAGCTGATTAATCGCGCCGCCTAATATAATAAAGGCTCCTGTTTAGCAGGAGCCTTTTTTTTGAAGTAATAAACTGGCCAGTTCGAGATCGATTGGATAAGTTATTTTAATGTTTTCCCGTTCCCCTTCAATGAGCTGGATATTAAAACCAGCCTTTTCTACCACAGAAGCATCGTCAGTGAAGTCATTCCTGAAAGGCTGCTCATAGGCCTTTTTAAGTTGAGATACCTGAAAAGTTTGCGGTGTCTGAATTAAAAATACATCCTCCCTGTTAAATGCCTTTGTCGAATTTGCCTCGCCCATTCTAATGGAATCTACTGGCCTTAGGGCAGCAATAGCGTTGCCTGCAGTTTCTGCAAGCTGAAATGATGCAGTAATCAGGCTAGTTGATACCATAGGACGTACAGCATCATGAACTGCGACAATTGCGCTTCCCTTAATTTCTTTTAGTCCATTTTTTACGGAATGGTATCGCTGCTCGCCTCCTTTTACCAACAGGTGGGGGACAGTATACTGGAATTTAGTACAGAGTTCTGTCCAATACTGGTGTTGATCAATGTTTAGTACAAGAACAATTTCAGGCTTCACATCACACCTATGGAAAGCGTTGATCGTATGCATCAGAATAGGCAGGTCATTTAACAAAAGAAACTGTTTAGCCTGCGCTGTCTTCATTCTGGAACCCGATCCACCTGCTACAATGATAGCGTAGTATTTCATTGAATTAGTGTCTGGTAAATAAAAAAGGAGATTTATACCTAAGTTTAAATCTCCTGTTCTATAATAAATACTATAATTAAATAATCAACATGGCATCGCCATAGCTATAAAAGCGGTATTTTTCTTTTAAGGCTACCTCATATGCGTTTCGAACATTATCATATCCACCAAATGCACTTACCATCATTAACAAAGTTGATTCTGGTGTATGAAAATTGGTAATCATTGAATTGGCAATACTGAATTCATATGGAGGGAAAATAAATTTGCTGGTCCAATCGTTAGCAGGCTTCAACAAATGGCCAGATGAAACCGCCGACTCAATCGCACGCATAGAAGTAGTTCCTACCGCACAGATTTTTCTTTTGTGTTCCAAAGCTTTATTAACAATTGCAGCATCTTTAGCCTCAATAATGAACTGCTCAGAGTCCATTTTGTGTTTGGTTAAATCTTCAACTTCTACAGACCTGAAGGTGCCTAAACCCACGTGTAACGTTACTTCAGCAAAGTTTACGCCTTTCAATTCCAATCTTTTCATCAGTTCGCGGCTAAAGTGCAAGCCTGCAGTTGGAGCTGCAACAGCACCTTCATGTTTTGCAAAAATTGTTTGGTAGCGTTCTTTATCCTGTGCGGTAGCTTTACGTTTAATATATTTAGGAAGTGGTGTTTCACCCAAAATCTCTATGTTTTTTCTAAATTCTTCATCCGTTCCATCAAAAAGGAAACGAATGGTACGCCCTCTTGAAGTCGTATTGTCAACTACTTCAGCTACCAAAAGGTCGTCTTCGCCGAAATATAATTTATTTCCAACGCGGATTTTACGTGCAGGATCAACTAAAACGTCCCATAAACGAAGCTCTTTGTTCAATTCGCGTAGCAAAAATACTTCAATCGTGGCTCCGGTTTTTTCCTTATTGCCATATAAACGAGCAGGGAATACCTTTGTATTATTTAAAATCATTACATCCTGATCATCAAAATAGCCTAAAACATCTTTGAATATTTTGTGCTCAATCTTGCCACTGTCCTTATGTAAAACCATCAAGCGGGCTTCGTCGCGCTGATCAGAAGGGGTATTGGCAATTAATGATTCAGGTAAATTAAATTTAAATTGAGATAACTTCATGTTTTTCGATGTAATAATTAAGGGTGCAAAATTACAAAATTTATTTCCTAAATTAGAAATAATGATTATATGTACTAAAAAATTGACGCTTCATTTATTTTAATAACACTACATCAAGGCTGTAACCTTTTATACTAGTTTTGGTCTAAATACTAATTATGATCATCTTAAGACTTATAACCGAGAGTTTTTGGTTTGCTGCCGACGCTTTGCGCCAGAATAAACTCCGCACCATGTTGTCCTTACTGGGCATAACAATTGGTATTTTTACCATCATATCAGTGTTTTCAGCCGTAGATACCTTGCGTAACAAACTTCAGGAAAGTGTTGATAAATTAGGATCGAAAACCATATTCATACAAAAATGGCCGTGGCTTTTCGGTGATTCTTATCCATGGTGGAAATATATTAACCGTCCGCAACCTAGTATTAAAGATTTTGAGGCGCTCCGCGAGCGTCTTGAGAACGTTGATGGTATCTCCTTTGAAGCTTCAGCCAGTAACCGGATTATTAAATACAGAAGCAATTCAGTAGAAAATGTGGGCGTCATCGCGGCTTCTCAGGATTATGATAGAACATGGAACCTTGATTTTAAGGAAGGACGTTATTTTACGGAAAACGAGGGGAGGAGTGGTGCGCCCGTGGTCATATTAGGTGCCGACATTGCCGACGGTCTGTTTGGTGGACAGGAAGCTGTAGGTAAACAGATTAAAGTATTGGGCAGGCGGCTCACTGTAGTGGGTGTGTTTAAGAAAGAAGGAGAGGACATGCTAGGCATGTCGCAAGATAAAAATGTGTTAATTCCAATTAACCTCGCCAGGGGGTTATTCGATATAGAGAATGAACAATACAATCCCCAAATAACGGTAAGAGGTAAAGAACACATTGCCATGGAAGAGGTTGAAAGTGAGTTGCAAGGCGTATTACGTGCTATTCACCGCCTTAGACCAGGTGTAGAAGATGACTTTTCTCTAAATAAAGCCACTATATTATCTAATCAACTCGATGTCATGTTTAACATGGTGAATATTGCGGGCTGGGTAATCGGCGGGTTCTCCATATTAGTTGGTGGTTTTGGTATCGCTAATATTATGTTTGTTTCGGTAAAAGAGCGCACCAATATTATTGGTATCCAGAAGTCCCTCGGTGCTAAAAACTATTTTATATTATTACAGTTTATGTTTGAGGCCGTCGCTTTATGTCTCATGGGCGGTGCCCTTGGATTATTTTTAGTCTATCTGATCACCCTCTTTTTTACCTATGCGATGGACGTGAAAATCATCCTTGATTTGAAGAATGTAATGACAGGGATTTCCATTTCGGTCATTATCGGTGTGATATCAGGTTTCTGGCCAGCATACTCGGCCTCTAAATTAGACCCCGTAGAAGCCATCAGGTCATAATCTATAAAATAAACAGTTTGATAAACAATAAAAGCCCGAAGAACCTTCGGGCTTTTATTGTTACTTGGGTATTTACATAGTGCCTGCACCACCACCTAATGCTCTGTAGAGTGCTACAGCAGCAATAAGTTGGTTTGTCTTTATTTCAGCCAATTCTAATTCACTTTGTAAGGAATTACTTTGCGCCGTAATTACCTCCAGGTAAGTCGCCAAGCCATTTTTAAACAACAAGTTGGCGTTTTTTACCGCCTGTTGTAAAGTGTTCATCCGTTGCAAAGAAATGTCGTACTGCTGTTTCAATTTCTGGATCCTCACCAGTTCATCCGACACCTCGCCTGTGGCATTAAGTACCGTTTGCCTAAATTCGATAACAACCCTATCCCGGTCAATTTTAGCAAGCTCATATTGGGTTTTCAGCTGCCTGCGCTGGAAAATGGGCTGGGTAATGCCCCCAGCCACAACACCAAATAAGGAAGCAGGTACATTAAACCAGGTACTGGTTTTTAAGGCATTTAATCCACCACTTGCCGTAATCGTCAGGTTAGGATACAAATTTGCTTTCGAAATACCCACTTCAGCATTCGCGATGGTCAAGGCCAGTTCAGCACTTTTAACGTCGGGCCTGGTGCTTACTAATGCCGCAGGGATCCCGGTGGGCAACTCGATAGGGGTTCTAATTTTTTTCAGAGTCGACTGCCGTACCACTGCAGCAGGCACCTTGCCGGTAAGAATGCTCAGTGCATTTTCCTGAATGGCAATGGCTTGTTCCAACCGTGGAATTAACTGTGCTGCAACCAATTGTTGGGCTTCTGCCTGTTGGATAGCCAATGAAGTAACTTGCCCCACATCAAACTGCATTTTTATAATACGAAGTGTGCTGTCGTTTAGTTCCAGATTTCTTTTAGCCACTTCCATCTGTGCATCCATCATTAGTAACTGGTAAAAACCTTGTGCCACATTGGCTACAATCCTGGTTTGTAAGGCTTTTCTGGCTTCTGTTGTCTGTAGATAGGCCCCAAGCGCCGACTTTTGCTGGTTTTTTATTTTCCCCCAGATGTCTGCTTCCCAGCTTAAACCCAGACCGGCATTGTAGTCTTCAATATGTTTGGTTCCTAAAAACTGACTGCTGCTCAAACCATTTAAACTGTTGTCTGACGGCCGGTTAGAACTGGCTGTTATTTGCATGTTTAACACCGGAATGTTGCCCAGACGTGATTGTTTGAATAGCTGCTCGGCGGCTTCGATGTTTTTAAGCGCCACCTGTAAATCATAGTTTCTGATTAATGCCGTGTCTATCAATTCCTGAATATCAGGCTCCCTGATAAATTCGTGTACCGGCAAGGCTGCAATACTGATGGACTCATTTGGCACACTTGTCCTGTAGGCAGCTGGTATTGCATTTGTAGGAAGAGCAACATCCTTCGATACTTTACATCCCAGGGCCACTGCCGAAAGGAGGAAGAGGAAATAGAAATATTTATTCGTTTTCATGAACAAGTTCTTTTACATGATTTGTGTTTTTTGTGAGCTCTACGTGTAGTGGTGATACTTTTTCCTGAATGTATTGGAAAAAAATGAAGAGTATTGGAATGAGCAATAAACCCAGCACCACACCGAACACCATACCTCCGGCAGCTCCGATACTTATAGAATGATTACCTAAAGCTGAAGGACCTACGGCATTCATCATGGGGATCATACCCACAATAAAGGCAAGGGAAGTCATAATAATAGGGCGGAGACGTAGTTTTGCGGCCTCAATCGCTGAAACTGTCAATGATTTTCCCGCCATCCTGCGCTGTACAGCAAACTCAACAATCAGGATGGCATTTTTGGCAAGCAGGCCAATGAGCATCACCAGCGCCACTTGCACATAAATATTATTAGATATTCCTGTTAAGCCGATAGCAACAAATACGCCTAAAATACCTGCAGGAATAGATAATACCACGGCTAAAGGCAGAATATAACTTTCATATTGTGCAGCAAGCAAGAAATAAACAAATACCAGGCAAAGCGTGAAAATTATGGCCGACTGCCCGCTGGAAGAAATTTCTTCCTTGGTGAGGCCCGTAAATTCGTATGAATAACCGAAAGGCAATTGTTTTTCTGCCACTTCTTCCACTGCTCTAATGGCATCTCCGGAGCTATAGCCAGGTTTCGGAATCGCATTAATGCCAATGGAGTTGAACAAATTGTACCTTGAAACATTCTCCGGTCCGTAAACACGTTCCAGTTTTACAATGGTGTTAATGGGAACCATATTGCCGGCAGCATTTTTCACGAAAACACCATCCATGGCAGTCGGATCTATTCTATTGGCTTTATCTGCCTGTACCATTACCCTGTAATACTTACCGAAACGGTTAAAATCCGACGCCTGGGTACTTCCAAAATAAGCCTGCATGGTCTGCAGTACATCTTTAACGGGCACACCTAGCTGATCTGCCTTTTCATCATCAACCTGTAGCTCCAATTGAGGGTAATCAGACCTGAAAGACGTAAAAGCAACTGCTATTTCCGGACGTTTCATTAATTCGCCAATAAATTTACTACTCAGGCCGCTGAATTTGTCGAGGCTGCCACCTGTGCGGTCCTGAAGCACCATATCCAAGCCGTCTACATTGCTAAAACCTGGAACAGTAGGGAAGGTGAAAACAAAGAAACTGGCTCCTTTAATACCCGAAAGTTTGTTTCTCACTTCATCCATAATCAAATTGATGTCTTTTACTTCACCTCTTTCCTCTGTAGGTTTCAATAAGATAAAGGATACACCCATGGATGGACTGGACGACTGCGTAAGAATGTTGAAACCAGATAATCCCATCAGGGTTTTTTTGGATTCCATGTCGCCAAGTCTCGTTTCAAGTTCCTTGATTACCTTAGTTGTCCGGTCTAAAGAAGCACCAACAGGCATGGACAAGGAAACAGCAATAAAACCTTGATCCTCTGAGGGGATAAATCCTGAAGGTGTTCTTTTAACCAAAATGCCAGTGGCAAGCATAACAACCAATAGTCCGGCCACACTTACCCATTTATAGCGGATCAGAAATCGCAAAGCGCCAAGGTAATTTTTGGTTAGCTTGTCAAAACCTGAATTGAATCCAATAAAGAACTTTTCCTTAAAACTTTTCTTTTTGGCAGGGTCGGCCTCATAACTGTGATTTTCTTTTAAAAATAGGGCAGTCAAGGCCGGACTCAATGTAAGGGCATTTACTGCAGAAATAACGATGGCAATAGCGAGGGTAAAAGCGAACTGCCTGTAAAATACACCTGTAGATCCTTCCATAAACCCGACTGGTAAAAACACTGCCGACATCACCAGCGTAATGGAAATAATAGCGCCAGTAATTTCATTCATTGCAGAAATAGTGGCTGCTTTCGGCGGCAGTTTCTGGTGTTCCATTTTTGCATGAACCGCTTCCACCACCACAATGGCATCATCTACTACAATACCAATGGCAAGTACTAATGCAAAAAGCGTGAGCAGGTTAATGGAAAAACCAAACAGCTGCATAAAAAAGAATGTTCCAATGATGGCTACAGGTACCGCAATAGCAGGAATTAACGTCGAACGGAAATCCTGCAAGAATATAAATACCACAATAAATACCAGGATGAACGCCTCAATAAGGGTAGTTTTTACCTGTGCAATGGATATATCAAGCGAATACTTAGTATTGTATAAAATGAGGTGTTTTACTCCTTTTGGGAAATCCTTAGCCGCTTTTTGCATCAGCTTATCGATAGCAATCTGAATCTCGTTTGAATTTGAACCCGATAATTGCATCACTCCGATATTGATTCCAGGTTTACCGTTTACGCGGGTAAAATTACTGTAGGTATAAGTGCCGAATTCAACTTTTGCAACGTCTCTTAGTCTTAGAACCGATCCGTCCGCATTTGTTTTCACGGCAATATTCTCGTAATTAGCTGGTTTGTTTAATTTTCCTTTATACTTAACAACATATTCAAACGAAGCCGTACTGCTTTCACCAAATTTACCAGGTGCGGCTTCCAGGCTTTTATCCTGTATAGCTGCAGTCACTTCTTTTGGGGTTAACTGGTAGGCCGCCATCTTTGCTGGATTTAACCATATACGCATGGAATAGTCTTTATTTCCACCAAAAATTACCGCCTGCCCAACACCTGGGATCCTTTTTATTTCTGGAATGATGTTAATCTGCGCATAATTAGCCATAAAAGCCTGGTCGTAATTTAGCGTATCCTCCACATACATATCCACCACCATTATCAAACTGTTCTGTTGTTTGGCGGTAGTAATTCCTGCCTGAACCACCTCAACAGGCAGTTGACTGGTGGCTTGAGCTACCCTATTTTGAACATTTACCGCCGCCTGGTCCGGATTAGTTCCCAATTTAAAGTAAACCGTGATCACTAATGAGCCATCATTACTGGCGGTAGAACTCATGTAACTCATGTTTTCAACTCCGTTAATAGACTCCTCTAAAGAGGGGGCTACAGACCTTAAAACTGTTTCTGCATTGGCCCCGGGATAAAGTGCCATTACTTGTACAGCCGGTGGCGCGATATCTGGGAATTGCTGCAAGGGCAATTTGCTGAGGCCGATTATACCCAGTATCACCAGAATAACGGATATCACGGTGGCCAATACTGGTTTTTCTATAAATCTTTTAAACATTTTGATAGTTATTTTTGAATATGAACTGCGGTTAAACCTGCTGCTGTTTCTGGCTCAATGATTTCACCTTCTTTAAGGGTTTCCATGCCTTTTAATACGATCCTGTCACCAGCTTTGACGCCATTTTTAACCAGGTAGTTGTTACCACTTGTGCCAAGCACAGTAATGGGCTGTTTGCTTACTTTGTTGTCTTTACTTACCGAGAATATGAAAATCTTGTCCTGAATTTCTATTGTCGCTTCGGTTGGTACAGATAAAGCCTGCTCATGCACCATGGAGAGTCTTATTTTACCAGTATTTCCAGAGCGCAACAAGCCTGATTTATTTGGAAATGTTGCTCTAAATGTAATGGCACCAGTTTGTTTGTCGAACTGGCCATTAATCATGTCCAATTTACCCTGGTGAGGATACTCAGTATTGTCGGCAAGTAAAAGTGATACACCAGGGATATTTTTCAAGCGCTCGTTTACATTATTTCCGTCGTATTTTTCATTGAAACTAATGAAGTCATCTTCACTTAATGAAAAATAGACGTGCACTTCGCGCGCATCTGAGAGTTGCGTAAGTGGAATAGGGTCGGAGGTACTTACTAAACTGCCTTGTTTTTTTGGTAAACGGCCTACATAGCCTGTTACAGGTGCTTTAATCAAAGTATAACTAAGGTTGATTTTTGCAGCGCCAATTCCTGCTTTGGCTTGGGCCACATTGGCTAAAGCTATCTGATGAGCCGCTTTGGCACTTTTCAACTGAAAATCTGAAACCACCTTGTTTGCTACTAAAGGGGTAAGTTTCTCTATTTCAAGCTGGGCATTTAATGCCGCTGCCTGTGCCGACTGCAATAAGGCCTGGGCATTATTTAAAGCTTCTCTGTAAGGAAGCTCATTGATTTTGAACAACGGTTGTCCTTTTTGTACCAGTGCACCCTCATTAACAAATACTTTGTCAATGGTGCCTGCAACCTGCGGGCGTATTTCCAGGTCTACCGCACCTTCAATGGATGCAGGGTATTCCAGAAAAGTCGTTTGGTTGCTGTTGTTGATGGCCATTACCGGTAGTGTCTGTACTATCGGATTGGCAACCTGCATTTTCTCCTGGCGATTACATGCAAAGAGAACAATGGCTAATAGGAGGCTCATTGCCTTCATAACGTTATTAGATTTTCTAACAGCGTTAGATACTGGGGTGTGATTGGGTAATTGTTTCATGATATATTGATTTATTAGGAACTTAGGATATAACGGCAATAGGTTATTTAACACCGTTAAGTAGTTTGGTAAAAAAAGGGTTCAATGTCTTGAACCCGGTAAATCAGATTTAATCGTTAATATATTTAATAATGCCTTTGATGGCGTCATGCAAAATTTGTTCGTTCATATCCTGCCCTCTGCCTTTATTAACCAGGTTGATTGAAATCAATCCGTGTATAACAGACCAAAAGGTGTAGAATTTTCTGCAGACAAAATCTTCATGGGGATTTTCAACAGACATCACCTCTCTGATTTTATCGTAAAAAAGATTATTAGCATGTACAGCTTCGGGGAAAGCTTTTTTCTGGGAACAACAGTTCATCTCCACACCATACATCAGCTGGTACAATTCCCGATGTTCAAATGCAAAGTTCCAGTAGGCAATCCACATATCTTCCAGTTGTTTAGCCGGGTCTTTATCCAGGTCTATGGCCTTCTTCACTTCCTGATTTAAAATCACATAACCCTGACGGGTAAGTTCTAATAAAATTCCTTCCTTATTTTCAAAGTATTCATAAATAATAGGTGCAGTATATTCTATCTTATCTGCAATTTTGCGCATACTTAAAGCCTGCCATCCTTCTTCCTTTACTATCTCAAGGGCAGCATCTAAAATATTAGTCCTGGTGTCTTCTTTTAATCTCGCAATCCGCTCTTTACTTCCCATAATACAAACTGTTATATTATTTAACAGTGTTAAACAAATGTAAATCGGAAACTTCAATAATTCATCATTTTTTTGTCAAAGAGTTATTTGTTTTTGATCAGCCGGAATGAGATGGCAAAAGTAGCCCCATATAGAAAAGGTCTGCAATAATTACATGAGAGGGAAGGCTATATAAATAAAAAGAGCCCAATATTGAATTGGGCTCTTTTTATCATCTAGGGTACTCCTTTAAATAAAGGATAAGCAACAATTAGTTAGTTTAATTTACTCAAAGCTGCAGCAATCCTGCTTACCGCATCTTTCAAGGTCTCTTCAGATGCCGCGTAGGATATACGGATGCAATCTTCATTACCAAAAGCTTCTCCGGTAACGGTAGAAACATGAGCCTCATTTAAAAGGTATAAAGAAAGGTCTTCTGCGGTATTAATGGTATGTCCATCAGCTGATTTTCCGAAAAATGATTTCACTTCTGGGAAGAAATAAAAGGCGCCTTCAGGAAGGTTTACTTTAATGCCTGGAATCTCTTTTAACAAGTCATAAACCACATCCCTGCGTTTTTTAAATTCTGCTACCATTTCGTGTACGGTATCAAGTCCATCCTGGTAAGCTTTTAACGCTGCTCTTTGGGCAATGGAGCAGGTACCCGAGGTAATTTGTCCTTGTAATTTATCGCAGGCACTGGCTATCTCTTTGTTAGCGGCAACGTAACCAACTCTCCAGCCAGTCATGGCATATGATTTCGAGAAACCATTTACCACCACTACACGGTCCTTAATGGCATCAAAAGATGCAATGGAAGTATGTTTTCCAACAAAGTTGATGTGTTCATAGATCTCATCAGACAGGATGTAGATGTTTGGGTATTTCTCAAATACAGCTGCCAATGAAGCTAACTCTTCCTGGGTATATACAGACCCCGTTGGGTTACATGGCGAAGAAAACATAAATAACTTTGTTTTCGGCGTAATTGCTGCCTCTAACTGTTCTGCAGTAATTTTGAAATTTTGCTCTACGGTGGCATTAATGAATACTGTTTCGCCCTCGGCCAGTTTGATCATCTCTGAATAGGATACCCAGTAAGGTGTAGGTACAATCACTTCATCTCCCGGATCTATTAAACACAGGATGACGTTTGCCAACGACTGTTTAGCACCTGTAGATACCACTATCTGGTCGAAGTTATACGACAAGCCGTTTTCCTTCAACAATTTCTCTGCAATAGCCTTGCGTAATTCAGGGTAACCTGAAACAGGCGTGTAATATGAATAATTTTCATCAATGGCTTGTTTAGCCGCTTCTTTAACGTGCTTTGGTGTGTAGAAGTCCGGCTCGCCAAAACTCAGGTTGATGACATCTATCCCCTTTGCGGACAGTTCTCTACCTAGTTTTGCCATTTTAATGGTCTGTGATTCTGAGAGGTTATTAATTCTTTTCGATAAAAATGTCATAATATTTAAGGCCTATGCAAAATATAATTTTGTTGCATAGCAAATATATGAACCTGGCGGAATTATAAACTAATAAATAATACTTTTTGACATAGTTCAATCAGTAAAGCCTATTTTTGTACGCTAATTACTAAAGTTTGAATCCGAAGAAAAAAGCAATACTCGTATCCTTATGCATCAGTGTCATATTGATGCTCGCAAAGTTTACTGCTTATTTTATAACCAATTCCAATGCTATTTTAACAGACGCTGCTGAAAGTGTTGTTAATGTACTGGCCAGTAGCTTTGCTTTTTACAGCATCTACCTCACTACCTTACCTAAAGATGAAAACCATCCTTACGGGCACGGAAAGGTAGAGTTCTTCTCTGCGTTTGTAGAAGGGGTATTAATCGGCATAGCTGGTTTAATCATTATCGGTAAGGCAACTTACGACCTGATTAATCCGCACGTCATCAAACAACTATACGATGGTGCCATAATCATCACTGCCACCGGATTTATTAATTTATTGGTTGCCTATTACCTGATCAACACTGGTAAAAAACACCATTCCCTCACACTGGAGGCTGATGGGAAACACCTGCTTTCCGATGCCATTTCCAGTGCTGGTTTAGTAATAGGTATTATCCTGATACAGATCACCAAAATCTACTGGCTTGATGGCGTTATCTCCATCGTCATGGGTGCCTATATCGTTTATAACGGCTACCGCCTTACCCGAAAATCCGTGGGAGGACTTATGGATGAGAGCAATACAGAATTGGTAAAGGATATCGTCGCCATCATGCAGGAAAACAGAAGTGACTCCTGGATTGATGTGCACAACCTCAGGGCGCAGCAGTACGGTGCAGATCTGCACATCGACTGCCATGTTACCTTACCTTATTATTACGACCTTAACCGGGTGCACCAGGAAATATCTGCTATTGACAAGCTGATTAACCAAAATAAAGGCCGCGCTACCGAATTGTTTATTCATGCTGATCCTTGCTTGTATGAATGTTGTCACTATTGTAAAGTAAAGAAATGCCCGGTAAGGCATGAAAGCTTTGGTGGGGAGATTCCTTGGACCTTAGAAAACGTGACCAAAAATAAAAAGCATTTCGAACAATGAGTTATTTCAATGTAAGGGTATATGGACTGCTGATCGATCCAGAGCGCGGTATATTAATCAGTGATGAGCAGTCAGAAGGGAAACGTTTCAGTAAATTCCCGGGTGGTGGCTTAGAACTTGGCGAAGGGCTGAAAGATGCCCTCAAACGTGAATTTATAGAAGAATGTGCAACCGAAATCGAAGTGCTCGAACACTTTTATACCACTGATTTTTATGAAAAATCGTCATTTAACAACAGCCAGATTCTAAGTATCTATTATTTTGTAAAGGAGTTACACCCATTAGACCACCTGGCCTTTACTAACCATCCCTTTGATTTTGGAAAGAACAGCAACCAGAGTTTTCGCTGGATCCCATTAAAAGATTTAAAGGTATCTGATGTTACCTTTAAAACAGATCAAACTGTGGTTGAACGGCTGTTAGCACAAATGGACCTTTAAACGGCGATGACGCCCGATGGCGTAATCGCATACACTTCATCTTCCTCTGTAGGTTTAAGCATACTTAAACCGGTAAACACACTAAAAGCAGGTAATATCGCGCAGGTTTTTCCAAAGAAAAAACAAGGCAAACGAAGTTGTTGCCTTGCTTTGCCAAACAAGGTTATTCCCGGATGGATATGTCCCGAAATATTATAATATTGGTCAAAAGTGTCCGGCTGGTCGTGTACAAAACGGAAGGGCCCGTAAATCAATTCTTTTAAATACACTTCGATTCCCAGGGCTTCGTATTCTTCAGGCTTCAAACCATCGTGATTACCCATGACTAATTTAATCTGCAGTCCTGGGTATTGCTCCCGCCAATGTTTGAAAGCAATAACATCACTGTTCATGTAATTGTGGAACATGTCACCGGTAACTAGCAGAACCTCAGTGTCAAATAATGTTAAACACTCGCTTAGTCGTTCCAGATCAGTCCTGCCAACCTTCGTAGGTACCTGTATCCCGGATTTACGAAAAAAAGCCGCTTTCCCAATATGGAGGTCACTAATAATTAGTGTTTTTTTCGCTTCCCAATAGATCACTCTTTCTTTACACAGCAAAAAGGTTTCGCCTTTACAGGGTATGGTCATTTTTCTTCCTTGGTCTTTTCTCTGCTTCAGCAGTCATTCTTTGTATACGTTGTCCTAATTCCTCGCTGCTCATGTTTTCCCTTAAGCTATCCACTTTAATGGGGAAACATAATGGGGTATAGGATGTGGTAGTCACCACAATTAATTTACTTGCCTGTATGCGGTGTAAGGCTGCAGCCAGGCGCGGCTCTTCAATTTGTTGGTAAAATGCTTCATCGTAGGCCTGGCGCAATAATAAGTTATGTTTATCATAATCGCTAAAAACATTGAAAAATAATGCCGATGAGGATTGCAGGTGTTTATTTGCCGTGTATTTTCCAGGGTAACCCTGAAACACCAAACCAGAAATACAGGCAATGTCCCTGAATTTACGCCTGGCCATTTCCGTTGCATTAATGCTGGCTACAATATCCTCAGCCAAGTTATCAGGTGTAAAAAGCGACTTCAGTAAGGTTTTTTCAACCGGAAATTGCTGTTCACTCAACAATTCAAAACCATAGTCGTTCATGGCAATAGAGAACGTAATGGGCAACAGTTTCCCAATACGATAGGCAATTAAGGCTGCCATGACTTCATGCACAAGCCTGCCTTCAAAAGGGTAGGCAAACAGGTGGTAACCATCACGGGTATGGATCAGCTCTATTAAAAATTCATCACTTTTTGGTACATGCGATACCTTGGCCTGCCGTTCAAACAATGGTTTAAGGATATCCAGTTCATCATCTTCCTGCGTTACATCCAATGCCTGGTTATACTTTTTACGCAGTAAG
>NZ_JAZQNU010000168.1:0-3844 GCF_045627485.1 Pedobacter sp. | reverse complement strand
GATGTTCTTTGCCCCCCTGTTTTTAGGTGCAAAAGTTGTTTTTTTATTGCTGAGGCGGTCCAACCGACATTTATTAATAGAAAAGACAACTGTTGTGGTTGTTGGTGCTGGTGAGGTAGGCTTAGAGCTAAAATCAATTATTGATAAACACTGGGGTTATCATTTAATTGGTTTTTTTGATGACCAGCCTGAGGTGCCTGTGTTTATAAATGGAGAGGTGAATTACCTGGGCACTGTTCAGGACTGTGTTCCTTTTGTGAAAAAGCATAATATTAAGGAAATATATTGTTGTTTGCCTGATGAGGCCATGGATAAAATTGATGGGCTAATGCGCCTGGCAGACCAGGAATTGATCCATTTTAAACTGGTGCCTAATGTAAAGGACTACTTCAGAAAAAAAGTAAATGTGAAAATGATGGGGCATCTGCCAGTGATGAGCCCCCGTTCTGAACCTTTGGAGAATAAAACAAACAAAACAGTTAAAAGAATTTTTGATGTGGTGTTTTCTTTATTCGCCATGATATTTATTATGAGTTGGATGGTGCCATTGATGGCTTTTTTAATTAAAAGGGAATCAAAGGGCCCGGTGTTTTTTAAACAGCTGCGATCTGGTAAGGGTAATGTGCCTTTTTACTGTTACAAGTTTAGAAGCATGACGGTTAACGGTGATTCTGATAAGATGCAGGCCCGTAAAAATGATGCAAGGGTAACCAAAATAGGTGCTTTTATGCGCAAAACCAGCATTGATGAACTTCCCCAGTTTTTTAATGTTCTAAGAGGGGAAATGTCTGTGGTAGGGCCGCGCCCACACATGTTGCAGCATACCCAGGAATATTCGGCCTTGATTGACCAGTTTATGGTCCGTCATTTTGTGCTGCCGGGCATCACGGGCTGGGCACAGGTGAATGGGTATCGTGGTGAAACCAGGGAAGAGGGGTCTATGGAAGCCAGGGTGGAAGCTGATATCTGGTACATGGAAAACTGGTCGCTTCTGCTTGACCTGAAAATAGCTTTTTTAACCGTTTGGCAAGTGTTTGACGGGCATAAAAACGCTTATTAAATCAAATTATTATTTTTTTTGTGAATTTCTGTGTAACCATGTGTATAATCATGTGATTATTATTAACTTAGCGGAAATTTATTATGCGAAAGTTTTCGTGTGTTAAGATGAAAATGTGTTCGTGATAAATTAACTAACTATTTGAAGAATCGATCTATTTTATTAAAGATGAAAAAAACATTTACTCTCTTAGTCTTGAGTTTTATTCTGTTAATGGGTGTGCAGGTAAATGCACAGTCTGACAACACAAGGTTATACCTCAGTGCACATGCATCTACACAGGGTTTGGGCTTGGAATTTAAGGTTAAACCAAAACCTGATTATGGTATTCGTGTGGGGGCAAGTATTTTGCCTGTTGAACATGGCGGTATTTACAGTGTTCGTTCTGAACCTACTGACCTGGATTTAAAAGTAAACTTAAAAAATGCCCACATCATGTTTGATTGGCACCCATTCTTAAAAGAAACTAGTTTTTCTCGCAAAGTGGTGGCTACCGTTGGTGCTGGTTATTTCTGGGAAGCTAAAGGTGATGCTGTAGTGAGCTACCGTGGTACGTACAACTATGGTGATATCCAGATTCCGAGCAACGAACTGGGCGAGCTTTACGGTAGTGTACAATGGAATAAGGTAGCGCCCTATCTGGGAATTGGATTTGAAAACGCTTTACCAACAAAGAAATTTAATGTTGGTTTTGCTGTAGGTACCTATTACATGGGCGCTCCGGATGCAACTTTAACTGGTACGAAGTTTTTAACTAAAAACGTAAGCAATCAGGAACAGTTTAAAGAAAATATGTCTTATTACCAGTTTCTGCCAGTAGTCCAAATCAACTTGAATTTCGCACTATAATATAAAATACCTATTAACATGAAATTAAATATTAAAATATACAGCTTTTTTCTTTTAGCAGTTTTCCTTTTGAATGGTTGTAGGAATCCAGCTTATGACATCGACGTATTATTCGATGCTGATGTCATCCAATACAAGACCACTATTATATTAAAAGACGCTAATGGTGCCACTTTGCCAAATTTAAACGTTTCAGTAACGGGTGCGGATGCCGCAAGTATTTATGATTTTTCTGGTACTAAACAGATCTTTGCGCCAAGTGGTGTGATTACTTTAGGGGTTACGCCTAAAGCAGTGCCAACAGCTGGTAAAACGCTTTCGTTTAATGTAATTGTTAAAGGCGCGGGTTATGAAGATAAAAATATTCCGGTTACGATTTCGGTTGACCAGTTTAGCCAGATCTTAAATGTAACCATGTTAAAGGTTGCTGTTCCTACTCCTGTAACAACGGTAGTAACGAAAGATGTGCCTTTGGCGGCTGATGGTAAAACAACAGTTGCTTCTACCATCGAAACGCCTGCGTCAAGCACAGTGCCACAAACCACTACCATTAATGTAGCTGCTGGTACGCAAATGAGAGATGCTGCTGGTAAAGTTTTAACTGGTAGTAGCTTAACCGTTCGTGCAATTAACTATGATGCTAATGATCCGGCTTCAATTGACATGTTCCCTGGTGGTAGCTTAAGCGCGCCTGATGTGGTTGGTGCTGATGGCACAACAGGTTCTGCATTTTTTATTCCTGCCGGTTTTGCTAACATCCAGATGTTTATTGATGGTGTTGAAGTGAAAACGTTTAGTACGCCAATTAACATCAGCATTCAGGTTGACCCAACTTTTAGACCTCAGGCAACTAATCAGCCAATAAAAGCAGGTGATAAATTATCTGTATACAGTTATGATGTGGCTACTGGTAAATTTAATTTTGAAACGATCGGTACAGCTGCCCTGGATTCAAAAGGTAAGCTGGCAGTTAATTTCCCAATGAGTCACTTAACGATTTTTGTGGTGGGAGATGTGATAAATACAGAAGCTTGTGTTGAGCCTACTTTTACGTTTGTTGCGCCTTGGTTAAACGATGGTACGCAATCAATGAATTTAGAAATACTTTCTGCTGACGGTACAAAATCGTACGGAAAAAGGACAATTGTGGTTAGTAATGGTTTGGTAGCTAAAATTTCCGGCCTTCCTGCTTTAGCTACGCAATACAGAATTACAGACAATACTGGTAAATTATTAGCGGAAGGTGCTCTTGCCAATTCTTGTGCAGGTACTAATGTTACGATTACCATTGGAGCCCCAACTGGTGTGCCGGTTCAGAACATTTCCTTGATTCTAAATGTAAATTGCCCGGGTAAAGGTTTGATCATTGTACCTAACTTTGATTTATTCTATAAACCTGCCGGTGCGCCAAATGGCGAATACAAATTATTGGGTACAACTGAAAATGGTATTTTGAAAACTACTGCCTTAACCATTGGTAATTCGTATGATTTCAGAGCAACCTGGAAAAATGAAACTAAAGTGGTTGGCAAACGTAAAATCACTGATTTAGACATGTCTACAGTGGTTGGTGAAAATGATTTCTTAGGTACAAAAAGCCCTAATTATAATAAATCGTTATTGATTGAAGCTTGTAAAGGCTTATAAAAAAAATGAATAAATAGTAAACACTTTTTCGAGGGTGCCCTAAAAAGGCACCCTTTTTGTGTATTATTTCATATCGTTGTCTGTTATTGTGTTAAATTAGCATGCTAAATAAAATTAATGATGTTCTCTAAAATCGAAATTGTTCCTCGTTGGGTGATCTTTACCATTGACTTAGGTCTTAGTATTTTTGCTGTGCTTTTAGCTAAGGTCTTGAAGAACAATTTTATTCTCCAGGATATCAACATCCTGGCGTTATACCAGTCTGTGGTTACAATTGTGGTAATCAAT
>NZ_JAZQNU010000167.1:0-4089 GCF_045627485.1 Pedobacter sp. | reverse complement strand
CCTTGCTCAGCGTGGCCAATGAAGAAGGTGTAGGTATTACCGAATTTACGGTGGCCCCACAGGTAACCGATCCTGATGGTGGATTGCCATACCATGAGTGGTTCATAGAGTTTTCAAAGGCGCCGGAAGACCTGTTGCGCTTTAGCAAAAAGGTGGACGAAGCCCTGCAAAAGAAAAATATTTACTATTTTGACCTGATTGAAGGTAAAATATTGCAGCCCCTCATCATCCGGAGCCTGCAAAAAGAAGCCTTTGTGAATTATATGCGTGCAGAAGGTAAACTGGGAGGACAGAACAAAGTTCCTCGTTTAGCCAACGACAGGAAAATTGCCGATGGCTTAAACAAATACAGGGTTAAATAACATCGTCTGCAAAAAGACGTTTAGAGGAGATAAAACAATTGACAATTAAAAATATAAGCATACTAGGGTCTACCGGGTCTATTGGCACGCAAGCCCTGGAAGTTGTTCAGGCTAATCCCGAACGCTATCGGGTTGTTGCACTAACGGCTATGCATAATGATGAGTTACTCATTCAGCAAGCATTAGCATTTAAGCCAGCGATGGTAGTGATTTGTAATGAGCAAAAATATGTAAAAGTAAAACAGGCCCTGGCTGGAACCGGCATTCAAGTGCTCACTGGCGAAGATGCTCTTTGCGAAGCGGCAAGTATAGCAGAAGCAAACCTGGTGATCACGGCACTGGTTGGATCGGTGGGTTTACGCCCTACGATTGCAGCTATTGAAGCGGGAAAAGACATTGGATTAGCGAATAAAGAAACGCTTGTAGTGGCGGGAGAATTGATTACCGCTTTGGCTAAAAAACACCAGGTGAAGATTATTCCTGTAGATTCAGAACATTCGGCTATTTTCCAATGCCTGGTAGGCGAGGAAGAGAATGCCGTGGAGAAGATTTATTTAACAGCTTCAGGCGGACCATTTCGTGGCAAAGACCGCGATTATTTAGCACAGGTAACCAAATTACAGGCTTTAAAACATCCAAACTGGGTAATGGGCGCAAAGATCACGATCGATTCTGCTTCGATGATGAACAAAGGCCTGGAGGTGATTGAAGCCAAATGGTTGTTTGACCTGGAGGCCGATCAAATTGATGTGATTATCCATCCACAGTCGGTAATACATTCCATTGTACAGTTTGAAGACGGATCCATGAAAGCGCAACTCGGTTTACCCGATATGAAGCTGCCAATCCATTATGCTCTGGCTTATCCTAGAAGGTTAGAGAGCAAATTCCCAAGGTTTAATTTTCTGGACTATCCCTCATTAACCTTTTATCCACCCGATAATGAGAGTTTCAGAAATCTGGATTTAGCCTTTTCGGCGATGAAACAAGGCGGTAATATGCCATGTATTGTGAATGCTGCCAATGAAGTGGCGGTAAATGCGTTTTTGGAAGACCGCGTGGGTTTCCTGGAAATGAGTGACATTATTGAACGGTGTATGGCTGAAATGCGGTTTGTTGGACAACCCACGCTGCATAATTATTTAGAAACCGACCAGCATACCCGTATATTTGCCGGCGAACTGGTAACAAAGTAAAATTTATTTATCTAATTAAAAAACATTAAAACTATATATGAGCGGACTGATTATGGCGGCCCAGTTGTTACTGGGGTTATCGATATTAGTAATACTACACGAATTAGGACATTTTTTAGCGGCGAGGGCTTTTGGGATTAAGGTAGAGAAGTTCTATTTGTTTTTCGATGCCTGGGGCGTAAAATTATTCAGTATCAAACGTGGCGATTGTGAATACGGCATCGGCTGGCTGCCTTTAGGTGGTTATGTTAAAATTGCAGGTATGATTGATGAGTCTATGGATACTGAACAGATGGCCCAGCCTGCACAGCCATGGGAATTCAGGTCTAAACCAGCCTGGCAGCGGTTAATAGTGATGTTAGGTGGGGTAGTGGTTAATATTATTGTGGGTATCCTTATTTTCTGGATGCTGACGTTCAAATATGGCGAAACCTTTATTCCGAACAGCTCGGTACAGAATGGAATTAATCCTGGTTCGATAGGTAAGGAAATTGGCTTGAAAAAAGGCGACCGTGTGATTGCGGTAAATGGCACTAAAGTGATCCGTTTCGAAGAATTGATTAGTCCGGAAGTGCTTTTAGGTAACACCAACCTGACGGTGGTGAGGGAAGGAAAAACCCTTTACATTAAGGTTCCAGACAATATTTTAAATAAGGTATCAGACTTAGGAATTGAAGAATTTATCAGCCGCACACCCCTGTTAACCTCAACGGTTGACACGGTGGTTGCCGACCGGCCAGCTTATGCTGCGGGTTTAAAGAAAGGCGACAGAATTGTAGCCGTTAACAATACTCCTGTAAAATACAATGTTGACGTTGCTGAAGAAGTTCAAAAGCTAAAGGGTAAGGAAGTAGCATTTACGGTGAAACGTGGAGGCCAAGACGTGAAATTGAACGTTCCGGTTGATACGGCTGGAACAGTAGGTATTGGATGGAATTTAAATGAAATAAAGATAGAAACCGTTCATTACGGCTTACTTCAGGCGCTTCCTATCGGGATTCATCAAGCCTGGGAACAATTTAGTACCAATGCTAAAGGTATTGGAAAAGTACTGACTGGTTCAGTTCAAGCGAACAAAGCTTTCTCCGGACCAGTGGAGATGGCGCGTAAGGTGTATGGTGGTGAGTGGATCTGGGCTAGATTCTGGGCCGCTACGGCGTTTATATCTATCGCCTTAGCGTTTATGAACCTTTTACCTATTCCTGCCTTAGACGGCGGCCATGTGGTTTTCTTGCTAATAGAAATGGTTAAAGGTAAACCGCTTGGGGATAAATTTATGGAAAGGGCACAGATGGTTGGTTTCGTAATTTTATTATCTTTAATGGTATTCGTACTCGGGAACGACATTTTTAAGGCCTTCCTCGGTAAATAACGCAACATGGATTATTTCGAACTATATGGTTTGCCTGTTACCTTTAACCCTGATCAAAAGGTGGTTAAACAGAAGTTCTATGAACTGAGTAAAAAGTTCCATCCTGATTTTCACATCAATGAAAGTGAGGAGAAGCAGGAGGAAGTGTTGCTACTGTCGACGATGAACAACAAGGCTTACCAGGTGCTGACTGATCCGCAAAAAAGGTTACATTACATTTTGGAACTAAAAGGTTTGATCCAGGAGGGCGAGAACTATGTTTTGCCTCAAGCGTTTCTAATGGACATGATGGAGGTGAACGAGGCGCTGATGGACCTGGAGTTCGAACCGGATGCAGCGAAGCTGCTGGAGGTGCGGATGCAGGTTGATGAGATCGAGAAAGGTTTATTTGACGAACTCTCTGCATTGACTACAGGCTTTGAAAATTTGCCTGAAGCGGAGCAACAGGAAGCGTTGTTGAAGATTAAAGATATTTACTACCGTAACAAGTATTTGTTGCGCATTGGCGAGACGCTGAGTAAGAAGTAGGTTGTTAACCTAATTATAGAAGGTTTTGTCCTTTGTTATTTTAGGGTTTACCCTTAGTTATTTTTTTAGAAGAGCGGCTGTATCATGTAAAAATGGTGCAGCCGCTTTTTCGTTTAGGGAAAGTCGACATAGACTGTTCCTAATTCCAGGTTGATTATAGGTTAAATCTGTAATGCGTCCAAGTTTTGAGTGAAAAACTTGGACGCAACTCGGACTGAACTTGGACTTAACTCGGAGTGAGTATAGGTTCATGTCAGCTCATATTGACGCGATTGTCCGGAAAACGTTAGTTTTCCAGGTACTGGGTGTTAAAGAATGTTTCGTTATTGTAAAGAGATAGGTGTTTATTTTTATTTTTTTTCGCAGGAGAATCTTTGGCTTTGATTCAGCGCTGCTTAGTTCCCCGAGGAGGCCTTCATTTGCAGTGCTTTTAATTGCCGTACCAAGCCGGGGAGGCCTGGGGTTGTTGGAAGTTAATGCAATGTCAAAAAGGCAATTAAAAATTTTTTAGTGGTTTGTTTGCTGTATTTTCGGCCAAACACACGATTAAATATATGAATAGTTTATCAATTTTTAGAAAAGTTGCTGTCCTGGAAGGAGTTTCTTACATTCTTTTATTATTTATTGCAAT
>NZ_JAZQNU010000166.1:0-5010 GCF_045627485.1 Pedobacter sp. | reverse complement strand
AAGCACTTCCTCTAATTTTGGAGGTACATCAGATTTTTTGCAGGATGTACTAACACTTATTACTAGCAGCAGATTAAGAGTTTTCTTATTTAATTTTTATTTAACTAAATAACTTATATACTCAAACATAAGCATTACTGTATTTTGATAATATTTAAATGACATATTTTTAATCTGAGTATCGTATAAATTACTGATTGTTAATGCCCCATTATCGCCGCTCTTGTAGGAGCGTCTCGTGGAAGCCGCTAAGTTTTACTGCCGCAAATAATGTCATAGACGAATGCGATAGAAGCCACTTTAAACACCTCATTATAAATATTGTTAATTATAAATTGTAGTAATGAGTATTGACCGCTTATTTTTTTCTTATGTTTGCAACATACCAATTAGTATTTTATGTCAAAAGCTCAATCAACACGAATGAATATCATCCAGAAATCGTTTGATTTAATTTACGAAAGAGGGTACCAGTCTACAAGTATTGATGATATTATTGCCACCACGCAGATGACAAAAGGGGCTTTTTTTTATCATTTTAAGAATAAAGAAGAAATGGGGCTTGCGGTGATTAACGAAATGCTTTATCCTCATATGATTCCATTTTTAGACAAGCACCTGGCACGCAGTGGTGATGCTCGTGCGAATATATATAGGATGATGGAAGTATTGTTATTGGAAGATACCTTCTTTAAAGTTGAGTTTGGATGCCCTATGGTCAACCTGATTGAAGAAATGGCCCCACATAATCCTTCATTTCGGAGAGCCTTAATCCGTGTAATTTCCTTATGGCAATCGGAGGTGGAGACGGCAATTATAAATGCACAGGCTGAAGGCCTGATGTCTAAATCGCATAATGCAAAAAACGTTGCCCAATATATTTCTGCAAACTACGGAGGGGCACGTTATATGGGTAAACTCTACGGAAAAGCTGTCTATACAACATTTCTAAACGAATTTAAAAAATACCTGGACGGACTGAAATAACTTTTTTTATCTTAAAACATACTAAATAGTATGTAAAATACTTATCTTATGTATTCTTTATTGTTATCTCTTCATTCTATATTTCGATGGTTGGTTTTAATCAGCCTCATTTTTTCTATATACATGGCTTACCGGGGAATGCTGGAAAGAAAGGTGTTTACGGCTAAGGCTGATGCCGTACGTCATTGGACGGCGACAATTGCTCAAATACAAATGCTTATTGGTATGGTTCTCTATTTTCAGAGCCCAATAGTGTCGGTTAGAATGGTAGATACTGCGGGCTTATTAAATCAACATACATTCTTCCGGTATATTCATGTCGCTATGATGATTTTAGCTGTAGTATTGGTTACCGTTGGTTCGGCGAAAGCCAAACGAATGGTACATGATCGGGATAAATACCAGACCATTTTAAAATGGTTCATATTAGCACTAATAGTCATATTAATCGCCATACCCTGGCCGTTTTCGCCATTTGCCGGCCGACCATACTTAAGAACCTTTTAATTTAATTTTTATGAAACACTTTTTCAACACACCAATTGGACGTTTAAGGTTAGTGAGCTATTTGGAAGGTATATCACTTCTTATATTGCTCGGGATAGCTGTGCCACTTAAGTACCTGGCTTCAAATCCAGATGTGGTTAAAATGATCGGACCAGTGCACGGTATTTTATTTCTATGGTTTTTGGTCAGCACGCTAAGTGTAGGCGTTGAAAAACAGTGGAAATGGCGAACCACCAGGATGGTTTTACTCGCCTGTCTTATTCCATTTGGCACTTTTTACATTGACAGGCAAATCCTAAAAGAAGCTGCAGAAAATGATCAAATGGTAAACTGATTACTTTAATTTGATCTGCAACACTGCTGCTTTCAGCCATGGTGAAGTAAAACGTACCGAAATCTCATCTGATGGTTTTCCACTGGTTTTTACATAAACAATCATTTTCCCATGGTGAACCCGTTGCCTATTATCCTGATAGTTACCCATGTCAGCATTGTTCCCCGCTTCCATGCCAAGCAATCGGGCATTTCCAATGATAGCGCAGGTAACCTCATCGTCGGAAAGTGGTACAGGAATTCCATCCTCATCTACTACCTGTAGTTCAATTTGTGCTAAACCACCCATTGCATCAAAGCTAAGTTCACTGCCTTGAATAACTTTAATAGCGTGCTGGCGTTTGTTGGTTTGTAACTGGTGGCGGATGGTTTCTTTTCCTTTGCTGTCAAGGCCTACAACCTCAAGTTTTCCAGCAGCGTAGGGGATATCCCAATAGATGATTCCATATTTTTCATCGTAGGGTTTTGTTTGACCTACAACCTGTCCATTCAACTCCAATCGTGCATGTTGTGCATTGGTATAGGCAACCACCCGAATTAACTGTCGGTCCATGTAATTCCAAATTGGCCAGGCATCCATAGATGGAGCCGCGTCTTGCTTTTGTCCTTGTTCAGATTCCAGTGCCGACCATACATCTGCTGCAGCTGCGCCTTCCTTCAGCGGGTAAGTGCCTAAGTAGGCCATTGGTTTATCCAACCAAAGCGATTGGCGAAAATAACCTCGTGGTTTGATATAACCTGCAAAATCTAACAAGCCGGAGTAAAAACCGCGTGAAGGCCAGCGGCCAGATTCACCCAGGTAATCTATTCCAGTCCAAAGAAACTGGCCAAAAATATGTTCATTGCCTGTCACAGCTTTCCATGCATTAAGGTCATGGCGGTTTTCACTGCCAAAGATCACGCGTTTCGGATAGCGCTTGTGGTCTTCGAGGTAACGGCTTTCTGTGTAGTTATAACCTGCGATATCCAGTGCACCCGGGTATTCGGTTTCGTTAGACATGGCAACTCCTGCTAAACCAGCAGTTACCGGGCGGCTTTTATCATATTTTTTAACCACAGCTACCAGGTTCTTGGCGATATCGCCTAAACGCATCGCATCCGGGGCATCTTTTTTATAACCGCCAAAAATCGGTTGTGTAAATCCACCTTCCTTGCTTCCCGCGAGTACCGGGTGAGAGTAGGGGTCGTTCGGATAATCTACTTCGTTACCAATGCTCCATGCAAAAATAGAAAGGTGATTACGGTCTCTTTTTACCATGTCGGCCAGGTCTTTTTCTCCCCATTCTTTAAAGTAATCAAATGATCCCTGAAATCCGGGAGTTCCTACATTCCAGCCCTGAAGCCATTTACGCTTTGGAAACTCCCATTCATCATAGGCTTCGTTCATGACTAACAGCCCCAATTCATCACATAGCGCATATAAGGAAGAGGCCTGAGGATTATGACTGGTTCTAATAGCATTTACACCTAGTGACTTCAGCGTTAAGAGGCGACGGCGCCATACCTCTGGATACGTTTCTGCCCCAAGCACACCTGAATCATGGTGCAGACACACGCCTTTTATTTTCATCGACTCCCCATTCAGGGAGAAACCTTTATTTGGGTCAAAAGTAAAAGTTCGGAAGCCAGTTACTACTGTAGACTGATCAATAACGTTATTCTCCTGAAGTACGGTGGTTCGCAGGGTGTAACTTTCAGGTTGATTGATGCTCCATAATTTTGGGTTGTTCACCATGAGCTGTGTTTTAAGTTCAGTTTTGTTGCCCCCCGCCAGTGTTACTTGACTAGTTTTTTTCGCTACCACGGTTCCACGCGCGTCTAACAATTCCGTGCGTACGGAGAGCTTAGCACCGGAAGACGATTCATTTGTTAACGCAGTTTGAACATGCAGCGTACCTTTCATGCCCTTTACTTCCGGAAAGGCGTAAACGCCCCATTGGTCAAGGTGAACTGGATTTGCCCTTACCAGCCATACGTCGCGGTAAATTCCTGAACCGGTGTACCAGCGGGAGTCGGCATCCTGGCTGTGGTCAACACGAACTGTAATCTCATTTTCCTGCCCATATTTTAGGAAAGGCGTAATGTCGTAGCCGAAGGATATATACCCATTTGGACGCTTGCCTGCAGACTGTCCGTTTACAAAAACTTCACTTCGGTTGTATACGCCCTCAAAATACAGGTGTAGCTTTTTGCCCTGGTCATCCTGTGGAATAGCAAGTTTTTTATGATACCAGCCTATTCCGCCCGGAAGGTATCCTGTAGCACTGGCAAGTGTAGGACTGAGGGGTTGTTTGACACTCCAGTCGTGAGGTAATTGTACTTTGCGCCATTCGCGGCTGTTAACATTAACCGGCTTTTTTGCGTCAAGGTCGCCTAAGTGAAAACGCCAGTCGGAAGTGATTTTCTCCGCTTCACCAAATCCAGGTTGTGCTAAAACAGTTACTGCGTTTAGTAAATATAGGGCTATGGAAAGAATAGCGTATTTAACAAGTCGTGTCATGATTTTTATTTAATGCGTAGGCTTTACAGGTGAAATTTCTGTTTTTAGTTAATAAAGGCGGTCTAAACTAACCATCTAGACTATTTCGCTACGATAATTGAACCTCCGTTAGCTAAAAGTTTTATTTTAAGCTGTTTCCTTTTTTGCAATTGTACCTTGTTAACCACAGGCTTCCTGTTATCTGAGTCTGAGTATAACTTCACCTCGTTTTCCGTTAACATTGGTAAAGAAACCGTAATTGTTTTATCCCTTTGCTCAGCATTGATCCCTGCGATGTACCAGGTATCGTTATGGCGACGTGCCAATACACAATATTTCCCCGGATAACCATCTATAAGTACAGTTTCATCCCATGTGGTAGGCACCTTTTTCATGAAATCTATCACATGGGCCGGCATTTCATCCAAATTATTTGGGGTGATACCGAAATTCTGAACCGGGGTTTGAAATAAAATAGCGGTGGCAAGTTGAAAAGTTTCAGTGGTTTTTCTAATCATTCCACCAGTGTTTTTCCGGTTGTGGCGCTTATTTAATAATACCGGGCCAAAATCCATCGCCCCTACAGCATTCCGTATAAAAGGGTGCAGTGTAGCATTAAATGCTTCCCTATCGTTGGCATGCTGGCCGAAAATCAGGTTTTCGGAGGCCAGTACTGCTTCACTCCCCACAAAATTAGGGTACAT
>NZ_JAZQNU010000165.1:0-7036 GCF_045627485.1 Pedobacter sp. | reverse complement strand
GTTGTTCTTTTTCTACCAAGGCATTAATCACTTCTACAGCTGATCCGCCATCAGCTACCCATTGAATCGGACGGGAGTCTTCCAACCAGCTATGAACCATTTGTTCTTCCAATTTTTTGGCCATTGTAGCAAGGCGCTCATTCGCTTGATGCTGGACAGTATCATAATCAATAACCGGCAGAGATACCTGGGCGGCCAAAGGTGCTTGTACAGGCACCATAAACGCATTGCACAGCTCCACTTGCCCATCAAAAACATTGGCTATAGCTAATGCGAATTTGGCGGCGTTTACTGAAGGATCGGAAAAATCCGTTGGAACGAGTATTTTTTTCATAAGGGATTATTGTTTTAAGCATTTGCGCGAGTATTAGTAATTTAAAAGCTACAAGTTTATTGCCATGCTATTGGAAGGTTAAAATATTAACAAAAACAAATAACACCGGGTATTGATTTGAAGTTAATATTAATTTTAATGGATGAAAATGATTCAAATCACCTTAGCAAGCCGTTGTTTGCGCCTTCTGGCTGATGAAAAAATTTTTATGAATTTTTTTCTGCCTGAAATAGAATACTTTAGCGAAAAAGGCCGAATAAATATGCACAGGATGCTTTTTATGTCGCGAATTTCTCTACATTTGCACCACAGCATCGGAAAAGATACTGACCGATACCAAGTTCGGGGTGTAGCGTAGCCCGGTATCGCGCCTGCTTTGGGAGCAGCAGGTCGTAGGTTCGAATCCTGCCACCCCGACTACAAAAAACCTCTGGATCATTTGACCCAGAGGTTTTTTTGTTTTACCTCGTGATAATTTCGATGTCGCCCCCATTTAAGAACACGTCGTGCGATACAAAATACCCGTCAATTTTCTTTCCGTTTACTTTAATGGAAGTAATTGCCCGACCTTTTCCAGGCTTGGAAATGGTAACCATTTTACCATTGCTGGCCCGCCATTTAACTTCGTCAAAAAGTGGCGCTGTAACAATATATTCCGCATCCGTTGCCGAGAAAGGGTATAATCCAATTGCGCTGAACACATACCAGGAAGACATCTCGCCTGCATCATCCATTCCACTAAGTGCTAAACCATCTTCACCGATGCCATATAAATTATTCAAGATGGTGTCTAGTATCTTCTGCGACTTCTCTGGTTTGCCAATGAAGTGATAAGAAAAAGGCGCCTCATGATCTGGCTGATTACCGTGACAATACTGGCCAATCATAGTCTCCACATTTCTGGCAATATGTTTAGGATTCCATGGCACGGTAAACAGCGAATCTAACTTAGCTTCGAAACCTTTTTCTCCCCCGTACAAGGCAATTAGACCCTTCATATCATGGGGTGCAAAGAATGATACCTGCCATGCATTAGCTTCCCTGTACATGTATTCATAATAAGGATACTGAGGATCGAAGTTTTTAATCCAGTCGCCATTTTTCAACTTGCCCCTCATAAACCTGGTCCCCGGATCAAACATGTTTTTATAATTTTTTGATCTCGCCATAAGGATGCGGTAATTTGCCGTATCACCCAACTTTTTCGCCATCTGGGCGAGGGAATAATCATCATAGGCATACTCCAGGGTTTTAGATACCCCCGCGGTTCCCTTCGTTTCCACATGCGGATTGGCGATATCAAGTTCAGCGATATAGCCCTTTTCAATGTATTCGGTAATATGTGGACGGGCACCATTTGGTAAATTAGCATTTCTTAGCAGCAATTGGTAGGTTGCTTTTACATCGAAGTCATCAATTCCCCTCAGGTAGGCACCTGTGATGGAAGAGGCACCATGATCGCCATGGAAAAAGGTAGGTATGAAACCCGTTTTCTCCCCCACATCCTTCATCGATTTAATGACGTTGAGGGTAACATCTGGCGAAATCATGCCTAAGAGCACATCTTTGTTCCGGTAGGTGTCCCACAAGGAAGGCTCCGTATAATAATTGAAATCTGCTTTGGCCAGGTTATTTTTTGCATCTGTAAATTGACCATTCACATCACTTCTTAACGCTGGCCATAAAAATGAACGGTATAAGCTGGAGTATAACATCTGCTTCTGTTTCTCCGTTCCGCCCTTCACCTGGATGGTTGATAATAAGGTTTCCCACTTTTGCGTGCCTTCGGCAACCACGTCGGAGAAAGATTTGCCTCCTATTTCCGCTTGAAGGTTTTGTTTAGCATTCTCGATACTCACGAACGACAAGCCTATTTTAAGTTCTACAGGTCCTTTGGTACCGTCAGCAAGGTGAATCATGGCATAACCGTTAGGTTTACCTTTTTCTGGTATGTCTAGGCTTTTAATGTTAGTGTTCAGTTGGGCATAGAAATAAATCTTTTCGCCAGTCTGCTGGTAGCCCTGCAATACCGAAGCACCAACCTGTTCGATACACCAGTTGGAGACTTTGTTGTTGGCTTTCGCCAGGTCAAAGAGAATTTGTCGTGCTTTATTATTCTTGTACTCGTACTTATGGTAACCCGCTCTTAAGGTGGACGTCAAGCTTACATTTACATTATAATCGTCGAGATAGACCTGGTAGAATCCTGGTGCGGCACTTTCTCTTTGATGAGAAAATGTTGATCCGAATTTAGTGTCTTTGTTTAAAGCAGACAGGTTCTTTCCCGGATTGGAAACAGGGAGTATTGGTAGGTTACAAAGGTTCCAGTGGCCTTTATTCGTATGGGTAAATCCATAAATAACGGTGTCTTCGTATTCGTAGCCTGCACCAGAACCATATTCTGTCATCGGACTCAGTTGAACCATTGCATTAGGCATAGAACTACCGGGAAATGTCAAACCCGCCCATGATCTCCACCCTTCAGGCAACTCATAGCCAAGGATTTTGGGGTCAGTAAGTGGTGCTGTACCAATAAAAGTATTCACATATTTAGTAAAAACTGGTGTCTGACTTTTACCTGCAGTTGATCCAAACACCATTATAGCCATTAAACTAATAACGTTTCGTAGTTGACATCTCATATCCTTAAAAAGTTGATTTAGTAAAATAGCACAATATCAACGATTTTTGGAACAATGCGTTTGTAACATTCTCGACTTTTAACGTGATGCCAGCATTTCGTTTATGACAGGTAGAGCAAAAAATAGATTACAAAGTTATTTAGCTTAATCATTATCATCGATGCCGCGATTTTTGGTGTTATCATTTTCATTACCCAAATCCATATCTAGTTGCGACTCATCGCCATCGTATCCAATCAACGTATCCTCTGGCGCGATTTGGTATCCATCATCGGTATTTCTGCTTTCGCTTACCGCATTAGTAGTACCTGCATAGCCGGTGTCATTTTGCATTTCCGCATCCGGATTGTTAGCACTATTGTTTCTCCCAATATCGCCTTGGGCATTATTCGCACGGTTCAAGTCTTTTTTGTCTTTCTGTTGGTTTGTTTCCATGATGTTTACGTTTATAGTTTTTTATTAGCATAACGCTTAATAAATAATTAGTGTTTAGGCGTAAACTACGTGATTGACCGGGTGGACTACCTCTTTTCTCTTCGTCTCTCTACCAAAAACAACAGTATAAAAAGAACAAAAGATGGCACAACCCAGGCTAAGTCATAAGTGGCGAGTGGAATCTTTTTGATGAATTGGTTTAAAGCAGGGGTAGAAAAGCCAAAACTATTTATTAGCCCTACAAATGAAATTAATGATGTTGCCAATAAAGCACCCATATAAGGCCCGGTTGTTTTAATAATCCTACCAAAGAAAACAACATATAGAACAAGCGTAATCACTATGGGATAAATGAAGGACAGAAAGGGATAAGCATAGGTGATGATATTATCTACGCCTGTAATGGATAAAACACAAGACACTACACAACAAGCGATCACAATGGTTCTATAACCAACTTTATGATTTACTAATTCGCTAAAGAAAGACCCTACTGCACTTGTTAGTGCAACAGCGGTGGTTAAACACGCCAGGGCGATACATACGGCCATGGCGTAAGTTCCGTTAACACCAAGGTGGCTAATGGAGATTTGCAAGAGCAAGGGTGCCCTTTTTGTATTTACAGACCATTCGTTGCCCGAAGTAGCACCCAAATAGACAAGACCACCATAAATAAAAAGCAAAAATAAAGCTGCAAGTAAACCTGCAGCAATAACGATTTCGTTTTTCTGCCTTGTGGTGTGATACCCCTTCAGTTTAGCAGCGGAGACAATTATACCAGCGAAAATTACGGAAGCTAAAACATCTAAGGTCTGATACCCTTCCTGAAAACCGACTAAAAAGGAATCGATGTTCGTATATCGGGTTACAAAATGATCATCTGTTGAATTGATTAGTCCCATCACGATTAAGCCAAGGAGAATGAGAATCAAAAATGGCGTTAAATAATTGCCAATAAGGTCTACCACTTTGGAAGAAGATAGCGCAAAAAAGCCTGTCACAATAAAAAAAATAATGGAAGCTATTATAGGACTGAAGTTGGGGAAATGAGGCAGAATTCCAATCTCAAACGTAGTTGCAGCAGTACGAGGAATAGCGATAAGGGGTCCTATTCCTAACATGATGACGATACCTAGTACAACACCGACATTTTTATTGACACGTTTGCCCAAGTCAGTAAAGTTATCACCAGAAAGGACTACAGAAATGATGCCCAGAAATGGAAGAATAACAGTTGTAATCATGAAGCCAATGGTGGTCCACACCCAGGAGTCTGAGACCTGTAACCCAATAAATGGTGGAAGTAGTAAGTTGCCTGCACCAAAGAACATGGCAAATAGGGCAAAGCCTATAGTGATAATATGATTTATCCTTTTATCTTTCATCAACGGAAACAATATTTGTTTAAAACCGTAAACATAGTAAATTATCGTAACCTTCTTGTCCGCTACAGCAATTGAATATTAATATAGCTGTTGTTTAGTCCCCCATAGACAGCATATTTGGCAATTAGGTAGCGTACAATTATTCCATGTTTTGATGAAGGAAGGGCTTGTAGATACTGAGGATATATACGTCTACTTGGCCATCACAAAATTGCCGAAATAAACCTTAGCGCCGTGATCGTAAGAAAAAGGTGCCGTGATGTAGAAATACTTCGTTGCTGCTGGTTTAAACATCTTTGTGTCTAACACTTTCGCCTTATCTACATATACCCTTAAATTTTCGCCTTCAACAGAGATGGCCACGTGTATCAAGGAATTTGAATTGCTCGCAAATGGATAGTCTAAAGTGCTATATGCATCTGTATCACTGCTGGCATTAGTAACCTTTTGATTATGAAAGTGTAGCTGCGTATTGGTAATTGCGTTTCCATTATGACCGTCATATATTCCATTTTTAGATGAGTTGTCTCGGGCGAAGCCAAAAGATAAGGGACCAATATCAGATGTCTCTGCACTTCTGGTAAGTAAATCAAATTCAACAGTAAAATTTACAGGATTGTTAATAAGACTGTCTATTTTGTAAGTAGTCTTTTCTGTCAAGGCCAGCCAATTTCCAGGCATGCCGGAAACAGCAGTTATACTACCAGATCCGTTTGACTTCCATTTTTTTGGCATACGACCTTTTGAGTCATATTTAAAATCAGATTCAAAGATGATATTTGTGCCTGGCGTGAATGAAAAATCTTCCTCCAATACAGGTCTATTCGTCCTAGAATCTTCAATAGTGCCCTTATTGTTGGCAGAAGATTTTTTTCTACTAAGAACATCGTCAACTTTTTGATTTGCCTTTGTTTCAAGTTTTTGTTGAACTTTTTTCCAAATCTGGGCATGCAATGATGAAACCTGCACAAACATAGTGAGAAGAATTGTGGCAGTTAAGTGTTTAATGGTCATAACGTTAATTTAGTTTATCAAAAATAACCTTTAAATATAAAGATTGGTGATTTAAATAAAAAAATACCTAATAACCATTAGTCTTTTGCATTCTGATAGAACATTTTAATTGTAACAAATAAAATTCACAAGGATCATTAACTGAATGATTCTTTCCATTATCTTGCAAGAAAAAACAATCTACCTTACGCATCTTTCATGAATCGCTCTTTAAAACTCGCTCTCTTCCAAGTATTCCTGATGACCTTTACGTTTTCTGTTGCAAACGCACAAAAATCAACACCAATAACCGTCAGTTCCACAGGTACAATTATAGGAATCGTTATCGATTCCGCCACAAAAAGACCAATTGGTTATATGACTATTGCTTTGAAAAAGGATAATGAAGTCTTGAAAACCCAGGTGACTGAGGATTCAGGTGATTTTAAATTTGATCTGTTATTACCAGGCAAGTATAAAATTACAGCTATTGCTATTGGCTATCATTCTAAAAATGTTGACACAGAAATAACAGGTTCAAATACGATCGATTTAGGTGAAATCAGTGTTTCCTCACAAACAAACAACCTGCAAGAAGTGGCTATTTCTGGTGATCGCCCAATTATAAAACAGGAGGTTGATCGGATTTCCTACGATATCCAGGCAGATCCGGAAAGTAAAGTACTCACAGTTTTGGACATGATGCGTAAAGTGCCCTTATTGTCTTTAGATGCAGATGACAATATCAAATTGAAAGGGAGTGGTAATTATAAGATCCTGATTAATGGAAAACCTTCCAGTATGGTGGTAAGGAGCCCTAAAGATGTGCTGAAGAGCATGCCGGCATCGTCAATCCAGAAAATAGAAGTAATAACAACACCACCATCAAAATACGACAGCGAGGGTTTATCTGGTATAATTAATATCATTACCACCAAGAAAATCGACAACGGTTATAACGGCAGTTTGACACTTAGGGCTGCGATACGCTTAACGATGTTATCACGGTCACAGAGGAAGGTGGTACCGAACTCTTCCTGGAAACGCTTTGCGGAGAGGATGTTTCTCTTTGCATTGGTTCCCACGGACACGATCTCGATGTTGAACCAGGTATTCTTTCTGATCTGCTCTGCCAGTTCTCGCTCCGTTACCGGGGTCTGTGCAGATACATGGTACAGACCATACTTACTGCCATGAGCGGCAACCACACGGTAGATGTATTCGATGGCATCCGCTGCGTAGAGCAT
>NZ_JAZQNU010000164.1:0-14357 GCF_045627485.1 Pedobacter sp. | reverse complement strand
GAGTTGTCCCTCTCTATTGTCTTCCTAAGCCCGCTTGGCCTCCGACTTACTGATTTCGTCGAGTATAACACTTTTTTCCTTTTCCATTTCTTCCTCTGGAAAAGTAGAATGGAAAATAATATCATTGAAGAGCTCAAGGGTTCGGTCAAGGTAGGGGTTTAAAAACGATGCGTGTACACAAGTGTACTCTTTTGTAGTATACGCATTTAAATCTGCGCCCACGCTTTCCAGACGGTTCAAAATTTGATTGGTACTTCTTTTTTCCGTCCGTTTAAAAATAAGGTGTTCGATAAAATGAGCTAAACCAGATTGATCGTCTTTCTCATCCCTTGAACCACTATTAATGAGGATACAGGCATGAGAAATGGTAAAGGCCGAGGGTACATTCAGCAGACGAATGCCGTTGGGTAAGGTATGAACGTTATATTCCATATGCGGCACAAAGATACGCAACTGTAGCTTAAGCTGTTTACTGTCAAAATGACAATATTTAAGAATGGAACAACGCTTGATAGATGGGAAACGTATAACAAAAAATTAGTCAAATATATGAGCATAGAAGAAAAAGGAAGTATTTCCATACACACCGAAAACATTTTCCCAATCATTAAAAAATTCCTGTACTCAGACAATGAGATTTTTTTAAGGGAGTTGGTGTCCAATGCGGTTGATGCAGTACAAAAAATCAAACGTTTGGCAGCGTTAGGTCAGTACAATGGAGAGCTTGGCAACCCGATGGTTGAAGTGGCTTTGGATGAAGAGAAAAAGACCATTACCATTTCAGATAATGGTTTGGGGATGACTGCTGAAGAAATCAAAAAATACATCAACCAGGTGGCTTTTTCTGGGGCAAGTGAGTTTGTAGAGAAGTTTAAAGACGCCAAAGATGCTAATGAAATCATCGGTAAATTTGGTTTAGGCTTCTATTCTGCCTTTATGGTGGCTGATTTGGTAGAGATTCAAACTTTAAGTTATCAGGACGACGCTACACCTGCGCGTTGGGTTTGCGATGGTAGTACCTCTTATGAAATTACAGACGGTTCGCGGGCCACTCGCGGTACCGATATTATCCTGCACATCAATTCAGAATCGGAAGAGTTTCTAAGCAAGAGCAAGCTGGAACAAATCCTTGATAAATATGGTAAGTTCTTACCAGTTCCTATTAAATTTGGAACCAAAACAGAACAAGTAGAAGACGGGCAAGATGAAGAAGGAAAGCCAAAATATACCTCAGTAGAGGTTGATAACATTATCAACACTACTAACCCGATCTGGACTAAGGCACCTGCAGATTTGTCAGACGCAGATTATCTGGATTTTTATAAACAACTATATCCTTTCTCTGAAGACCCTTTGTTCTGGATACACCTGAATGTAGATTATCCTTTTAACCTTACCGGTGTATTGTACTTCCCGAAAGTGAAGAACGATTTTGATATGCAACGCAATAAAATCAAGTTGTTCTCACGTCAGGTATTCATTACTGATGAGGTAAAAGATATCGTTCCTGAGTTTTTGATGTTATTGCATGGCGTAATTGATTCACCAGACATTCCATTAAACGTTTCAAGAAGCTTTTTGCAGGCCGACAGCAATGTGAAAAAAATCAACAGTTACATTACTAAGAAGGTAGCTGATAAGTTAGCAGAACTCTTTAAAAATGACCGCAAAGGTTATGAAGATAAATGGAGTGATATTGGCTTGTTCGTAAAATATGGTATGGTGACCGAAGAGAAGTTTTATGACAAAGCTAAAGACTTCGCCTTATTGACCAATACGAAAAACGAGAACTTCACATTAGAGGAATACAAGGAAAAAGTTAAAGATATACAGACCGATAAGAATGGTCAGGTGGTTTATATTTATACTAATGATCCTGCTAAACAAGATAGTTTTATCCAGTCTGCCAATAAAAAAGGTTACGATGTGTTATTAATGAACTCTCCGATCGATAACCATTTTATCCAAAGCTTAGAGCAGAAATTAGAAAAAACTGCTTTAAAGCGCGTAGACTCCAGTGTAGCTAGTAAGTTGATTGAAAAGGATGAGTTAGCTGAATCTGTGTTAACGGAAGACCAGACTAAAAAGGTTAAGGAAGTTTTTGAAAAAGCGATTACTAAACCGGGCATGCATGTAGAAGTGGTAGGTTTAAATCCAGATGAACACCCTGTTACAGTAACTATGGACGAGTTTATGCGTAGAATGAAGGACATGGCCCAAATGGGCGGTGGAATGAGCTTTTACGGTAATATGCCCGACAATTATAAGGTAGCTATTAATGGTAACCATAAATTGATTTCCCGTATATTAAAGAGCGAGAGTGAAGAAGAGCAGATTACACTGGCTAAGCAAGCTGTTGACTTAGCTTTATTAGCGCAAGGCATGCTTACCGGAGCAGAATTGACAGAGTTTGTAAGCAGAAGTGTAGAGTTGATCTAAACCGAGCTTTTATAATAAAAAATAGCCCGCTGCGAAAGTAGCGGGTTATTTTTTTGACTTCTAATCACGCTTTTCAATAGCCAGTTATTTGCTTTTCATGTGATGGTTACTTGCTTTTCAAGCCTCGCACAACGGTAAATGCAAGGATTGCAGAAAGTGCCACCACCGTTCCTAAAATCACTTTACTCAGTCCGCCGTTTTTTCCGTCGTTCACATAACGGCCATGTTTTGGAATGGCAATTTCTGTAAAGTGATCAACCAGGCGTTCCAGTTGAGAGGTGAGTTCTTCGCCTTGCATGGTGGGCCCATGGCCGGTTGCGGCAATAGCAGGCCTCAGGTCTTTCAGTTTACGTACCGATAATGCTGCTGAAACCCAGTTCGGTGTAAAGTACTTCGGCGGACCGGAGATTTGCTTTTTATTTGTCAGCACACTAAATGCAGACTCGGCCTGGGTGGTTACAAAAGCATCACCTGCAATCAATACTTTATCACGGCCCCTGAACAGCGATATGTGCCCTGGCGTATGGCCTGGCGTGTGAATATATTGCCAGTCTGGCATATTGGGAAGGGTACCATCTTTTGCCAGCGTATGTACACGGCTGCCCAGGTTAATCGGGCTGTTTGGATATAGAAAGGACATCGCGCTCATCATTCCACCACCCACGGATGGATCTGCCGGAGGGAAGGAGGTACACCCTGTTAAATATGGAATTTCTTGCTGGTGTGCATACACCTGCACCTTCCAGGTTTTTAATAACTCATGAAGTGCCCCGATGTGATCAAAGTGTCCATGAGTTAACACAATAGCTGCCGGTGGATTATTTTCGCCAAAAAGCTCCTCAGCCATCTTTTTTATGCGGCAAGCACTACCGCGCACGCCCGCATCAACCAGAACCCAGTCCTCTGGACCTGTCGCAATCATGTAAATATTTACAAAGACGATCTTCAGTCCCCAAATGCCTGGGGCAATTTCCGTATATTTATGCTCTTCCATACCGTTATATTAGTTGTTCTGCATAAAACAACAAATGTTCGTACAGGTTTTGAATTAGTTTATATGTCGAAAATCACTTCAGTTTTTAATAAAAAAATAATCACTAATTTTCTGTTCTTTACAGCCATTTTGGTGCTGCTGTTTGTTCCTTCCGCCAAAGCTTTCCTGATAAAGGGGTTGATGAAAATCGGCTTGTTTAAGCCTGCCGCCACAGAAAAACAAATGGATAAGTCAATAAATTTATCATCAGTTAAATTTAGGAATAGCAAAGGTGTAGTGGTTGATTTAGGCAGTTTGAAGGGTAAAGTTGTTTTTATTAACTTCTGGGCTACCTGGTGTCCACCCTGCCTTGCAGAAATGCCTTCTGTAAACAAATTATATGAACAGTTTAAAAACAATCCAAACGTCTTATTTTTATTGGTCGATGCAGACAGTGATTTCGAAAAATCACAAAAGTATATGGACAAGAAGAAGTATGAATTACCAGTTTATGCGGTGGCTAGTGCAATTCCGGACGTGCTTTTTAAAGGGTCATTGCCCACAACCGCGGTACTTGACACTGCTGGTGATATGGTGTACCATGGCGAAGGGGCGGCAAATTATGCCGATAAAAAATTTATTGAATTTATAGAAAAACTAATCACGTTAAAAAAATAGAGATAGATTATGTTACAACCATTTGATGTTACCCTAGGCAACATAGATTATGCAGTGTTTCCAGAAGGAGAAAATACGTATGTTATTTTTAAAGATGGCCAGGAGCACCTCCACATTCAAAAAGATACCGAGTTACAATGGATTAAATTAGATCCCAAAACAGGCATGCCGCTGTTTGAGACAAATGATGAGGTGAACCTGTTAGGTAAGGAAATCCTGGCGCATATTGCTGAAGTTGGTGACGACCAGGACGACACGGCTACGGGTTTCGTTGTTGGTGAAGAAGAAGATTAATTCGCCCAGTTATCCCGGTCGAGGCTCCTGTAATGAATCGCCTCGGCCAGGTGTTCCATTTCTATCGTTTCACTCTCTGCCAGATCTGCAATAGTTCGGGAAACCTTGAGTATCCTGTCATATGCCCGGGCTGATAAACCCAGTTTTTCCATTGCTTTTTTGATTAGTGAACGCCCGGCGTCATTAATCTGACAGATATTCCTCACCATATTCGGACTCATTTGAGCATTACAATGCAGGCTTGTACTAGCCGCAAACCGCAGGTCCTGTTTTTCTCTTGCTTTTATAACCCGATTCCTGATGCTGGCACTCCTTTCAGCCTCCTGCAGGGAGGACAGTTCATTAAAATTTACAGGTGTTACCTCAACATGCAGGTCAATACGGTCCAGTAAAGGGCCTGAGATTTTACTTAGGTATTTTTGCACAATGCCAGGGCCACAGATGCACTCTTTATCTGGATGGTTATAAAAACCACAAGGGCAAGGGTTCATGGACGCAATGAGCATAAAACTAGCGGGAT
Source organism: Pedobacter sp. (assembly GCF_045627485.1). GTDB lineage: Bacteria > Bacteroidota > Bacteroidia > Sphingobacteriales > Sphingobacteriaceae > Pedobacter. The sequence continues at coordinate 9,453 of NZ_JAZQNU010000164.1, read as the reverse complement.
ATTCCACGCTTAACCTTGATCTGGAAATGGTAACCTGCCTGTCTTCCAGTGGTTGACGCATCACTTCTAATACGGATCTCTTAAACTCGGGTAGTTCGTCAAGAAACAATACGCCGTTATGCGCCAGGGAAATTTCTCCAGGTTGCGGATTTACACCGCCGCCAACCAGTGCCATGTCAGAAATGGTGTGGTGTGGACTGCGGTATGGCCTTTCGGTCATTAAGGATTCTGCTGCATTTAATTTCCCCGCAACGGAGTGAATTTTAGTGGTCTCCAGGGCTTCCTGAATATTTAGTGGTGGCAGGATGGTAGGCAGCCGTTTGGCCAGCATGGTTTTACCTGCACCCGGGGGGCCAATCAAGATGAGGTTATGACCACCCGCAGCAGCTATTTCTAAGGCTCGCTTAATGTTTTCCTGGCCTTTAACATCCGAAAAATCCTGTTCATAGTTACACACGTTTTCATAGAATAGTTCCCTTGTTTTAACCACCACAGGTTTAAAGCCACTGCTGTTAGTGAAAAATTCAATCACCTCCCGCAGATTTCTCATGCCATAGACATCTAGGTCATTTACGATGGCTGCTTCCCTGGAATTGTCAATAGGTAAGATGAATCCTTTAAAACCAGCGCTTCGGGCTTGTATGGCAATAGGTAATGCGCCTTTTATGCCTTGTAAGCCGCCGTCTAAAGACAGTTCTCCCATGATGAAGTATTGATGGAGGTCTTGTTGTTCAATTTGCCCTGAGGCAGCTAAAATTCCGATGGCGATAGGAAGGTCGTAAGAGGAGCCCTCTTTACGGATGTCGGCAGGAGCCAGGTTGACCACAATTTTCTGCCTGGGCATTCGCAGCCCGGCAGTTTGTATGGCACTTTCAATTCTCCGTAAACTTTCTTTAATGGCATTGTCGGGTAAACCGACTATGTGGTATCTGTTTCCTCCGCCAATGCTAACCTCAATGGTAATGGTTAATGCATTGACTCCAAAGACGGCACTTCCAAATGTTTTTACAAGCATATTTGTCAATCAAATAAGCCAATGTAAGTTAATGGAAGCCTGGAGTGGTTAAATATTTACATTTTGCCCTGAGGCATTTTAGGCATGTTTTTCATCATTTTAGCGGCAGCTGCGGGATTAGAGAATTGTTTCATTACTTTTCGCATGTCTTCAAACTGCTTAATCAGCTTAGTTACATCCTCTACCTTATTTCCAGAGCCATTAGCGATTCGGATACGTCGACTTTGTCCTATGGCATCCGGATTTTCCTTCTCATACTTTGTCATGGATTGAATAATCGATTCAACACCTTTAAACGCATCGTCTTCAATCTCAACATTTTTCATCATTTTACTTACACCAGGAATCATGCCCATCAGGTCTTTCATGTTACCCATTTTTTTGATCTGCTGGATCTGGTTGTAAAAATCGTTAAAGTCGAATTTGTTCTTACGAATTTTCTTTTGAAGTTCAGCAGCTTCCTTTTCATCAAACTGCTCTTGAGCACGTTCAACAAGTGATACCACGTCACCCATACCCAGGATACGGGAAGCCATACGATCTGGATAAAATACATCCAGGGCTTCCATTTTCTCTCCTGTACCAATGAATTTGATGGGTTTGTTAACAACCGACTTAATGGATAACGCAGCACCACCACGAGTATCACCGTCGAGTTTGGTTAACACTACTCCAGTAAAGTCTAACCTGTCGTTAAAAGCTTTAGCGGTATTAACAGCATCTTGTCCAGTCATCGCGTCAACCACGAATAGGATTTCGTGTGGCTTGGTACTGGCTTTAACGGCAGCAATTTCATTCATCATCGCTTCATCAATTGCCAAACGACCAGCGGTATCGATAATGATGACGTTGTTGTTTTGTGATTTACCTGCAGCTATACCCTCCATGGCAATAGCAACCGGATCTTTAGAATCCTTATTGGCATAAACCGGAACGCCGATCTGTTCACCAAGAATCTGAAGCTGGTCTACTGCAGCCGGGCGATATACGTCGCCCGCAACCAATAATGGTTTTTTTCCTTTACTTTTCAGGAAGTTAGCTAGTTTTCCGGAGAAGGTGGTTTTACCCGCCCCGTTTAAGCCAGCAATTAATATAATTGTAGGGTTGTTTTTTAAATCAAGGTCTGTTACCTCACCGCCCATTAAGGCCGTAAGTTCGTCGTTCATAACTTTCGTCAACAACTGACCCGGTGAAACAGCCGTAAGAACGTTTAAGCCTAATGCTTTTTCTTTAACCTCATCTGTAAAAGATTTGGCTGTTTTATAATTTACGTCGGCATCCAATAGAGCTTTGCGAATTTCTTTCATGGTTTCAGCCACGTTGATCTCCGAAATGCTTCCCTGTCCTTTTAGAACTTTAAATGCACGGTCTAGTTTATCCTGTAAATTCTCAAACATTTTCTTTAGTACTTAGTGTTCAATTTTTTGTAGAAGGCAAAGTTATTAAATTTGCTCGAATGAACGGCGATAAAAGCTTAATCTTTTACCTTGGAAATATAAATATCAGTCCGAGCGATAAAGTTTGGCTTCCCTGAATCTTATCTGATGGTGAATTTCTGTCATAAAGCCCAACACCAGTAATTGTAGTATTCATGAAACGGTTTACTTTGGCCGTAAGCGCGACATCCAAACGATGGTTTGTGTAACCAAAGTTGTCATAGGGAATAAATGACATGTATTTAGATTTCAGATTGATGTTATGAAAAATGTCTTTATCAAAGTTGATCACTATTTGAAAAGCCAGTTCATTTTTAACGGTGGAACCAATTGGGACACCAAAATTATTACTATTAGTTCTATATAAGGTCGTATCTAAAACAAAAGTTTGTCGGGCAGTACCTGTACCAATCCTGGTGGAAAAGTATGAATTTGGTTTATACTCAAAACCTATAGATTCAGTTAGATAACCCGGTGACATGAACTTTGAAAGCAATTTATCTGTACTTTCTACATCGTTTTCTCTTTTGTAAGAAAAACCTTTGTCAAACTGCGATTCAAAGTTTACGGATCCAAAGAAATACCAGTTTTTAGACAACTGCATGGCCGCTTTATGATCCCAGTAAATCCTGTCGACGGTTTTCTTCTCCAGTTGGTTTTTATTCTTTACTTTTCCGTAGTTTAAAATAACCTCACTGGTGTAGCTGAAATCCTCTTTTCTGTATTCAGTCCTATAATTGATAATTCCCGCAAGGGCTAATGAATTTACACCACCACCTGTCCAGTTGTCACTAAAAGCAGCCTGGTTAAGGTTAATGCCCACAGAGGTTTTGGTATTCCAATAATTAATTTTGGAACTCACCACTTTTGGAGGTATAGAAAGAGGGGTAAAAGTAAGTGTACCCGGTTTTGATGGCAGGGGACTGCGTTTCAACTTGATCTGAAGATCCTTCGTGTTAATAGGTACGGTGTCTATCTCCTGGGCCATGAGGCCTGCCGATGCTAAAAAAGTCAGTAAAATGCTGATATAAAAACCTTTCATTAATACAAAGAAAACAAAAATGTTCCTTATCGAAGACCAAAAAGGGAACAAAATGACATTTTAGTATTTTATTAAGGGGCTATTTGCTCAATAACCGGTTGTGGCAGGGGTTTTAAACGTAATGCCGCCCGATTTCTTTTATAGGCTTTGTAATTATTTTTAATGAACACGATGAAGGCATAATCTGATGCTGCCAATACAAATTCATAGGTTGGCCGGTATTGTTGCATAAAGTCGGTGAGCTCAAAATCGCTGATGCCAAGCATGCGATGTACAAATTCAGGCCTGAAGCGGAAATCGATGATCTGTTCTTTATAATCTTTCTCCAGAATAGCCTGCAGCCTGCGTGCATTAGCGCCCTTTCTGCTTAAAAGGTTATAAATGGCATCAATGCCCAAACCTACGCCACCACCGCCAAGGTTGAGCAAGTCTTTGGAGCTGCCCCTGTCTAAAGCATATTTATATTCTTTAAGGGTTTTCTCGTGTTGCTCTTTAGGGTTTGGCATGCTGCCGATAATTTTCACTTCTTTTAACCTGATGAAAAGAGGATTAAGTTGGAAATATACAGCGTTTTGTCCTTTATAAACAATGGTATCAACGGCATAGCCTTGCAGGGCAGCAAATAAAGTGTCGCCAGGGAGGGCCTTCAATGTAAATTCACCTTTATTGTTATTGTAAACCGCAGCATCTGTACGGGAGTTATAGATATACACTTTTGCCAGTCGCTGGTGCGTGTTTTTATCCATCACAAATCCAGGGAAAGTTTTTTCTTGCGCCAGGGCGCTGCAGGAGAGCATTAAGAAAAATATATAGAGTCCTGTAAGTTTCATTATTTGCAAAACTACGACATCAGAAGATGTCATGTTTTATATTAACATTATTTAACTACCTGTAGTTGCTGTCCTATTTTAATACCTACATCAAAAAGGTTGTTCAATGCTTTCAGTTCATCAACGGTCAGGTTATAGCGTTTAGAGATGTTAAACAAGGTATCTCCTGACTGTACCGTGTGAAACTTTTTGCCTGTAACACTGCCTGTGCTATTATTCTTGCTGGTTTCTGCGCCTGCAATTATTTTTTTAGCCTCAGGCACATCCACAGGTTTAAATTTTTGTTTCTCCAACGGAATATTTTCATTGATCTCGGTAAATACACGGTCTTCGCGAAGGATTTTTTCTCTTTCCGTTTCCGGAGAGTCGTATTGATGCAACTTGTATTTATTGATCAGGTTGATCAATAAATTAGGATATTGAGGATTAGTGGCATAGCCAGCTTGTTTTAAGCCATGTGCCCAATTGACGTAGTCATTTTTGTCGAGCTCAAATAAAAAGCTGTAACGTTTCCTTTTTAAAAATTCAGAGTGGTCCTTATAAGATTCCCGGGCATCTTTATACACACGGAAGCAATCATTTTGCTGATCGTCATCTTTATAATAACCCTTGCCCTTCCAGTCAGAAGTACATTTTACGCCAAAGTGATTGTTTGCATATTTAGCTAAGCTGCTGTTTCCGCTGCCGGATTCAAGGATTCCCTGTGCCAGGATAATGCTTGCCGGAATGCCATACAAGTTCATTTCTTCAATGGCTACAGTTTTAAAAGCATCAATGTAACTCAATGTAGAATATGCGGTGTAATCAGGATTGCTTTTCGTTGCTTGTTTCTCTATCTGCCGGTTGTTTTTACTATATTTTCTTGATGTACACGAACCTAAAATGATGATCAGAAGGGAAAACAGTAACTTGTATTTCATTATTTACTTTAACTTTGATAAGGGTAGAACAGCATTTAAATACTGACCATGCTTGGTATCGTATTTAAAAAGCTCATATTTTTTAATTAGCGCAATCACTTTGGTAGACCACAGTTTACTGTGTGCATACCCACCGCGCTGGATACCTTTTGCCCAGTCTACGTAATCATCTTCATCGTACTTGTCAAAAAGACGGCTAAAAGCCGATTTGTTTTGAAGTACATCAATGAAGTGATCGTAGGAATCCTCTACCGAAGAGTAGCCCTTGTAAGCTGATTTAATTTCTTTACTGGAGTTTTGCCCTTTTACACCGAAATGATTGTTAAGGTACTTGGCGATTTTACTGGTGCCGGCAGCCGATTCATGAATAGCAACAGCGAGAATGATACTTGCCGGAATCCGGTTTTCCCGCATCAGCTGCTGCGCATAAGCTGCATTGTTGTTGATGTATTGTAGCGTGGTTTGAGCGTGGGATGCAGTTGCTGTAAACAGCAAGGCTATCCAGATAAACATTAGCTTTTTAATCATATTATTTTTTTCTTATGATGAATATTCCGTCGCGAACGGGCAAGATCATTTTCTCTACCCGATTGTCTTTTGCTATCTTATCATTAAATGTAACAATATTTTTTGTGTCTTTATCTTGTTGATTACTAAGTACTTTTCCACTCCACAAAACGTTATCCACAATTATGAGCCCTCCCGGCCTCACGCGGTCGAAAATTAAATCGTAATAAGTACCATTATTTTTTTTATCCGCATCAATGAAAACAAGGTCAAAAACCTCGTTTAAGGTGTTGATTGTTGTTGTGGCATCACCAAGGATATATTGGATTTGTTTGTCGTAACTGGATTGTGCAAAACTTTTCCGAACCATATCTTCCAACTCGGTGTTGATGTCCAATGTGTAAAGAATTCCATCCGGTTGTAAACCCTCTGCTAGACAAAGTGTTGCATAGCCCGTAAAAGTTCCTATTTCCAGAATGCGCTGTGGTGCAATAAGCTTGCTTAGCATACTGAGCACTCTACCCTGGTAATGTCCGGAGAGCATACGTGGCATCAGCACCTTTAAGTTTGTTTCCCTGTCAATTTTCTGGAGCAGCTCGCTTTCGGGCTCACAATACTTCAGTAATAATTGCTGCAGGTCTTCATTTATCATGCTCATATGGGTTTAATTAACGCTGTTCTTGCATGAAATATTGTAGGATGATGGTTGCCGCAATGGTATCCACCCTTTCTTTGTTCCTGCGGTCCTGCTTTTTAAGGCCGCTTTTCATGATCGTTTCCTGTGCAAGTTTAGAGGTAAAGCGCTCATCTACCCAGAATTGTGGAATGTCTGGAAAATTCTTTTTCAAGCTGGTAGAGAAACCTTTTACATGCTGAAAAGATGCTGATGGTGAGCCGTCCATTTGCTTGGGATTTCCAATAACAAAGGCTTCCACTTGTTCTGTTTGTAAGTATTTTTTTAAATATTCCAGGATTTCCTTGGGGTGTATAGTGTCCAAACCGGTCGCAATAATTTGCAGTGGATCTGTAACGGCAACCCCGATATGCTTGGTACCATAATCGAATGCGATAATACGTGCCATTTTACAAATATGCAAAACCATATTAAAAAATTAGTATTTTGCACCAAATGCAGTTTAAAGAGATCATAGGACAAGAAGCTATAAAACAACAATTGATACAAACAGTTGTTGAAAATAGAGTGAGCCATGCTCAGCTATTTCTTTCTACTTCGGGCAGTGGTGCATTACCATTGGCCATTGCCTATGCGCAATACATCAACTGCCTTCAAAAAACGGATACTGACAGCTGCGGTACTTGTGCTTCCTGCAGGAAATATAGTCGTTATATCCATCCAGACCTGCATTTCTCTTATCCTTTTTTCGCTTCTAAGGATGTGAAGTTAGCCACAGATGTATTAGGACAGTGGCGAAAAATGCTGCTCAAAGATCCCTATTTTGACCTTGACATCTGGCGCTCACAGCTGTTGGCAGAAAATAAACAGGCTAATATCAATATCGCCGAATGTCATGATATCATCAAAAAACTAAGTTATAAAGCTTTTGAAGGCGAAACTAAAGTTTTGATCTTATGGCTGCCAGAATTTTTGGATAAAGAAGGCAATGCTTTATTGAAAATTATTGAAGAACCGCCAATGAACACCCTCTTTTTATTGGTGGCCAATAACCAGGAGCAAATCTTGTCTACTTTGTTATCAAGGACGCAAATTGTCAAAATACCCAAACTGCCCCATGCGACCATAGAAAATTACCTGATGGAAAACCATGGTCTATCAGCACAGCAGGCTCAGGAATATAGTTTTCTGGCAGATGGCAATTTAATTGAGGCCAAACTTTTGGTGGAGAATACCCAAAATGACCATGCAGAGAAATTTGCCGGGTGGCTAAGAATGGGCTATAGCAACAAAGGTTTAGATCTTCTGGCTTTTGTAGACCAGGCGGCAAGCTGGGGCAGAGAAAATCAAAAAAACTTTTTAAAGTACGGCATCAGTTTCCTCAGGGAGTGCAGCATCATTTTAAGTGGTGCCGAAGAACTGGTGAAATTACCACCAAGAGCATTGGAAACGGCGAAAAAGTTGTCGGCCAATGTGCTTGATATCAATATGGCTGCGGCCATTATTGCGGAGCTGGAAGCTGCTCATTATCACATCGAACGGAATGCGAATCCTAAAATTCTGTTTTTAGATGTATCTTTACAATTGGTTAAAATAATCAAATTTAAAACGCTCCCGAAAGGGACTCAATATATATATAAATAATTATGGGATGTGGAAGTTGTTCAACAGGAGGCGGTTGCGCCCCTGCAGGCTGCAAAAGTAATGGCAATTGCCTTACTGGAGGCTGCCAGAAATTAGAAGTTTACGATTGGCTGTCGAATTTAGATATGCCTTCCAATTATATACCTTTTCAAGTAGTCGAAGTTAAATTTAAAGGCGCCAGAAAGGAGTTTTTCCTCAATAATGATAACATTTACCTGGAGATTGGTGAGCTTGTTGCCGTTGAAGGACCAACAGGAGGTTATGATATTGGCCACGTTTCTTTAACAGGAGAGTTGGTGAGAACGCAAATGAAGCGCCGCAAAACTACCCTTGACCAGGTAACGCGTAAAATTTACCGTAAAGCATCTGAAGCAGATGTGGAACGTTGGAAATTGGCCAAGGATATGGAATGGGAAACCATGCATAAAGCACGTAAATTAGCCTTGGACCTGCGCTTGTCGATGAAAATCAGCGATGTAGATTACCAGGGTGATAAAACCAAAGCTACTTTTTACTACACTGCTGAAGGTCGTGTGGATTTCAGAGAACTGATTAAGAAAATGGCGGAAACGTTTAGGATCAGGATAGAAATGCGCCAGATTGGGATGCGCCAGGAAGCCGGAAGATTAGGTGGTATTGGTTCATGCGGTAGAGAATTATGCTGCTCAACGTGGTTAACCAACTTTAAAACCGTTTCTACGGCTGCGGCAAGGTACCAGAACCTGTCTTTAAATACTTTAAAGCTTGCTGGTCAGTGTGGTAAATTAAAATGCTGCTTAAACTATGAGCTGGATACTTACCTGGATGCTTTAAAAGATATTCCAGACCGTATTGAAAGCTTACAAACAGAAGTTGGTGTAGCACGTCACCAAAAAACGGATATTTTCAAGAAACTGATGTGGTTTAGTTATGCTAACCAGGAAGATTGGATTCCCTTGAAAGTGGATAGGGTGAAAGAAATTATGGCCATGAACAAACGTGGACAAAAACCGGTTAACCTTAAAGAAGAGGCTGTTGAAGTAGAATCGTCAGCAGTGATTGAAAAAGTGCTTGATTATGAAAATGTGGTAGGACAAGATAGCCTGACCCGTTTGGATGATAAAAGAAACAAAGCTAACCGCAATCAGAAAACCCCTAACCAGCGCAATAATGCTACTACAGGCAGAACCGAAAGGCCAGCTCGCCCACAGCAAGCAAGGAAAACTGGTGATGCACCTAAGAAACCAGAGCAGGTTAAAGCTACAGGAGAGGTTGTAAAACGCCCGCCACACGTAAAAAGGGTTATTGAAGATAGCAAAAAGCTTGTAGAAGCACAGCCAGGGCAACCTGTTGTGAGTAAAAATAAAAGCTCAGCGAAAGAGTCTCTTCGTTTCGCTTATTGGTATTTTCAGTATGCTTGGCGTGAGTATCGGCGTTTTTGCGCTG
>NZ_JAZQNU010000163.1:0-14117 GCF_045627485.1 Pedobacter sp. | reverse complement strand
AGCGTCCCATTTTTATAGTGCCAATAGGCGAATGGTAAGGCAAACTGAAGTTCCGGTGCAAACTCCCCATGAAAATATAATGACTTATACTTTTTTTTAATCAAATAGTCTTTAAAAAGATATTTCAGTTGTACCAATTGACAATAATAAGTATCACGGTAATAGTAAAATAAGTGAGTTGGAAGCTTCCCGTAACGTAACCTCACAACGAGGCTTAGTATTTTATTTATAATTTTTTTAAACATTTCTAGCTAAATCTATTAATGGTGTACCTTATAGAAGTTAATATCATAATTGTATTTCACTTGCCGATAAACATATCTTAAAGCGATAATGAAAGGATTCCGACTTTGCGTGAGGTTTGTTCTGGTCATGGTGCTAGGTTCTGCTTCAGAGTTCTTCTGTTCAAATAACGATTGGTAATCATTATAGAACAATCCTTTCCCTTTCTTTTGAATGAAGGAAAGACACATTTGGTACTCTGTACGATCTCCTTTTATGCCTTCTGCATAATTACCAAATTTCTGGTTGAAACTGCTTCTCCTCAAATGTGGGTGGTCACTATAATAGTAGATTTTTTGATAATCGGCATGCCAGGGTTTAATGTGCATGAAAGAGTAACCATCCTTGTAGTTCTCTAAATATGGATATTTCACATAGGCATAAAACCTGATAATATCGAGGTCATTTTGGGTATTAAAGATGTCTAATGCTTTTTGAAATTCCTCAGGAAACTTCGCTGTAGGGATGAAATCTTCCTGTATATAGAGCGTCAGTCCACTTGATACAGCCGCTTGACCTTTATTAAGGTTATTCCCTAAGCCCCGGTTTTTTGCTGACGTAACTAATTTGAAGTCAAATATCTCTTTTAGGTCCTTAATTTTGTTTAAATGGATTTCTTTACTTCCATCATCAGAAACAACAATTTCCTCAAATGAGCAATTAAGCGATTTAAAAGCATTTAACAAATTTTCTAGCGACTCACTACGGTTATAGTGTGTGATCAGTAGCGATACATCTTTAAATTGATAGTCCATATTATATTTTTACCATACTTTTAACAAGTTTTTGAAGCTTCTTAGATAATTTATTAAGAAACTGATTATAACCTGCAGTAGGTTTATAGCCTTTCCAGGCGGTCATATTCAGGTAGTTGAAAAATTCATTTTTATAATACTCATTGTTATGGAAGTTCTGGTAAATAGGCTTTATCCCAATAAAATGTATAATTGACGGATCCGGGTCTTTAGATTCAGCAATCGTGTTCCATTTCGGGTCGAGCTCATGCCACTGATCGGCGAAAACCACATTTAACCCATATTGATCTGGAAAACCTGCATGTTTTTTATTGTAGGCGATGCAGTCCAGGATCTTTGCAGATAAATCTGTACCCCGCCATTTAACCACATCAATAATTAACAAACCACTATTAAAGTATTTGCTCTCTGGGTTTAATGCTAATTCTTTATAATTGGGTATTCCACCCCAGGGGTTACTCACTTTCTCAGAGCGGTCAACTACTCCTGCAATTATTTTATCATGTAGATCCGTTTCCCATAATGGCAAAAGGTCCTTCCTCACAATCATATCGACATCCAGGTAAATGGCCCTTGTGCAATAGTCAGGAATAAAGTGAGAAATTAAGATCCTGATGTAAACATTTAACGGGAAAGTGGAAGTGTCGAATGGTAAATCCAGATTCTTTGGAATCACCTGTTCAATGGGTAACCAATTGAGTGTGATTTTAGCGCTGGTATGCCCGTTTACAATCTTTAATTTGTTGTTTTTGTCGATATGATCGTCTACGATAAATAATTCGATATGACTGTCACTGGTATGATTAACCTCAATAGATTTTATTAAAGCGGCCAGCATAACTGCATAATGGTTGTCACATACTGTTACTAAGATAATTTTTTTCAATTTATAGACAGGTTGTAGCGGTAATCATTTCGTTTAAAAGTCAAATCGCTATAAAAATGCAATAAATATATCGTCTTTTAAAATGCTAGGTAAAACCAGCATATTCAGGTAACTTACACCAAAGTTCTGATAAACAAAAAATCATCACTAAAAATAAAAAGACCAATGAAAATAGCCGTTTTTAATACCTATCAATATGATAAAGAATATCTGAACCGTTTCAATACAGGCCATGAACTGTCGTTCTTTAACGCCCGGCTTGACTTACAAACTGTAAATCTTAGCAAGGGTTTTGATTGTATCTGTATTTTCGTTAACGATCGCGTTGACGCAGAAGTACTTATTGAATTGGCTAAGAACGGAATTAAGTTGATTGTTCTTCGTTGTGCTGGCTTCAATAACGTCGATATAGAAAAAGCAAAGGAGTTAGGTATTGTGGTTCTTCGTGTACCGACATACTCCCCTGAGGCGGTTGCAGAGCATGCCATGGCCTTAATTTTAACACTAGATAGAAAAACACATAAAGCCTATAACAGGGTTCGTGAGGGGAATTTTTCATTAGAGAAACTGATGGGATTTAACCTGCACCAACGCAAAGTAGCTGTAATCGGTACAGGGCATATCGGACAGGCATTTTGCCGGATCCTTAAAGGCTTTGGCTGCCAGATCGGCGCTTACGACCTATTCCCAAGTGAAGAGATGGAAGCGATTGGTGTTAAATACGGCACGTTGGAAGATACCCTGTGTGATGCCGATATTGTATCCTTGCACTGTCCGCTAACAGACGACACCTTTCATATGATCAATAAAGAAACACTGCAATTATTCAGTGATGGTGCCATGTTAATTAATACCAGCCGTGGGGCTTTGATAGACACCGCAGCCGTAATCGGCGCCTTGAAAAATGGTCGCCTAGGTTATCTAGGGATTGATGTTTATGAACAGGAAAGCAATTTGTTTTTTAATGATCATTCTGAAAACGTGATTGTCGATGATATGATCACAAGACTGATCTCTTTTCCAAATGTGTTAATCACTTCCCATCAGGGTTTTTTTACTAAGGAAGCTATGGAGCAAATAGCTACCGTTACCTTTCAGAATGTTGATGCATTTGAGAAACAAATGCCCTTAGTTAATCGGGTAGGAGTGTAAGAATAAAATCTTTTAAATGAAGCGTTTAATTTGTGTTAACCCTGGTCAATTTGAATATGCAGAAACTCAAGAACCACAGTGGTCTCCAGGTAATTCCATTATTAAAATGGAAAGGCTAGGCATATGCGGAACGGATTATCATGCATTTGATGGCAATCAACCTTTTTTTACCTATCCCAGAATACTTGGTCATGAAATTGCTGGAAAAATCGTACAAACCAGCAGTAAAGCGTTCCAAGTAGGGGATCGTGTTACAGTAAGTCCTTATATCTATTGTGGTAAGTGCATAGCATGCCGCAATTCCAGAACTAATTGCTGTACGGCAATGAACGTTATTGGAGTGCATTCAGATGGAGGGATGCAGGAATACATTTCAATCCCTGACCATTTACTCATTCATGGTGATGGGCTTGATCCTGACCAGTTGGCATTGGTAGAGCCATTGGCAATCGGTGCCCATGGTGTGGCACGAGCTCAGATCTTACCTGGTGAAAACGTGCTTGTGATGGGGGCCGGACCAATTGGTCTTGCAACTGCAGATTTTGTTAGAATTGCAGGTGCCCGCATTATCATGATGGATGTTGATGAGGCGAAGCTGAAGTTTTGCCGTGAAACAATGCGCCATCCAGAAGCAGTTAATGCCGCTTTATCATATGCATACGATCAAGTATCCTCACTAACTAATGGCGAAATGCCAACTGCAATTTTTGATTGTACAGGGAATCTCGGCGCCATTGAACGCGGGTTCAGCTATATGGCTCACACCGCCAGATATGTGTTGATAGGTTTGCAAAAGCAGCAAATTTCTTTTAATCATCCCGAATTCCATAAAAGGGAAGCTACTTTGATGAGTAGCAGGAATGCCTTACCAAAAGATTTTAAACAGGTAATTAAAGCTATAAAAAGAGGTGATGTGTTGACGGACAATTATATTACACACCGCATTAATTTTACGGACGTGAAAGATAAGTTTGCTGGGTTAAGACAGTCGTTAGAACCAGTTGTAAAAGCATTAATTCATTTTTAGCAGGTAAAGGCACATCATAATGATGTGCGTATCACATAAAATACTGGCTTAATATAAATACCCGCTAAATGTAATTTTATCGGGTATTTATTATGTTGATCGGTGCTCATACTTCCTGGCAAATGCTCAGCATCACACCAGACCTGTGCTATAACTAAGCTCGGGAATTCTATTTCAACTGGTAAGCTACCACACTTTTCTTGAAAAATGTCGGCACATAAACAATCTTTTTTACAGGATCATAACCAATATCTGCAGAGTTTATTTTTTCCTTATAGGTCTCTAATAAAACATCATGTTTACCATCAGCATAAACATAATATATATAACCCGGCCAGCTAGAGAATATAAAATCACCGTTGCCAACCGGCTCTATTCCATCACCACCCTGTGGTAAACCAGCTACCTTAATAAGACCTTTTTTAGCATCGGCTCTTAGTAAGTTTTTTCCACCTGCAACATATAAATTGTCACCAACAGCTTTTAAACCGTTAATGCCTTCCATTTCTTCCATGTAACCCTCAATTTTTCCATTAAGTAACCGATGGATCTTTTTAGTTTTCGAATCAGAAATGTAAACCACACCGTTATCGTCAACGGTTACATCATTTAAAAATGCCGCACCTTCTACAGGTAAGGTTTTCTCAACTTTTGCGCTCGGTATGTCAATAATCAACACATCAGTGATATCAGCAACATACATTTTGTCGCCATATATGGCCATACCTTTGGGGGCATTTAAGCCATTAACCCATTCCAGGTCTATAATCTTTCCATCCAGACCAAGCTTACCAATGCTGCCAATGCCATCTTTTGCATCAGAGCTGTTTCCCATAACGGCCACATATAATAAACCTGATTTCGCATCATATAAAACAGATTCAGGCATATTAATTACACTGTCCGTCTGCCAGATTTTTGTTAGCTGGCGTTGTGCCATTGCATTTATACTTAATGTCGTGATAACGAGTAGACCTAGTAATTTCTTCATAGTAATGTGCTAAATATGTTAAAGTTAATGAATTGAATTAGCTAAATATATATAATTCAAAGCATAAGGCCAATTATAACTGTAAATAGAGAATATGTAATGCTTGTTATGCACTACGTGACTTTTTGATTAACTTTGCGCCATAAAATGTAACCATGATTTATTTCTTTTCCAACGAGCGCAATACGGTTTTTGCTGTACAAATAGAACAACCCCTTTCTTCAACAGCTATTTCTAAATTGGTTTGGCTATTCGACGGTGCTGAATTACAACAAGACCACATCTTATCAGGCAGTTATATTGGTCCCCGTGCAACAATGATTACCCCATGGAGTACCAATGCGGTGGAAATTACCCAAAATATGGACCTTCAAGGAATTACAAGAATTGAAGAGTTTCGAAAAGTGGAAGCGGATTTTGAAGATTTCGATCCGATGTTATTACAAAAATACCAGGAACTTAATCAGGATATTTTCACTATTCATATCCAGCCCGAAGCCATACTTCCTATTGAAGATATTGCTGCATACAACCAGCAGGAAGGTTTATCACTAAGTGATGAAGAAGTAGATTACTTAAATAAGCTTTCAGAAAAATTAGGTCGCAAGCTAACCGATTCTGAGGTTTTCGGTTTCTCTCAAGTGAACTCCGAACACTGCCGTCATAAAATCTTTAATGGCAAGTTCGTTATCGATGGCCAGGAACAACCGGTATCTCTTTTTAAATTAATACGTCAAACTTCAGAAGCCCATCCTAACGGAATCGTTTCTGCATATAAAGATAATGTGGCCTTTGTTAAAGGGCCAACGGTACAGCAATTTGCACCTAAACGTGCTGATGTGCCTGAATACTATGAAATTAAGGATTTCGAATCTGTGATTTCCTTAAAAGCGGAAACTCATAATTTCCCAACCACTGTAGAGCCTTTTAATGGTGCAGCTACTGGTTCTGGTGGCGAGATCAGAGACAGGCTTGCCGGCGGACAAGGCTCTTTGCCACTTGCTGGTACTGCGGTTTATATGACCTCATTATCCCGTCTTACTGCCGATAGGCCATGGGAAACGGGCATGGAAGAACGTAAATGGCTTTACCAGACCCCAACCGATATCCTGATCAAAGCCTCTAACGGCGCTTCCGATTTTGGTAACAAATTCGGTCAACCACTTATTACTGGTTCGGTCTTAACATTCGAACATGAAGAGAATAACAGAAAGCTAGGTTATGATAAAGTTATCATGCAAGCTGGTGGTGTAGGTTATGGAAAGGCAAGTCAAGCAAAAAAAGAAATTCCAACAGCCGAAGACAAGATCGTTGTTTTAGGTGGCGATAACTATAGAATTGGAATGGGTGGCGCAGCAGTTTCTTCTGCAGATACTGGTGCCATGGGTACAGGAATCGAATTAAACGCCATACAGCGCTCCAATCCTGAAATGCAGAAAAGAGTGGCCAATGCCGTTCGTGGAATGGTAGAAAGTGATCACAATAGCATCGTTTCTATTCATGATCATGGTGCAGGTGGACATTTAAATTGTTTGTCGGAATTGGTAGAAGAAACAGGTGGATTGATCGACCTGGATAAACTTCCTGTTGGTGACCCAACTTTATCTGCCAAAGAAATTATTGGTAACGAATCTCAGGAACGTATGGGGCTTGTTATTGGTAAAGAAGGTGCAGCAACCCTGAAAAAAATTGCCGACCGTGAACGTGCACCGATGTACGAGGTAGGCGAGGTGACAAACGACCACAGGTTTACCTTCAAATCGGCTACTACCGGTTTGAAACCTATGGACCTGAAAATGGAAGATATGTTTGGCAGCTCACCAAAAGTAGTAATGCAGGACAAAACGGTTGACCGTAAATATTCCAAAATTGAATACGACACTACTAAAATCAATACTTACCTGGAGCAAGTGCTTCAATTAGAGGCGGTAGCCAGTAAAGATTGGTTAACCAACAAAGTTGACCGTTGCGTAGGTGGTAAAGTAGCAAAACAACAATGTGTTGGTCCTTTGCAATTGCCTTTAAATAACTGTGGGGTTACCGCACTAGATTATCAAGGTAAAGACGGAATTGCTACATCTATAGGCCATGCACCGTTATCAGCATTAATTGATCCTGCTGCAGGAAGTCGCAATGCAATTGCAGAATCGTTATCAAACCTTGTTTGGGCACCATTAAAAGAAGGACTAGAAAGTGTATCGCTTTCAGCCAACTGGATGTGGGCCTGCAAAAACGAAGGAGAGGATGCCCGCTTATATGCTGCGGTAAAGGCTTGTTCTGAATTTGCAATTAGCCTGGGTATCAATATCCCTACCGGAAAAGATTCCCTGTCCATGAAGCAAAAATACAAGAATGAGGAAGTGATCTCACCGGGAACCGTAATTATTTCTGCTGCGGCTCATTGCGATGATATCCGTAATGTAGTTGAGCCGGTATTAAAGAAAGACGGTGGTGCGATCTATTATATCAACCTATCGGGAGACCAGTATAAACTGGGAGGATCTTCTTTTGCACAGATCTTAAATAAAGTGGGCGACGAAACGCCGGATGTTGTTGATGCAGCTGCCTTCAAAACCACATTCAATACTTTACAACAATTAATAAAAGCCGGTCATATTCAGGCGGGCCACGATGTAGGCAGTGGTGGTTTAATTACAACCTTATTGGAATTGTGTTTTGCAGACCGTAACCTGGGTGCCAATCTGGATTTATCAGCACTTGGCGATCAGGACTTGGTGACTAAATTGTTTGCAGAAAACATTGCTCTGGTATTCCAGGCTGATGCGCAGGTTGAAGCCATCTTAACAAGTCAAGGCACTACTTTCCATAAGATTGGAGAAGTAACCAATACAGCTACCGTAAACATTAAAGATGCTACAGGCGAGTTAAACTTAGACGTAGATTATTTACGTGATGTATGGTTTAAAACCTCTTTCTTACTTGATCAAAAACAAAGTGGCGTAGTTAAAGCAACCGAACGTTACGAAAACTATAAAAACCACGTTTTAAATTACAAATTCCCATTAGATTTTGATGGCAGGAAACCTGTTATCGATCCATCTAAACCACGACCAAAAGCAGCAGTAATTCGTGAAAAAGGTAGTAACTCTGAAAGAGAGTTAGCTAATGCGATGTACCTGGCTGGCTTTGATGTTAAAGATGTACACATGACGGATTTAATCTCCGGACGTGAAACCTTGGAAGATATTCAATTCATTGGTGCTGTGGGGGGATTCTCAAATTCTGATGTTTTAGGTTCAGCAAAAGGTTGGGCTGGTGCGTTCCTTTACAATGAAAAAGCAAAACTGGCATTAGAGAACTTCTTTAAACGCGAAGATACACTATCGGTAGGTATCTGTAACGGCTGTCAATTATTCATTGAACTGGGACTAATAAATAAAGATCACGAAGAAAAACCTAAAATGCTGCATAACGACAGTCAGAAACACGAAAGTGGTTTTACTTCATTAACTATCCAGGAGAACAATTCTGTAATGCTTTCCAGCCTTGCAGGTTCGACGCTTGGCGTTTGGATCTCCCATGGTGAAGGTAAATTCCAATTGCCATATGCAGAGGAAAAATACAATATCGTAGCTAAATATGGTTATGAAAGTTATCCTGCAAATCCAAACGGATCTGATTACAATACAGCAATGATGTGTGATGATACGGGTCGCCACCTGGTGATGATGCCACATATTGAACGTTCTATTTTCCAATGGAACTGGGCAAATTATCCGGCTGGTCGCCAGGATGAAGTATCACCCTGGATCGCTGCTTTTGTAAACGCCAGAAAATGGTTAGAAGCTTAATCAGCAGTATAAATAAATAACTCAAAATTCTTATATCATGCCCCCAAATTGTTAATACATTTGGGGGCTTTTTAAAGATGAGTGCTGACAAAATGACACTGCACGGACTATCGTAGCCTTTAAGTTTTGCTGCTCCTCAGTCCATATTCAGTCCAAGTTAAGTCCATATTGAGTCCAAGTTTTTACTAGAAAAACTTGGACTCTTAGTATAGTTTTTATGGAGTGTATTTTAACTTTTTCTCAGCCGCACTATACATACTGGGATCTGACAGTCTGTCTGTTCTTTCCATCCCTCTTCCTTGTATTTTAAAATCGCTGGTCTTCCATTGAGTCTCCTTGTGGGCGGCTAAAACAAATAAGGTATTCCAGTGTTTTACTTGTGTTTTAAGCAATTAACTAGCAGTGAAACGGTTGGTTGAGTGGGCTCTAATTGCCATTTCAATTGTTTCATGACTAAATAGTAACAAATTACATTTCTTATGAAAAAACAATCAAGTTCAGAACCTAAATTTAGTACTAAAACTTCTGCAAAGGCAGAGCCGGCATTGATGGAGCTTTTTATCGATGGCATAAAGGACATTTACTGGGCAGAAAACCATTTGGTTAAAAATCTGCCTAAGATGCAACGTTCAGCAACATCAACAGAGCTTGCAAAGGCCATTGGCGACCACCTGGTGGAAACCGAAGGGCATGTTGAACGCTTGATAAAGGTTTTTGACCTGTTGGGTGAAAACCCACAAGCAAAAAAATGCGATGCGATGGAAGGCTTAACCAAGGAGGGTGAAGGCATCATAGAAAGTACCGAAGCTGGAACCGCAACGCGTGATGTAGGTATTATATTGGCATCTCAAAAAGTAGAACATTATGAAATTGCTACTTATGGAGGTTTAGCGCAGTTGGCGATTACACTTGGTTTATCCGAAGTAGCTGCGCTGCTTGAAGAGACTCTTTCTGAAGAGAAAACTGCAGATCGCCTGTTAACAGACGTTGCAGAAAATAATATCAATTTTAAAGCGGCTGAGGAAGCTTAGAACAATCAACAAGTAGATATATAATGGCGAAAAATAAAAAAGATGCTGCAGATGCAGCAGAGAATATAAATGACAAAGTTCAAAAGTTAGCTGCTCATACTACCATTGATGAGGGCGAGTTACTAACAACCAATCACGGTCTTAAAATTAATGACGACCAGAATTCACTGAAAGCCGGAGATCGCGGTGCCACTTTATTAGAGGACTTCATCCTCAGGGAAAAAATTACACATTTTGACCATGAAAGAATTCCTGAACGCGTAGTACATGCCCGGGGTTCGGCGGCACACGGTGTTTTCAAAGTTTATGAATCACAGTCGGCGATTACCAAAGCGCATTTCCTGTTAGATCCAAATGTAGAAACACCTGTATTTGTTCGTTTCTCAACGGTTGCCGGTTCACGCGGTTCTACCGATCTTGCAAGAGATGTACGCGGTTTTGCTGTTAAATTTTATACCCAGGAAGGTAATTTTGACCTTGTTGGCAACAACATGCCTGTTTTTTTTATTCAGGATGCCCTTAAATTCCCTGATTTGGTACATGCCGTTAAGCCTGAACCTGATAATGAGATGCCTCAGGCAGCTTCTGCACATGATACCTTTTGGGACTTTATTTCGGTGATGCCAGAGTCAACTCACATGATCATGTGGTTGATGAGCGACCGTGCCATTCCACGTAGTTATCGTATGATGGAAGGCTTTGGTGTACACACATTTAGGTTAATCAATGCCGCCGGTGAAAGTACATTTGTTAAATTTCATTGGAAACCTTTATTAGGTGTGCATTCAGTGGCTTGGGATGAGGCACAAAACATATCAGGTAAAGATCCTGATTACCATCGCCGTGACCTTTGGGATGCCATAGAAAGTGGTGCCTATCCGGAATGGGAGTTAGGTGTGCAGTTAGTTCCGGAGGCAGATGAGTTTAAGTTCGATTTCGACTTATTAGATCCGACTAAAATAATTCCTGAAGAATTGGTTCCTGTACAAAGAATTGGAAAGATGACACTGAACCGTAATCCTGACAATTTCTTCGCAGAAACCGAGCAGGTTGCCTTTCATGTAGGCCATGTGGTTCCTGGTATTGATTTCACTAACGACCCCTTGCTACAAGGCAGGTTGTTCTCCTATACTGATACACAGCTGATCCGTTTAGGTGGTCCTAATTTTCATGAAATTCCAATCAACCGCCCTGTAGTGCCTGTTCATAATAATCAACGCGATGGTTTTATGCGTCAAACCATCAACAGGGGAAAAGTAAGTTATGGTCCGAACGGCCTGGCAGATAATACCCCTTCCCAGGCCAAGGCTGCTGATGGTGGTTTTACCACTTATAATGAACGTATTGATGCCCGTAAGGTGAGAAGTAGGAGTAAAAGTTTCTTCGATCATTTTAGTCAGGCCAGGTTATTTTTTAACAGCCAGTCTGATCCGGAGAAAAATCACATTATTGATGCATTTTCCTTCGAATTAGGGAAAGTGAAAAGTGTTGAAGTGAGACAAAGAATGCTTGGTGTGATTGCACAAGTGGATAAAAACCTCGCTGCAGGTGTTGGATATAATTTAGGTCTGCATGTTCCTCAGGAACCTGAGCTGCCAATGAACCTTAGTTTTCCGGCGGATGCAGATCCTGCCGATTACCAGCCTGTAGATAAAGAAAGTGAAATTTATATTTCGGCTGCGTTAAGCATGGTAAATACTGTTAAGGACACTATTAAAAGTCGCAAAATTGCAATTCTGGCGGCTGATGGCGTGAACAGCGATTCATTAAAAGCAGTAATGGATGCTTTGATAAATGAGGATGCTATTGTAGAGGTTATTGCACCAAGGTTAGGATTGGTAATCAGTGAGCAGGATAAAAAGATTCCTGTAGACCATACCTTTTTAACAGCAGCTTCGGTGTTTTATGATGCAGTTTATGTTCCGGGAGGAACGAACAGCGTGGCTACTTTGGAAGCGGAAGCTGATGCTGTTCATTTTCTGAATGAAGCATTTAAGCATTGTAAAGCTATTGCCGCTGATGCGGACGCTTTGCAGGTATTAGAAGCTACCTATTTTAGTAAAAAATTACCTGATGATTTCAGCGATGTGAGTGTTTTAACTGAAGGTATTATTGTAAGTGATGACACTGCGAAATTAACTAAACAGTTTATCACGGCTATTGCACAACACCGGTTCTGGGAAAGGGAACTTCCTAGAAAGGTTCCTGCATAGTATGAGGTGAAATCTATAAAAAAAACCTGTATCAGCTTTTGATACAGGTTTTTTTTTACAGACAAATACTGATAAATCGGCTAATATTTAAGCACCGATAATATGGGCAAGTGATCTGATGCGTAATGTTCAGGAATGACCTGATGACTGATGACTTCGAAGTTATTCGACTTCTTAAAGCCTATAAAGTCTATTGCCTTATTTGGGTTAACCACCGGAATGGTAAACTCACAGTTATCACAGGTTCTGGTAAATTGTTCATCAAGCATATTGATTGGAGCGCTGCCTGATACGGCGTTAAAATCGCCAGCGATTATAAATGGCAAAGGTTCTTTTTGTGATATGATGTTGATGTCTCTAACTTGTAACAGGCGATTGGTATCGTCTTTTTGCGCATCGAGGTGAGTAGCGCCGAACCTGATTTTTTTGCCCTTCTGTAGGTCCACTATAACAGTAGCAAGCACCCTATGTTCGCCATATGTGCCTGGCTGGGTAGTTAAATGATGGATTTTTTCAGCGCTAATGGGGTATTTAGACAGGATGGCAACACCGTATTGGCCACCGTCGTGATCAATTGCCTTTGCAAAAAAGAAATTCATCTGCAGTTTTTCTGCCAGCTGGCTGGCCTGGTCAATCCCCCCTGACCTAATGGTATTTACATCTACTTCCTGCAGCGCAACCAGATCTGGTTTCTGTGCGCGGATAACCTCAGCAATAGCAGCTATATCAATTACACCAGGTTTGGAAGGTGGATTGCCGTGGTGAATATTGTAACACAAAATACGGATATTTTGTGCTACACGAACATTCCTTTTCCCGCTTGAAAAAACGCTTTCTGCACAGGACGAAAATAAGGTGATACTAAATAGGATCAGTAGGTGCTTAAAAAACTTCATTCCTTTTTGCGCATAAATTTAGGTATTTTAACCAAAGCCGGTTTACCGTTGCAAATACTGCATACGGCCTGCTTGGTATACTTTAAACATATTGTTCCAACAGGGAGATGGCGTCTTCGTTACCTTGTTGTGCAGCAAGGTCGAAAGCCGAAAGGCCACGTACATCTAACTTGTGTAGGTCTGCTCCGTATTTCAACAGCAGGGCAACGATTTCATTTCTTCCAAACATGGCCGCAAACATTAAAGCGGTACCGCCATTTCCATGTTGCAAATTGAGGTTTGCCCCATTAATGATGAGGAGTTCGGCAATGTCTGCATAACCTTTAAATGATGCGCCCATTAAAGCGGTGTTACCACCAAGATCAGCTGCATTAACGTTGGCCCCCGCGTCTATAAGAAGTTTCGCGGCTTCATAACGATTGTTATAACAGGCAATAATCAGGGGGGTATAACCTTTATCGTCTGCAGCATTGAGTTCCGGGTTTAATGCAATTAAATTTTGTAGTTCGTCAATGTTTCCAGTTCTGGAAGCATTGATCAGTTGCGTAGTCATGTTATTCATTAGCGTTCGTTATTATAGCCCTACAACAACAGCAAGGGTTAAAATGTTTAAGCGTTAGTTATTCAATACTTCCAGCGGCGGATGATTTAAAACCTTTCTGCTACTCAATACGCCGGTAAGCACTACAATCATACAGATAATAACCAGCAACAGCAATATTGGCCAGTAAGGTGGATCAAACGTGGTTTCAAAGCCGTATACCGCTAATGCCCAGCTTGCTGCAAGGGCAAGGATAATACCTGCGCCTGCCGCTAACAGACCAAGGAAAAAGTATTCTATGGCGGTAATTGCAAGAATCTGTTTCCTGCTGGCCCCCAAAGTACGTAATAATACACTTTCCTGTAAACGTTGTGTTTTACTGGTAAGTACTGCAGAAATAAGGACGATCCAACCTGTGGCCATGCTAAACCCTGCCATAAATTGGATGACAAAACCGATTTTTGATAATACCTCATCCAGCAGTTTTAACACCAGGCCAAGGTCAATCACAGATACATTTGGAAAGTTACG
>NZ_JAZQNU010000162.1:0-46000 GCF_045627485.1 Pedobacter sp. | reverse complement strand
TACCCACAGCCTTAACATGAGGGTCTGTACCGATAGCCTTGCCATTTTCGCGTATTCCCTCCAGATCAGCAGTTGGCAAAAGCACCTGTGTTGAGGTATTGGCAGGGATGGTCAAATTTAAGTGCACTTGATTACCTGCCTTTTTCCATTGAACCTTGATGTCGCCATTTATAGATTGATAACTTGCATTTACCCAGTCCAGTCCTTCCACCATCTCCGGCTCAATCAGGATCCGCTTAAACCCAAAATCTCCGGGCTGTTGCTTAATTCCTGCCAATCCACTATAAAGCCATTCCATCAAATGCCCTAGCATCATATGGTTGTTCGATACATATTTCAATGCTGCCCATGATTCTGTAAGCGCAGTGGCACCATGTTTAATCTGGTAACCGTAGCCAGGCACATCATCACGATTATTCATCTCATAAATTAGTTGAGAACCGCCATTTGCCTCAAGCGCGCGCAAGAGATACCTGTAACCAACATCTCCTGCTGTAAGCGCCTTATTGGATGCCAAAATTGAATTACTGAGATTTGCAGACACTTTATCTTTTAGACTTTCATCTACCAGCCCCATGTACATTGGCATTGCATAGGAAGTCTGACTTCCAGTAGAATACACACCAGTTTTTTCATCCAGAAACTTTCCATTAAAAGCGCCTTTGATCGCAACCGCCAGCTCTGCATACCGCGCTGCATCTTGTTGTTCGCCAATAGCCGCCGCAATGCCAGATAGTAATTTTGCATCATAGAAATAAGTTGCGGTCGCCGTTAACGCAATCGGCGTAAGCTGCGAAACACCAGGATCTTTGGGACCCAGATCAAACCAGTCGCCCAGCCCATGTGAGAGGATGTGCTGGTCAGCCTTTGTTCCAAGATAACCGAGATACCGCTTCATCATGGGATAAGACTTCTTCAGTATCGAAGCATCACCGTACCATTGATACAAGTACCAGGGTATGATAATAGAAGCACTACCCCATTCCGGGGAATCCCTGAAGCCACCTTCAAAAGGCACATATTCCGGTACGATATCTGGAACCAGGCCATTTGGCAGCTGCCCCTCAATCATATCATCAATCACCTTATTGTATAAGTTCAGAATGTCGTAATTGTACTTTAATGAGGAGCCGATAAGATGGGTCTGTTCCAGCCATCCAAGCTTTTCCCGATGCGGACAATCGGTAGCCACACTCGCCATGTTACTTTTTATGCCCCACTTGATCAAGTCATCAATCTGGTTAAACAAGGGATTGGAGCATTCAAATGAGCCAACAGTGGGAGAACTGTTCCTGGTGTGCAACAATTGAATATTCAACCCATCATCGCTCCATGTATTTTCACTTTCAACTTCTACCATGGCATACCGGAATCCATAGTAACTAAATCTTGGTGTCCAGCTTTCCAAACCCTCCCCATTGAGGGTATAATTGAAATAATACGGCCCACCAGATGCATCCTGATAAGGAAGACCATTTTCGTCGAGCACTTCTGCAGGGGTAATTTTGATCTTATCACCCTGTGAGCCTTTAACCTCCAGTCGGACGATACCGGAGGCATTTTGACCAAAATCGTATAGAAACTTGTTTTTTTCAAGCTTTTTTACATCCTTAACCCCGAAACTTTGCATCACCCTTAAAGGGTAATCTGTCTGAATGAACATCTCCCCTTTCGGCCCATCAGTAACCAACACAGGCTTCCATTTGGAAGGGATAAAGTCTTTGGTGGTCCAGGCGGGTGTTTCCAGATTGGCATCATAATCTTCGCCACCATATATACTACTGAAGGTAATTGCCGAACTAGTGGTTTTCCAGCTCTCATCAGTCTTAATTTCTGCTGTACTGCCGTCGTCATACCGAATCACCAACATCATCCTGAGCATGGGCAAGGCCTCAGCAATAACCATTTTTCGATAGCGCTCCCGATTGATATAACGGAATCCAGTTCCAACTATTGCACCGATAACATTCTCGCCTTTGCTTACCTGAGCGGTTACATCATAGGCATTATAGAGCACGCGTTTATCATAATTGGTCCAGCCCGGCGCAAGAAAATCCTCGCCTACCTTCTCACCGTTTAATATTGCTTCATAGTGCCCCAAACCGGAGACAAAAAGGAATGCAGACTTCAGCTTTTTCGTTACCGTAAAAGGCTTTCGAAAGATTGGGATTACGGCTCGTTGTAAGGCCATTTCCCCTAAATGATCTCCATTCATGTGTATCCCTGGAAAAACCTTTAGTGCAGGGTCGAGCACCTCATAGGCAATCCATTTAGTACCATCCCACTTTGTTTTATCCAGTATCGCTGAGATAAAGCTTGAGGGTTCACTCCAATCAGATACAATACCATCGGACGACCAGATCCGCACCCGCCAGTAATAAGGGGTAGCCGTTTTCAATACGGCGCCCTCATACCTTATAAAATGTTGTGCATTACCTGAAACTTTCCTGGAGTCCCAGACATCAGCCTTACCTGACTTTAACAACTGGAGGTCAGTTGAGACCTGCAATTGCCATGCGGCTTGTTTATATCCCCGCGTGTCCGCAGTAATGTTCCAGCCAAATACAGGCTGATGCGTATCTATAACTACAATACCAACTTTGTTCTCAACGCTTAGTTTGGTTGGTTGTGCGCCCGCTCGCAAAGATACTGGAGCAAGCAGGCAGCAAAATAACATTAAAGTCCACCTCATAATATCAATTTAATAACCGGGGTTTTGTGTCAATGCACTGTTTAGTTGCAACTCCAGATAGGGTATTGGGAAAATCAATTTGTCGGGTGTAACATTATAGGCATTTGGTGAAATAAAGCTGTAGGTCGCTTTCATTTGGACTCCATGTGCCGTAATGACCTCGATCGCCTTTCCAGTTCTTACCAGGTCATGCCAGCGGTGATTTTCAAATGCAAGCTCCACCCTTCTTTCATGTCCGATGATAGCTGCCAATGCAGTCTTACTGGTTTCTGCAATATTTGGAAGTGTTGCACCTGCACGTTTACGTACCTGATTGAGATAAGTTAATGCATCGCCAGGGTTGCCCATTTCATTCAGGCACTCTGCAAGCATCAATAGCACATTCGAATAGCGGTAAACTGGCCAGTTATCATCTGTATTACGCTCACGGCTATGCGGATGTAGATACTTTTTCACAAAAGGCTTGGCTATCTTACCTGCAGGAACAACGTAATTCTGAATACTTTTTGAGGCCTGGATCACAAAACTGCCATCACTAGCAATTATCCCTTCAGCAATGCCAATCGAAGCATCTTTTCTGCTGTCACCTGCTTCATAGGTATTCAGCATATCCTCTGTCGGCACATTCCAGCCACCATAGTTTAGTGTGTTTGAAGCGACGCCAGTTATCAGCTCTACGTTTGCAGCTTTGGGTATAAACCAGTAGCTGAACATACTTTGCTGGCCTTGATCACCCATCATAAACTGTATTTCGAAGACCGACTCTTTGCTGTTTTTGTTCCCCAACTGGAATGCATCGGCATAGGTTGGAAGCAGGTTGTAGCCCATTGTCGTTACCGATCTCAATAGTGGCTCCGCAGCAGCAAAATCTTTACGTGTCATGTGAATTTCAGCCAGTAATGTGGCTGCAGAACCCTTTGTTGCACGGCCGTTCTGAGGAAACGTAGGTGCCGGTAGCTTTTCCACAGCATCCTTGGCATCACTGATGATCTGTGTATAAACCTCATCAGGTGTAGATCGCGCTAAAAAAGCATCCGCTTCTTTTTGTACTTCGGTAAGGAACAACGGTACGCCACCAAAATAGCGCACCAGGTTGAAATAGTAATAAGCCCTCAGGAACTTTGTTTCTCCAATGATCTGGTCTTTTGTGGCCTGATCAAACTCGGCATTTTCAATACGGGTAAGGATGGTGTTCGCTCTCGCTATACCCACATAACAAGTGTTGTAGTAGCCGTTTGTCCATTGGTTCTGGGAGTCATCCAGAAAGTCATCTATATTTTCTCTCCGGATGATGTGAATACCTCTATCCGGCGCATAATAATCATAGTGGGTATTATCCGAGCGCATTTCGCCCATGATAAACCCACTTTCACCAACAGTCGCTCTTAAAGGCTCATATACGCCATTTACCGCCTGCTGAAACTGTTCTGCTGTCTTGTAAAAATCCTCTGCATTCGCTTCCGAATCAGGCGTAAGATTTAAAAAGTCCTTTTTACAACCCGTTAGGATCATCAGGATTAACGCGGCTGTATATAATATTTTTGTTTTCATGATTTTCAGAATTAGAAGTTAACATTCAAGCCAAAAGTGAAAGTCCTTGGTACCGGATATGCAGTTTGATCGATGCCCAAACTTAAGGGGTTAACACCACTGGTACTCACCTCCGGGTTCAGTCCCGGATATTTAGTTAACATCAGGGCTTCCTGAATACTTGCATATAGTCGTACACCTTTCAGGTACTTACTGTCGGGCATTTTAAAGTTGTACCCAAAAGTGACGTTCCTCAATGATACGTATGAGGAGTTATACACCCATCGTGAATTTGTAAAACGGAATAGCTCTGTAGTTCCGGCAAGTGTTCTTGGCACTTCACCGTTTCCAGGGTTTTCCGGAGAACGCCAGCCCCCTAATACAACTTTTCTCACGTTAAATACTGCATCTAGGTTTTCCGTGTTCTCATAGGTCGCATTCATGGTTTTTCCACCCACCGATCCCGCAATCATTAAACTCAAATCCCAGTTCTTGTAGCTGAAATTATTTGACAATCCGAATAGAAAATCAGGATTTGGATCACCTATGAAAGTGCGATCGTTCAGGTCAATTACGCCGTCTCCATTGATGTCTTTCATCCTGGTTGTTCCAATTTGTGATGACTTATGTTTTGGCTGCGTGTCAAACTCCTGCTGTGTCATGTATACCCCATCGAAAATATAACCGTAGAATTGGCCGATTGGCATTCCTACGGCAGTACGGTTAAAGTCAGCCTGCTCTGTATAACCGCCAATGGGGGTGTCGTTGGTTCCCAATTGCAACACTTTGTTACGGTTGAAGGTAACGTTCAAATCCGTGTTCCAGGTAAATTCACCGGTCAGATTCTTGGTGCTTATGCCAATTTCATGCCCCCAGAATTTGAACGCTCCAACATTGGTCCAGATGGAACTGAAGCCCGATGCACGTGGAAGCTCCACAGGATAAAGCATACCGTCTGTTTCCTTATTGTAGTAGTCGTAGACAATGTTTACCCGATTCTGGAATAAACCTAATTCGAAACCAAAATCCCATTGCTTGGTGGTTTCCCAGCTCAACAACGGATTACCCAGCGAACTGATGGATAGTCCTTGTACCAGTGAACTGTTGAAGACATAATTTGTTGGGTTCATCATGGCAATAGATGTATAGTTGCCAATATTGTTGTTACCCACTAAACCGTAACTACCACGTAATTTCAAGAAGGAGATCTTCTCGCTCCCTTTCAAGAATTCTTCGTCACTAACGATCCAGCCTACAGAAACCGATGGAAAAGAACCCCATTTGTTTTCACTACCAAACCTGGACGAGCCGTCGCGCCTTAGAGCGGCAGAAAGTAAATACTTGCCTTTAAAGTTATAGTTTAAACGTCCTATTACCGATTGCAGAGACCATGCAGAGGTGCTACTTCCTGCACCGGTTACCGTTGCCCCTGCATTCAACCAAGGAATCTGGTCACTAGGAAAATCCGTTTTATTGATACCGCTATTTTCCTGTCTGAATTTCTGAGAGGTATAACCTACTAGTACATCAAAGTTGTGTTCGCCAACTGACTTCTTATAGGTCAACAGGTTTTCATTCAACCAGGAATAATAATTCTGTGTATTATAAGCACCTGTGGCACGTTGAGGGGGTGCCACAAATAAACCACCTCCAGAAGTGGATGAAACAAAGTTCTGCTGTGTTCTTGACTCCAGGTCAAAGTCACCACGGGTTTTAAAAACCAGTCCATCCAGGATTTTAACCTCTCCATACACATTACCCAGGGTACGGATACGCTTGAAGTTGTCCATTTTCTCCCTCAACACACGATACCAGTTTGGATTTGGAAACATACCAAAGGTATTGGTCGTCAGTGGCAAACTTCCATCCGGATTGATGGCTGGAGAAATCGGGCTGGTGATAAAAGCACCATCAATCACCTGACGCTGCCCGTCCGTATTTACCAGTGTATTATGATCCAGCTGTAAAGTTGGCGCAACATTGAAACCCAACGTGATGCGATCGTTCGGCCTGAACTCATTGTTCGAACGGAAGGAGAAGCGCTGATAACCGGTATTCAGCAGAACCCCTTGCTGGTTAAAATAACCGGCAGTTACGGCAGTGCTGTATTTCTCGGTGTTTGATGTTACCGAAAGAGAGTAATTCTGAATTGGTGCGCCCTGGTCAAGCAGCACATCATACCAATTTGTACCCTCCCCATATTGTGAAGGATTCTGATACTCCGCAGGAATCTCCGCAAGGCCGCTTGCTGGATTCACCCAATTCTCATACTTAATTTTATCTTCGTAGTAGTTCTTTTGCCATTGTGCGAATTCTGTAGCATTCATCACGTCTGGACGGCCTCGCTCTGGTACGTACTGTAAACCACCGTAGGCTGAAAATGAAACATTTACACCTTGTGTTCCAGTACCTTTTTTCGTGGTGATCAGCACCACACCGTTCGCTGCTCTTGAACCGTATAGTGCAGTGGCAGAAGCATCTTTAAGTACAGAAAACGACTCGATTTCATCCGGATTGATGTTGTTGATGTCACCAGCAATCGGCTGGCCATCTACAACATACAGCGGACCATTCCCTGCATTCATAGATGCAGAACCCCTGATCCTAACGGCCATTCCCTGTCCCGGACGGCCGGTAGTCTGACTGATTTGAACGCCTGGGATCCGTCCCTGAAGCTTCTGTGTAAACTGTCCGACGGGAACGTCTTTCATCTCTTTCGCCGAAAGATTTGAAATGGCACCTGTAATATCTTTCCTGGTTTGCGTACCGTAGCCAATAACAACAACTTCATTCAAGTCATTATTTGAGCTGGTAAGAACAACATCGATCGGTGCTGTGGAGGTAACAGTAACCTCTTTTGTATCATATCCGATCAGACGGAATACTAGTACCTCCCCTTGTGTTGCAGCAATTGAAAAGGCTCCGTTTTGATTGGTAGAGGCCACCCTGGAGGTTCCTTTTACCTGAACTGTAACACCTGGTAGTGTTGTGTCCTTATCCGTCACCTTGCCACTTACATTGAACTGCGTCTGCCCATAGGCCAGCGACACAATCAACAGCAATGATAAAATCAGTACATATTTGATCCTACCAAAAATTGATAAATTAAATCCGTTCATGATGATATATTTGGTTATTATGTAAGTTAAAATATTAAGAAAATAGCGGCAACCCGTACTGTCCTGTGGAAATCAAAAGACGACCAGACTACGGCCACATTCTTTATAAGTCGATCTCCTGGCTACCGCCTTTCAATGGAATAGTCTTACCATTCCAGACCAGATTACCCGTCAGATTAACAGGAAGATTTACCTTAGCCTTCAAACCTGACTTACCCTTTCTTTTTAAATCTACTTGTATCGTACCCATTGGATGTGGCATGGAGCCATTTGCAAAGCTTAACTCCCCTAAAGCAGGTTTTATTAAGACAGATGAAAACCCAATATCTGCTGGCATGATACCGCAGATGGTTGCCAGAAAATCGTAGTTCGGACTAGCACTCCAGGCATGGCAATCTGATCTCGCTGGTTCAGGTTTTTCCGCAAAGGTGGTCAGCCCCATTTTCAGCATATCACGCCAAGGCGTCAGCTGACCGTAATACAGATCTGCAAGATCCGCCGCTTTAAGCGCTTGGTTTAGGTAAAAGCGGTAGTAGAAAGTTGCCGGCCCAAGGGTAGTGTCAGCAACAACCCTTTTCATAAGCGACTGCTGTTCAGCCTTCGGAATGGCATCCGTCAAAACTGCCATAATATTGGCGTGCTGACTGTAAGCTTTGAACTCCGGTGTATTCGCCATATACCCTTTTGACTCATCATAACACAACTCAAAAGTACGCCTTGCAATCTTTGTAGCTAGGTCGCTGTACTGTTGTGCCTGTTGGCTTTTGCCATGAAATTCAAAAATCTTGGCTGCTTGTTGCAGAGTATATACATACTGCAAGGTGATGACGGACGAATTACCATTATCTGCGCCATCAGGAACACCGTTTGGAAATACATGGGTATAATCCACGAAATTCCACCATGGCATCGGGCCGAGGATACCCTTTTCAGGATCCAGATGTTTTTCGTACCAGGTAAGTACACTGGAAATGCCGGTCAGAAATTCTGCTGTAAATGCTTTATCATCACGGTGCATGGAATAATCGTAAATCATCGACACCCACCACAAAGAGAATGGTGGAATGACTTGCAGGCGGTTACTTGGATATCTACCTTGTGTAAGTCCTTCAGGTACCATCGAATGGTAAAAATCTAGAATAGCTTTCCTTGCTAAACGGTCATCACCAGAAACATATAATGAGATTAATGCTTGAATACGTGTATCCGCTTCATACTGCAACTGCTCATAATAAGGACAGTCATAGTATGTTTCTCCAGCACATAAACGTGCCGTTCTCCAGCCTACATCCCAAAGGTTTTTTAAAGAAGCATCACTACTGCTGAATTTAGCAGTCTCTTCAAAAGGATAACCGGTGTACATCCCATATATATCATCGATCTGAAGTACCTCGTCTTTCGTTTCAATGTCCAGCTGCACATACCGATATGTGCGCATCCAAAGAGGGCGGAAAAGTCGCTTTTCGCCACCATCCGTTACGAAGATGTCGTAATTACCGATAATATGCATTCCCTCTACCTGATCTCGGTTTTTCTTATTCCCTTGTTCATCAACCAGGGCTTCGGCGAAAGTCATCTTAACCGATGCCCCCTTACCCTTGCTCAGCAAAAGTTCTGGATAGGCTATGGTATTGAAGGTTTGGTCGAGCAAGATGCTCACCTTCTTATTCGCTGGGATTGTTAGCGCCTTTTTCCCCGTCAAAAAGCCTTCATCTTTTGCGATACCTTCCGCACGGCGAACCTTCAATATGCGTTGCTGTGTCTCCTCCATTTGTGGGATGTTCCTAGGCACCAACGTCCACTGATTATCGGTGCCTTTACCAAAAGGTGCTGGTGAAGCAATGGCTCCTGCATTTACCCAGTTACCATCATCGAAGTGAAGAGATTCCCAACCCCATGGATACTGCGCGCCTTCAACCTTATCACCAGGACCAATCACCATATATGCACGCAATCTCGGCCCGTTATCAGTTGAACAAGGGGTGTATGCCGGGTCGAGCAACACTTTCCAGGTATTATTTGTATTTACAAGGGAAGCTTCTTTAGTATCTCCTTGCACCACTAGGGCGGTCTGATTGGATACCTGGGCAACTGGAGCATGTACACCCATGTTCCAGACTTTCGCGGCGATAACATTATCACCGGCTTTTAAATGTGGTGCGATGTCTACTGTTTCATAATACCAATTATAGAGGTCACCTCTTGCCGGCCCCATAGAAACTGCTTTCCCATTTACAAAAAGCCGATAGCGATTGTCAGCAGAAACGTGTATCACGAAGTTCTTCGGAACGCTTGTAATCTGAAAGACTTTCCTGAAATGGAATACCCCATAATCCCGTTGTGGACCTTCGGGATGGCTGATCCATCGGGATGGCCACTGCCTGTTTAATAGTTCTGGATTGATTTGCTTTTCCTGTGCGGGTGCGGTTATCGCCAAAAGACAACAGCATAAAATAAGTAAACCTCTTTTCATATTAATATATTTAAAACCAAGTGTTTCAATATATACAATGAAAAGCATGCAACCGTCCTGCGCTGTCATGGCAGTAAGCGCAGGATGCCAAATTTTTTTATTCCTCAATGTAATTTTCTGCCGAGCAATAAATCGAAGCATTTGCTCATCGTATCTCCCAACATTTACACTGTTACTACTACCTCCATTGTCGGATATTGGCTATATAAAACAACACGCAATTATGTTAACGGTTAATTATATTAATAATAGGTCAACTTATGGCATGCGGCACCTTAGTCTAATAATATTATCAGTTACACATATAAGGAAACAATTTAATACTCGTCTTTAAAAGAAAGCTTAAATAACCAAAATTAAAGATGTAAATATAAATATGAAAACGAAAAAGCGCATTTTACTTTTTACAGCACTATTACTACCGTTAATGGTGTCAACAGAATTAGTTTTAAGAAATTACTTTGGCTTTTGCCATGAGGTCTTAATGAAAAGTGATCCTGACATTGAATACATTAACCTGGCCAATCAACACACCCAGCGGTTTAGAAAAAACTACCATTATAACGAATATTCGATGAGGAGTAATCCGATCGATTCTTCCTGCATTCACATCCTTGGTTTCGGAGATTCCATCATAAACCGTGGCGACCATGATGATTTAGCCACCACTTTGTTAAGCAATAGCCTGTCCACCCTCTATCATCAAAAAGTGCAGTTTTTAAATGTTTCGGCTGGTAGCTGGGGGCCGGATAACTGCTTCGCGTATTTGAAAAAAAACGGGGACTTCCAGGCAAAAAAAATCTATCTCTTTGTTAGCTCACACGACGCCTTTGACAACATGACTTTCGAAAAAATTGTAGGGGTTTCCAAAAGTCATCCCGATAAACAGTATTCATTTGCCATTTACGAATTACTGGATCGCTACCTTATCCCCCGTATGACGTTAAAAAAAAACATACAAGCTTCCGTAATCGATCATATTCCTGAGGGCGCTCCTTTCAATTCCGGTTTTGGAAATTTTAAAGATTATACTGCAAAAAAAGATATCCCATTTATACTCTTTCTGCACGCAAGTATTCCCGAACTAAAAGAAGGTAAGTATAACAGTTTAGGCCAAAAAATTATCGAATTTGCTAAGCAAAACGACATCACCATGATCCAGGACATTAACATGATGACTACTGAAGATTATGAAGATCAACTTCATATCAATGCAAGCGGCCAGAAAAAAGTTGCGGCTGCAGTATTGGCACATTATCAGAAATAAATCTTAATTTCACTTAATGATGAAAATCAATTTTAGCCCCTTCCCCATTTTACAGTCCAACCGCTTGCGGCTAAGGAAAATTAGGCCTGATGATGTGAAGGAGGTGTTTGCTATACGGTCTAATCCTGAAGTGATGCGTTATATCCCACGCCCATTGGCTGTAACTCAACAGGATGCCCTTGACCACATCAATGTGATAAACAAAGGAGTGGATGAAAATACAGCTATCAATTGGGCCATTACCCTTGCCTCCGACGATAAGTTGATTGGGATGATTTGTCTAATACGTATGCAACCCGAGAATTTCAGAACAGAAGTTGGTTATATTCTTAATCCGGAATACCACCAGCAGGGCATTATGGACGAGGCTTTGAAAACAGTAATTAACTACGCTTTTGAGAATCTGAAATTTCATTCTTTAGAAGCCTTGATCGACCCTGAAAACACAGCCTCTGAGCGGTTGTTGCAAAAAAACAACTTTGTTAAAGAAGCCCATTTTAAAGAGAAAACATTTTGGAATGGTGTTTTCCTGGATGATGTTATTTATTCACTGATTAACAAGGACTCCACAACCTCCGGCGTAAAATAACCGGTAGCCACTAATTAATTTCCTACTTTTGTGCTTCAATCAGCAATATGATCAATATCTATACAGACGGTGCAGCAAGTGGAAATCCAGGTCCTGGAGGTTACGGTGTAATCTTGCGGGCAGGAAACCATTATAAGGAATTAAGCGGGGGATTTCGTTTAACCACCAACAACCGTATGGAGCTGCTCGCTGTGATTGAAGGACTGAAAGCCATCAAAATGCCTGGAAAGGACGTAACTGTTTACTCTGATTCCAAGTATGTAGTAGATGCTGTAGAAAAGAAATGGGTATTCGGATGGGTGAAAACTGGCTTTAAAGGAAAGAAAAATAAAGACCTCTGGCTTCGTTTTCTAGACGTTTATAAACAACATCAGGTTAAGTTTGTATGGATAAAGGGGCATAACAGCCATCCGGAGAATGAGCGATGCGACCAACTTGCCGTAGCTGCCAGTAAACAAACCAGTGCCCTGGCTATAGATGCCCCTTTTGAAGCAGAACGTAGTAAACCTAGTCTGCTTTAATCACTTCGTTTTCTAACATCATTTTTTCTGCTGTTCTTACCATTTTCTCTGAGCCTATAAATATCGCTACGCGCTGGTGAAGCGCCGTAGGTTGGATATCCAGTATACGGTTATAACCATCGGAAGCGACACCACCTGCCTGTTCTACAATAAAGGCCATTGGATTACATTCATACAATAACCGCAGTTTACCATTCGGCGAACTCGCCGTAGTTGGATAGAGGTAAATACCACCTTTAATAAGGTTTCGGTGAATATCAGCCACCATAGAACCAATGTACCGCGAAGTATAGGGTCTGTTTGTTGCAGGATCTTCCACCTGAGCATACTTAATATATTTTTTCACGCCTAAGGGAAAGTGACCATAATTCCCTTCATTGATGGAATAGATTGTTCCTTCGGCAGGAATGCGCATATTCGGATGGGATAAACAAAACTCACCAATTGATGGATCCAGTGTAAATCCGTTCACTCCTTTACCAGTGGTATACACCAACATGGTCGACGAACCATAAATTACATAACCAGCAGCCACCTGTTGTGTACCCTTTTGCAGTACATCGTCGAGTGTAGCCATACCATCAACAGATTTACGCCTGTAAATAGAGAAGATAGTTCCTACCGCAACATTACAATCGATATTCGAGGAACCGTCAAGTGGATCAATACATACAATGTATTTTGCATTTTTAGATACCGGTGAGTCAATGGGTACAAATTCATCTTCTTCCTCCGTAGCGACAATACAACATTCACCTCCGCTGGTTAATGCCGAAATAAATTGTAGGTTAGCAAACACATCCAGTTTTTTCTGGCCCTCGCCCTGGATATTTGTGGTACCGGCATCCCCTAAAATATCAACTAAACCCGCTTTGTTCACCTCCCTGTTAACTATTTTTGCGGCAATACCGATGTCTCTGAGTAATCGGGAAAGCTCACCCTTTGCATAGGGAAAATCTGCTTGTTTTTCAATAATGAACTGCCCTAATGTTTTAATTCCCGCCATATCTTAGTGTATATTTTACGTTATCTTTTACCTATTTCTATAGCTTCTAAGGTATGTATTTTTTCGTCTGTAATACTAAATCGAATTAAAGTCCTCACTTTATGCCAGCCCGATTTACCTGCCGCACCGGGATTTATATGCAAACATTTAATTTTTTCGTCATACATTACCTTTAAGATGTGTGAGTGCCCGGTAATGAACAGCATTGGCGGGTTAGTGTATATTTCTGGTTTCACCTGAGGCGCATAACGACCTGGGTAACCACCAATGTGTGTCATCCATACATCAACTTGCTCACACTGAAAACGGAGGTGTTCAGGGAACGCCGCCCGGATCTCTTTACCATCTATATTTCCATACACCCCTTTTAACGGTTTAAAAGCGGCCAGTTTATCGGCCACATCCGCGCCGAAATCACCGGCATGCCAGATTTCGTCGCAGGTATCAAAATGTTTGAAAACCGCATCGTCTAAAAAACCATGTGTATCAGAGAGTAGTCCTATTTTTTTCAAAGTCGTTAAATTAAAAAGCCAGAAAGAAGTCTTTCAACAGGTCTTTGTAGGCCTGAGTATAAACACCCTCTGCTATATATATATATAATTTTTCCTGCTGCAATGGCTCGTTACCAAAGCCAAAACAAATGATCTGCCGAAATCCAGGTTTGGAAGCGTCGGAATGCACATGTATAATTCGATGTGGATACAACTTAAATAACACCGCGTTAGTAACCAGTTCCTGTGCTTGTTTAACCGGAAGAATCACCCAGAACTTTCCATTCTCCGCTAATATCCCAGCTACCTTGCGAAGGAGTCCTTCAAAAAAGTCCTCACCAGCATGCCTGGCAATTCTTTTTCTATCTTCAGCATTTTTCAGGTCATTCACGAAATACGGAGGATTTGACACAATTAAATCATATCGGACTGCAGTTTGAAAGTGAGTAATATCGCCATGCTTAATTTCTAATTGGGCGGCAAAAGGGCTCTGTGAGAAATTACTTGCTGCACGTAACGCTGCTGGCCCGTCAATTTCCACTGCTGTTACCATAGCCTGCGAAAAGCGTTGGGCAAGCATCATGGCTATAACCCCGGTTCCCGTACCGATATCCAATATCTTGCCGGGTTGCGGGTGTTGAAGGATGGCGCCTAATAAAACACCGTCTGTATTAATACGCATGGCGCAATCTGCCTGCTCTACCTCAAATTGTTTAAACTTAAATAAACTTCCCATAGCCTATTGCTCGTATAATTCTAATGGCAGGCCATCTGGGTCTGCAAAAAATGTAAAACGTTTACCTGTAAACTCGTCTATTCGTATTGGCTCTGTAACAACACCCTTTAAAATTAGTCTGTCAATCACCACATCCAAATTATCAACCTCAAAGGCCAGGTGCCGTAAACCTGCTGCTTCGGGGCGCGAAGGACGAACAGGAACCTGATCAAAAGAAAACAATTCAATCTGATAATGGTCGTTTATAGCAAGGTCTAATTTGTATGAAAGTCGCTCTTCCCGATAAACTTCACGCACTATCTTCAATTCCAGTACGTTAACATAAAACGCTTTGCTGCGCGCATAATCACTACAGATAATAGCGACATGGTGTATTTTACTAAACATAAATCTAAGGTAAAAAAAACCTGCTCAGCACCACTAAATACAATTACGACAAATAAAAAAGAAAATGACTTCTGATAAAAAAACCGTCATAAACCGCATATTTTTAAGAATACCACCCAAAATTGAACCACAATCCTAGTTTAGTTTCGTATTTTATATTTAAAAATTACGATTTCTTAATAATATACTTTATTTTTGATCAAATTTTAAACGAATAAATGAGAACTTTAAGAACAATTGCATTAAAAGAGGCACAATCCAGAATTTCTCCCGAGGTTTCCGCCCCATCTACTAAAATTTCGGAGTTTTTTGGCTGTAATGTGTTTGATAAGAAAAAAATGAAAGATTTCTTATCACCAGAAGTTTTTGAAAAATTAAATTTAGCCATTAACCAAGGCGAGTTAATTAATCAAGATGACGCCAATCACATTGCCACAGCAATGAAAACTTGGGCAATGGTAAAAGGCGTAACTCACTATACACACTGGTTTCAGCCATTAACTGGAACAACTGCTGAAAAACATGATTCATTTTTCGAACCATCAGGTGACGGTGCAATTGAAAAATTTTCAGGCAGTGCTTTAGTTCAGCAAGAACCTGATGCATCAAGCTTCCCTAATGGTGGTATCCGCAATACGTTTGAAGCACGTGGTTATACTGCATGGGACCCTTCTTCTCCTGCTTTCATTATGGAGAGTAAAGCAGGCAAAACTTTGTGCATTCCTACTGTATTTGTTTCTTATACCGGCGAAGCCTTGGACTATAAAGCACCTTTATTAAAAGCTTTAAATGCACTTGATAAAGCAGCTGTAGATGTTTGTCAGTATTTCGATAAAAGCATCACTAAGGTAAATGCCTCTTTAGGTATCGAACAAGAATATTTTTTAGTAGATCTTGCCTATTATAATGCGCGTCCGGATTTAGCTTTAACCGGCCGCACTTTATTCGGTCATATGTCTGCAAAAGGACAGCAATTAGAAGATCATTACTTCGGTTCGATTCCTGAGCGTGTATTCACGTATATGGTAGACTTCGAAAACGAAGCGTTAAAATTGGGTATTCCTTTAAAAACCCGTCATAATGAGGTGGCACCTATGCAGTTTGAATGTGCACCAATTTACGAAGAAATCAACCTGGCTATCGATCATAACCAACTATTAATGGATTTGATGGAAAAAGTAGCCAAAAGACATAATTTCAAAGTTTTATTGCATGAGAAACCTTATGCAGGCATTAATGGTTCTGGTAAACACAACAACTGGTCGTTAATTACAGACACTGGTAAAAATCTATTATCGCCAGGAAAAACGCCTAAAAACAACCTGATGTTCTTAGCGTTTTTTGTAAACACCATTAAAGCGGTACATGAGCACGCAGACCTATTAAGAGCAAGTATTGCTTCTGTAAGCAATGATCACCGTTTAGGTGCTAACGAGGCTCCGCCTGCAATTATCTCTATCTTTTTAGGATCACAATTAAATGATGTATTAGACGAGATCGAAACTTCACGCAGCATCATTAAAAAAGTAAAAAGCGAAGACTCTTTATGGTTAGGTATCCCTAAAATACCACAAATTAATTTCGATACAACCGATCGGAACCGTACCTCTCCTTTTGCTTTCACCGGCAACAAGTTTGAATTGAGAGCTGTTGGTTCATCAGAAAATTCGGCATCACCAATGACTGTATTAAACGCCATTGTTGCTGATCAATTGACTAAATTTAAAGTTGAAGTTGATAAACTGATTAAAAAAGGCGACAAAAAAGATGTGGCTTTATTAACCGTGATCAAAAGATACCTTAAAGAATCAAAAGATATCCGTTTTGAAGGTAATGGCTACAGCCAGGAATGGGAAGATGAAGCTGTAAAACGTGGATTATCGAACATCAAAACTACGCCAAAAGCACTTGATGCTTACGTTAGCGAGAAATCTATCGAACTATTTACCAGAACAAATATTTTCAGTGCACGTGAACTTCATGCCCGTCATGAGATCTTGTTAGAAAGCTATTACAAAAAACTTCAGATTGAAGCCAGGGTAATGGGCGAAATAGCAAACACTATGGTAATCCCTGCAACCATTTCTTACCAGAACACTTTATTGGAAAATGCAAAAGGACTTAAAGAATTAGGTTTAAGCAAAGATGCATTGGAAACCCCAACGGCCATTATTAATAAAGTATCAGAGCACTTGAGAATTGTTAAAACAAGTATCGATGCCATGCTTGAAGAACGTAAGGTGACTAATAACATTGAAGATTCGCGTGAAAAAGCAATTGCTTACGACGAAAATGTGAAGAGCTATTTTGACACCATCCGTTACCATGCTGATAAGTTAGAACAGATTGTTGACGATGACGTTTGGCCTTTGCCTAAATTCAGAGAATTATTATTCTTAAAATAATATATATTTTGGTTATACTATGAAACTTCTGCCCTAAAAAGCAGAGGTTTTTTTTTGTTTTCATATCTTTGCAACAACATGAGTGATAACAGGTATAACCAACGCGGCGTTTCTGCTTCGAAAGAAGATGTGCACCAGGCCATCAAAAATATTGACAAAGGTATTTTCCCACAAGCATTTTGTAAAATCATCCCTGACATATTAGGAAATGACGAGGACTACTGCAACATCATGCATGCCGATGGCGCGGGTACAAAGTCCTCATTGGCATATATATACTGGAAAGAAACCGGTGATATCTCGGTATGGAAAGGCATTGCACAGGATGCTATCAT
The DNA here is from genome assembly GCF_045627485.1 of Pedobacter sp. GTDB lineage: Bacteria > Bacteroidota > Bacteroidia > Sphingobacteriales > Sphingobacteriaceae > Pedobacter. The sequence goes on along the minus strand of NZ_JAZQNU010000162.1, from coordinate 28,449 downwards.
CATGAATATCGACGATTTGATATGTGTAGGTGCTACAGAAAACATATTGCTTTCTTCTACCATAGGCAGAAATAAGAACCTTATTCCTGGTGAAGTAATCGCGGCAGTAATTAATGGTACAGAAGAAATTCTGGCTGAACTGCGCGAACAAGGAATTTCCATATACTCAACGGGAGGCGAAACCGCTGATGTAGGCGACCTGGTAAGAACCATTATTGTAGACTCTACAGTTACCTGCCGTTTAAAACGCGAAGACGTGATCAGCAACCACAACATCCAGGCCGATGATGTGATCGTTGGTTTATCGTCATCAGGACAGGCCACTTATGAAAAAGAGTATAATGGCGGTATGGGTTCTAACGGACTAACCTCTGCCCGTCACGATGTATTTAACAAAGCTGTGGCACATCAATACCCTGAAAGCTATGATCCTGCCGTACCTTTTGACCTTGTGTTTTCAGGTGGCAAGGGATTAACAGATCCGGTACAAATTGATGAAAACACACAGGTAACCGCTGGCAAGCTGGTTTTATCGCCTACACGCACCTATGCCCCGGTAATTAAAAAAGTATTAGCTGCTTACCGCAAACAGATTCATGGCCTGGTTCACTGCAGTGGTGGCGCTCAAACTAAAGTATTGCATTTCGTTAACGACGATGTGCATGTGATTAAAGACAACATGTTCCCGGTACCACCCCTATTCCAATTAATTCAGGAACAATCTGGTACCGACTGGAAAGAAATGTATAAAGTATTTAACATGGGCCACCGCATGGAGCTTTATGTTCCTGCAGAGATTGCAGAAGACATTATTGCGATATCTCAGAGCTTTAATATCGACGCCCAGATCATTGGCCGCGTAGAAACTGCTGCACAAAAGCAGGTAACCATCACCAGTGATAAAGGAACTTTTATCTATAACTAATCATTGAACAGCTACTGGCTGACAACCACATAAAAAAAACCGCTCCTGCACAGGTAGCGGTTTTTATGTGGTTATTCAACATCAATATGGAATATCTTGAAACAAAAAATCCTGATCATAAATTATGATCAGGATTTTTGTTTAGAAATAGCTATTAGTTAAACAAGTATCTGATACCAATTTGAGCTTGCCATCTTGAATCAAATGCTGATGCTTGGTAAGCAACATTTTCTGCTGGTGCTCTGAAAGTATAGTTACCTCCAGTTGCAGCATTGTAATTGTAGTTGATTAGCGTTGAAGCATTATTACCTAAGAAGTATGATCTTCCCCATGCATTGTTAAGCAAGTTACCTACATTGATAACATCCAAAGAAAGTTGCAATGCATTTTTAGAACCTTTAAATACGGTTCCTAAATCTTGCATAATTCTAAGATCGAATTGATGTTGCCAAGGCATTCTAGCGCCGTTACGTTCTGCATATTGTCCTCTTCGTGAACTAAGGTACTTATCGTTAGAGATAAAGGCGTCTAGAGCGTTCCATTGATCTTGAATAGACGTAGTAACCTGATTTGAGGTTAATGGCGCCAATTTGATATCATTAATGGTACGTGGCACGAATAATAAATCATTTTGGTTATTACCATCTTGATTTAAGTCGCCAAAGTAAAGGTAAGTGAATGGAGAGCCTGATCTACCTGCATAAAACAACGAGAATGTAGTTGCTGATGCTTTGTTCTTTCCGTATCTGGCCACGTAGTTTAAACTTCCAATCACGCGGTGACGAAGATCAAAGTTTGAGAATGATAACTGTGGATCATTCGGATCTAACACAATCTGGTTAAAGTTGAAGTTTGAACTTGCTGTACTACTACCACCTGAATTCACATCGGTAGATTTTCCATAGGTATAAGCACCAGATAAACTTAAGCCAAAATCAAAGGCTTTAGACAATTGTGCCGTTAGAGAGTATGTTTCACCTTGGTTTGAATTCGTTAAGTAATATACGTTTGTGAATTTTGTATTTACTTTCCCTGCTGTTGTTGGATAAGCAAATCTTGGACGGTTATCAGCACCATTTGTTAATGACGTATTGATTGTACCATTAGCCGGCTGTAAGTTTAAATTTTGGTAAAGAATATTGTTTACTGTCTTAGAATAGATACCTTCTAAGGTAGCAAATACTCCGCCTGGCAATTTGAAATCAAATGCCAAATTGGTTTTGAAAACCTGAGGCAACCTTAGTTTGGGATCAGTTAAGTTAACTTCATAGGTTGTGCCTACAGTTCCACCAGCCGCTTGTTGATTTGATGGATCAGGAATAAAAGTACCTGCACCGTTAGTAGCGTTAATTTGCGCCGTTAACATACCATTGTTAGTAAATGCATTAGACAGCCATACAAAAGGCGCACGCGACGATAATAATGCAGTACCACCTCTTAACTGAATACTTCTGTCACCAGTAAGATCCCAGTTAAAGCTTAAACGTGGAGAAACAAGAAGCTGTCCGCTAGGTGTTTGATCAGTTCTTTGGTTAGGAAAGGTACTTGCAACCAATGGATTTGCAGGTGGGTTATCAAAGAATAAAGGCATATCAACTCTTAAACCAGCAGTTAATCTAAACCCTTGGAATGCTTCAATCTCATCTTGGACATAGAAACCTAACTGCGCTGCATCAAATTTAGCCGCTGGTGCATTATCACCCGGAACTATTGAATAAGTCGATGCTGCCGTAGTTGGATTTGCACCGTTAATGAAATCATTCAAGTTGCTATACGCATAACTTCCAGCGAAGTTATTCATAAACAAGTTTCTAAATTTAAAAAACTCATTATGTGTACCAATTGTGAATGTATGTTTACCAGCCAGGATTTTGAAGTTATCAGTAAATTCAAAAATATCCTGGTCTAACTCATTAGCAGTTGAGCTAGCCTCTGATCCAAAAACTACCGACTGAGAAGAGCTACCATTAAAGTTATTGATTCTGATTTGAGGGAACAAATCACCGTTAAAGGCACGTCTGTCTCTTACTCTTGAATATCCTATAATTAAGTTGTTTGATAACGATTGGTTAATCGCACTTCTTAATTCCAATACTGTATTATTTTGTTTATCAGTAAATCGGTAACCATTATTAGAAAATGCGAAAGCTGATCCACTTCTGGTTATTTTATCATCAAAAGCATTTATATAATTATGACGCAAAGTCAACTGGTTTTTATCATTAATGTTCCAGTCAATACGTGCAAATAATTTATCACTGTTTGTTTGTTGATCAAACACTCCATAATTACCTACATCATAGCCATAACGCGATAACATGGTATTTTTAATTAGATCTGCATCAACAACACTTAATACACCACCTGGTTCGCCGGCATTGAATGTTGAAGGAGTCCTAATTCTACCTAATTCTGCACTTACGAAAAAGAATAATTTATTTTTAATTATTGGCGCACCTAAACGCACACCATAAGTAGTATTATAAAAATCACCGGCCTTAGTTTTTAAGCCATCTATACTTTTACCAATGGTATTCTGGTTACGACCGAAAAAATAAGCAGATCCTTCTACCGTGTTTGTTCCTGATCTGGTTACTGCATTTACAGTACCACCTGTAGAGTTGCCGTTAGTTACATCATAAGGAGCAACAACGATCTGTATCTCCTGGATCGCATCTAAAGAGATTGGCTGTGTAGAAGCTTGTCCTCCTGGCGTACCAGATGAAGTTAAACCGAACACATCGTTATTTACAGCACCGTCAATAGAGATGTTGTTAAACTTGTTACTTGCACCACCAAATGAATTACCATTTGCCTGAGGCGTTAAACGTGTGAAATCCTGTAATGAACGCGATAAAGATGGCATATTTTCAATTTGCTCTTTACCAACATTTGTAGCAGCACCTGTACGTTTACTGTTGAAAGTTGCATCTTTTTTTGAAACGATCTGAACTTCGCTTAGTTCCTGTCCAGCGTCAGAAAGGGTTGTATTTAAGACGAAAGACTCCCCTAATTTCAGGAAAATGTTTTCGAATGTTTCCTGGCCAAGTCCTACATAACTAACAACAACAGTATATGGACCACCGCTTCTCATGTTGGGAATGGTAAAACGTCCGTCAGCGTTGGTCATTACGCCATAATTTGTTCCAGTTGGACCATGCACAGCTTTAACACTTGCACCTGGCAAACCAGCGCTAGCATCTTTAACAACCCCAACCAGTGTGGAAGTTGTAGTCTGTGCCTGAGCACCAGAAAACGACCCCAGGAAGGTGATAACGACAACCAAAACTTTTAATAGTAGATTTTTTTTCATGCTTTTTTGATGAACTTTTGTGAATTTTTGTGGTGGTGACTAATAATTTTGGCGCAAAGATAATTATTTATATACCACACTTTTATTTTTCAAAGTTAAATTATTGTAAACTCCTTAGAATTTTTAGATGTTTGACCTATAGCCTGTTGTAAAGCATGAGAAGAATAAATAGATTGAGGCCTAGATAACCAACATTTTTTTTAATTTTGGTGCGTATTAAGTTATTCCTTTTAAAGATATGAACTACGATTTAATAGTAATAGGCAGCGGTCCCGGTGGATATGTAGCTGCAATAAGAGCTTCTCAACTGGGTTTAAAAACCGCCATTGTAGAACGCGAATCTTTAGGCGGAATCTGCCTTAACTGGGGTTGTATACCAACTAAAGCTTTACTGAAAAGTGCCCAGGTTTTCGAATATATTAACCATGCTGCAGATTACGGTATTAAAACAGCCGGTGCAGAAGCTGACTTTGCTGCTGTTGTAAAACGCAGTCGCGGTGTTGCTGAAGGCATGAGTAAAGGTGTTCAATTCTTAATGAAGAAGAACAAAATTGATGTAATCATGGGTACCGCCAAGGTTAAACCTGGTAACAAAGTTGCGATTAGTATGGCTGATGGTTCTCAAAAAGAGTTATCTGCTAAAAATATAATCCTTGCTACCGGTGGACGGTCAAAGGAATTACCTAGCCTTAAACAGGATGGTAAAAAAGTAATTGGCTACCGCCAGGCAATGGTTTTACCAGAGCAACCTAAATCAATGGTAATTGTAGGTTCAGGTGCTATTGGAGTAGAGTTTGCTTATTTCTATGCAACTATGGGTACGAAAGTTACTGTAGTGGAATTTATGGATAACATCGTTCCGGTAGAAGATGAAGATATCTCTAAACAATTATTGCGCAGTTTCAAAAAAGCAGGTATCGACGTGATGACTTCATCTAGCGTTGAATCTGTAGACACCAGCGGTGCGGGTTGTAAAGTACAGGTAAAAACTGCTTCCGGCATGCAAACCCTGGAATGCGATATCGTATTATCTGCTGCAGGTGTAGTTGCAAACATCGAAAATATCGGTCTGGAAGAAACAGGCATTAAAACAGAAAAAGGTAAAGTAGTGGTTGATGCTTTCTACAACACAAACGTTAAAGGTTACTATGCAATTGGTGATATTGTTTCCGGACAAGCCCTTGCACACGTAGCTTCTGCAGAAGGTATTATTTGTGTAGAAAAAATTGCTGGTCATTCACCAGAACCTTTAGATTATAATAACATTCCGGGTTGTACGTACTGCACACCGGAAATTGCTTCCGTTGGCTATACCGAGAAAGCGGCTAAAGCTGCCGGTTATGAATTAAAGATCGGTAAATTCCCATTCTCTGCTTCGGGTAAAGCAAGTGCTGCCGGTGCCAAAGATGGTTTTATTAAAATGATATACGACGCTAAATATGGCGAATTGTTAGGTGCACACATGATTGGTGCTAACGTTACCGAAATGATTGCCGAAATTGTGGTTGCCCGTAAATTGGAAACTACAGGCCTAGAAATGCTAAAAGCTGTTCACCCTCACCCTACCATGAGTGAGGCGATTATGGAAGCTACTGCTGATGCATACGGCGAAGTAATCCATTTATAAGCTTAAGATATACCCATTTTAAAAACCTGCTGACTTGTTCAGCGGGTTTTTTGTTTTACATTTACATTTGACCTTTATAAACCAGCAGTAGTATGAACTTACACACCATAGAAACGGGGCTATTCAAATTAGACGGAGGTGCCATGTTTGGCGTAGTGCCTAAACAAATCTGGCAGAAAACTAATCCTGCAGATGACCTTAATCTTTGTACCTGGGCCATGCGCTGCCTGCTGATTGAAGATGGTAACCGGTTAATTTTGGTGGATAACGGCATTGGCGACAAACAGGATTCGAAATTTCTAAGTCATTACCATCTGCATGGCGACGATAGCCTGGATAAATCTTTAGCCGCTAAAGGCTTCAGCCGCGACGATATTACAGATGTTTTCCTGACACATTTACATTTCGACCACTGTGGCGGATCAATTGTCAGGGAAGCTGACAAATTAGTGCCGGCGTTTAAAAACGCAACCTATTGGAGTAATGAACAGCATTGGGACTGGGCAGTGAACCCTAATGACAGGGAGAAAGCATCCTTTTTAAAGGAGAATATTCTGCCGATTCAGGAAAGTGGGCAGTTGAAGTTCGTAGCCGATGAGGATGGTGTTTCATTTCATAACGGAATTACGATTCGTTTTGCCTATGGCCATACAGATGCCATGATGTTGCCCCAAATACAATACAAAGGACAAACGATTGTGTATATGGCTGATTTATTACCCTCTGTGGGACATCTGCCAATTCCTTATGTAATGGCCTATGACATGTTTCCGCTAAAAACGCTCACAGAGAAAAAGGCTTTCCTGACAGAAGCAGCGGATCAAAATTATATCCTGTACCTGGAGCACGACCCGGTAAATGAATGCTGTACTGTTCAGCAAACAGAAAAGGGCGTACGGTTGAAAGAGACTTTTAAACTTAGCGATCTTTAAAGCTATTTAAGAAGGTTTAGCTGAAGTTTTTGACAAATGACACACTAAAGACAAATATTTTTCGTTCCGAAATTGCAAGGTAAATGCCGATTATAGGCAGGTAATTACCCTGATTATCAAGGAAAAATACCTAATTTTTATAGGAAATCAGCGGTATTATCAAAACATTCTTGGAATAATTTTTGTTGTTCATTTAAACAGAAATAAGCTGTGTAAAGTGTAACGTTTTCAGGTTTTTATGTATTAAAATACCTTTTAAATTCTTACTTTTGCACGTCATAACACATAACGAGTACCAAAGCACATAAATGAGACAACTCAAAATCACACAATCCATTACCAATCGGGAAAGTCAGTCATTAGACAAGTACCTGCACGAGATTGGTAAAGTGGATTTAATAACCGCCGAAGAAGAAGTAATATTAGCGAGGAAAATTCGCGAGGGTGACCAAGCGGCATTGGAACGTTTGACCAAAACAAACTTACGTTTCGTAGTTTCTGTAGCTAAGCAATACCAGAATCAAGGCTTAACCCTGGGTGATTTAATTAACGAGGGTAACCTCGGTTTAATTAAAGCCGCCAAGCGTTTTGATGAAACCAAAGGTTTCAAGTTTATATCTTATGCGGTTTGGTGGATTCGTCAGTCGATTCTACAGGCTATTGCCGAGCAAAGTCGTATTGTGCGTCTTCCTTTAAACCAGGTTGGTTCGTTAAGTAAAATTAGTAAAGCCTTTTCTAAACTGGAGCAGGAATATGAACGCGAACCTTCACCAGAAGAGTTAGCAGACATGTTGGAAACTACAGTGGATAAAATCTCTGACACACTGAGTAACTCTGGTCGCCATGTATCTATGGATGCACCATTTGTTCAGGGTGAGGAAAACACCTTGCTTGATGTATTAGAGAATCATGAACCCAACACAGACAGCAGCCTGATCAATGAGTCGCTTTCTGAAGAGATTAAACGTTCATTATCTACCTTAACAGAAAGAGAACGTGAAATCATTGTGTTGTTTTTTGGATTAAGCACTAACCATCCCCTATCATTAGAGGAAATTGGTGAGAAGTTTAATTTAACCCGCGAACGTGTTCGTCAGATTAAAGATAAAGCTTTACAACGTTTACGTCATACCTCCAGAAGTAAGATTCTTAAATCATACCTGGGATAGTCGTACAATATTAGTGTCTTTCGTAAGACATCAAGATATTATTTTGAAAAGATTGGGTACTCGCCCAATCTTTTCTATTTCTGAAGCATTCTTACCAAATCTTCTTTTAATGCTTGAACTAACAAAATTCTTTGATACCTGACAATTACTCCTTAATGCTAATTTCTGATTGCACGTGGTGTAATCGTAAATAAATGATATCTTAGATCACACTAATGTCATAAACTAACTTATAGCCCATCATGAGAATTTACTTATTGTTGCCTCTGGCCTTATTATTCAGTTGCAAATCTGTCAGAAATTCTAATAACCAGCCACAAAATTCTTCACAATTGCTTAGTGATGTGAAAGAGTTGTCCTCTGATGCTTATCAAGGCCGTAAAACCGGTACGCCCGGAGCTGAATTAGCCCGTAAATATATAACCGAGAGATATCATGAAATTGGCCTTCAGGCCTTCAGTTCCCTTAATGGATTTGAGCAAACTTTTAATTATAAAGATGAACAGGGTAAAATGGTGCAGGGTACCAACCTGGTGGCTTATATACCAGGCAAGAGCGAGCAAACGCTGGTCATCTCAGCACACTACGACCACCTTGGTGTGATTAACGGAGAAGTTTTTAATGGTGCTGACGATAACGCATCGGGCGTTGCTGCCTTATTTAAAATAGCAGAACACTACAGAAAAGCTAAACCTAACTACACGATGATTTTCGTTGCCTTCGACGCAGGAGAACAAGGATGGAGGGGCTCCGCTGCTTTTGTGGCTGAGCCACCGGTAAAGTTAGATAAGATCAGGATGAACATTAACCTGGATATGATTAGCCACAGCGATAAGGGTGAAATCTATGCCTGTGGTACCTACAAATATCCTGAATTAAGAAAATACCTGGTGCAGAGCAACCCTAATTTAAGAATTCTTTTCGGTCATGATAATCCTAAACAAAAGGTAGACGACTGGACCTATCAAAGTGACCAGGGCGCATTTGATGCCGTTAATATTCCTTGGATCTATTTCGGTGTGGAAGACCATAAGGATTACCACAAAGCCAGCGATAAATATGAGAATATAAATGCCGATTTTTTTATCAGTGCGGCCAATGCCATCCTGGAAATAGTGGATAACATTGACCGGCAAAAAAATATTCAGGCGATCTTCAGAGAGAAGCTACAAATGAAAAAACAGTAAGTTAATTCTTTAATTTGTGGCGGGTTTCTACCATTCCAACAAATTGTTTAATAGGCCTCGATTTGTCGAGTAAACCTAAAGCTGAAGAAACAGAAACAGTTTTACCACGAATGCTCATTACCGCCCTGGCACTGGTAACTACAGCACCAGGTGCAAGGAGCTTGATTGCGTTTTTGGTGTAATTTTCTTCGGGGTTACCAAAATCATGCGTGGCATCGTCAAATACCGCACCGGTAGAAGGACCACCCTGATCGACAACATCAGTGGTTATACCGGTATAATAACCTCCTTGATCCAGCTTGTTTCTGGTCTCAAACATCGACAGGTATAAATCGTATTTATTTTCAAGACGTAGCGGAAAGAAACCTACAGGTTTGCCATAAGTAGTTTGACCAACTAATTTAACGGTCATTACTGGCTTAAGGCTGTTAATCACCAGTTCACTAGCCGAAGCAGTGTTTCTGGTAACCAGGAATACCACATTCGTTACCCCGTTAAGCGCGCCTTTTTTACTAAAGTCGACGGTGTTTTCTGCAAGAGAATAATCTACATCAGCATAAGTAATCAGCCTGCCATCACTATGGTATTGAACCTTATCATTTTCATCTAACAAGGGTTGGTTTTTTAAAATTGTAGCCTGGTTTGCCTGCATAGTTTCATTGTAATGTTCTTTAAACATTACACCGGTGGCTGATGTGGGAGCAATCAGGTTAATCAGGTATTCTGCTGTGTTAACATAGCCACCTCCGTTATAACGCAGATCAATAATCAGGTCTGTCACCCCATTAGTAACAAACTTAGCAAATGTGGTATCCAGGCCATTTTTAGCATTAGAAATTAGATCTGAAAATCGCGCTAACGCCAGGTAACCTATTTTCTTAGATCCTGCTGTCAACGTTGTGGCCTTATATATGGGGCTACTGGTATATTTCACTTTAATAAGCTCCACATCATTAAAAACTGTACCATCCGTCCTTACACCAGAGACCGTAGCTTTGGTTGTTTCTGGTTCTACAAGTGAATAAATGAGGTCACTTTCTCCGTTAAAATTAGAACCAATGGCGGTGCCATTGATTTTGGTAATTCTTGTAGCCCTGGTAATGCCCGCTTTGTCGGCTGGAGATCCCTGAAATACAGCTGTTACGAACAATTCGTAAGCTTCATTACTCCCATATCCCTGGAAGGATAAAAACCCTAAATCATAACCTGAACCATTTAGTTCCACATCGGCTTTTGCCTTCACAATATAAGCCTGGGCTGCATTTTGGGTAGTAATATCATCGATGTAAGAATATTTCGGTATATCTGAGTTTATGGAAACGAACTCATATGGCCTGTTGGTTTCCGGATTAACCGCAAACTGCGTGATATCGAAAAGCTCTTCTTCATAATTTTCTAGATCTGTACTTCTACCTGTATATTTTCTAGGATTGAACTGGTCATAGGTTGGCAAACTTTGATTCCAGAGGTAAACCTCTTTTGCATAGAAAAAGATCGAATCTTTGGTGAGGTCTGCCCTTGTATTTTCAATTACCGGTGTCTCGACATCATTTTTCTTGCAGGAGGTAGCTGCTACACCAATGCCCATTAGGAACATAAAAAGGTAGCCTTTATGTTTATATAAAGAGATGATCATATTAAATACTATTACGATTAGAACGTTAATGTGGGAGTAATATATTATATACGTATTTAATGTAAAAATAGTTCATCAACAGCCAGATATTTTAACTCTGCTTGTGCCATGTCCTTACCAGAAGCTCCATCACTGATCATCAATACCTTTTTTCCCTGTAACTGGTGTTGTTCAAGCAGATACACTAAAGCTTCATTACCATTATCATCATTTAATTCTTCCTTGAAATAGACAGTCAAGTATTGTTCCAAACCTTGCCAGTCCACCTGCTTTATCTTATTGAGCTGCGCCTCTGGGTTACCAGAAACTAACAAGAAAATAGGTTTTGCTGTGGCTACAATTTCCTTTAAGAATTGACTAATTGGTTCAAATAACAACAATTTAAGCGGCAGACGTACATTTCGTTGCAACAGGTCGAAATTGAGTTTGTATTTCTCGTCGATATGAAACTGACTAGCTGTTTTTTCAAATAAATTTTCGGGACCCGATTCAGCATAAGTTTCCTGCATAAATTTAAGTATGGCATTTGCTTCAATTTGCTCGCTATACTCCATAAACTGGCTGAATAAATAGTAAACCTGCAATAGAAAGTCCTTTTCAGGATACAGCACATTATCCAATTCAAAAACGAAAGCATCGTAATGCTCTGTATATTTACTAAATCTCATTCTGGTAAAGTGAAAAGTACTGCGGTAAGTCCATCAGGGTCCTGTGGAACATAAAATAAACCATTGAGTTTTTTTGAAAGCCCAATTTCCGTAAGTTCCACACTGGGCTGAGGCGAATAGATCAGCTCCCCTTTTGCAAATAATGCCCAATTCTGGCCTCTGGGCACATCTTCCTCATTCTGCAAATACATGGGAATTTCAACCTGTGATGGAATTAGCACCTGTATATTAAACTCTTCAAACAAAGTTAGCGCTTTGGCCACGGCCAACACTTCAAATACATGTAAAGGCAAAAAGGCATCAACGCCATGGTCTAAACAAGTGTTTAACAAATGATGAGCAGTAATATCTTCATTTTTCTCTCCCAATGAAACAAATTGATAATTGCCCGCAGCAAAGGCGGGTGTATCACCATAGTCGGCCAACAATACCTGTTCGCCTTCAAATGCTTTAAGAATTTTATAAACGGCAGAGGAATTACCTCCAGTAATGAGTACTTTCAATGTGTTATATAATTAATCCGTCTTTCATGGTCACCACCCGATCACTGATTTCTGCCAGCTGGGTGTTATGAGTAACAATGACAAATGTTTGTTTAAAATTTTCCCTAAGGGTGATAAAAAACTGATGTAACGCGGTGGCATTTGCAGAATCAAGGTTACCCGAAGGTTCATCGGCCAGAATAATAGCTGGGTCGTTAACCAGTGCCCTGGCAACAGCGATACGTTGCTGCTCACCACCCGAAAGTTCATTGGGTTTATGGTGTGCACGATCAGACAAGCCTAATAAATCGAGTAGTTCATAAGCCTTAGTTTCTGCAGCCTTTTTACTTTTTTTAGCAATAAATGCAGGAATACAGATGTTTTCCAGTGCCGAAAACTCAGGTAACAGGTGATGGAACTGAAAAACAAAGCCAATATTCTGATTACGAAATATGCTTAACAACGAGCCCGATAATTTATTAACCTGGACACCTTTTAGCTCAATAATTCCCGCATCTGGCTGGTCAAGCGTACCAAGAATATGCAGCAAAGTGCTCTTCCCTGCCCCTGAGGCGCCAATGATACTGACTATTTCCCCTTTATTCACTTCAAAATCTACTCCCTTTAAAATAGGCAAGCTTCCGTAAGATTTTTTTATACCTGTAGCTTTCAGCATAGACGCAAACTTACAATAAAGATTAGAATAAGTTTTTAAAACCAATCCTAAATGGTAGATTTGAGCAAATTTTTTCAGCAAATGAATATCCACGAATATCAAGGTAAAGAAATACTTAAAAGTTTTGGAGTAGCCGTACAAGAAGGCATTGTTGCCGATACGGTAGAGCAAGCTGTAGAGGCTGCAAAAAAAATACAAACCGACTTTAACTCTGACTGGGTTGTGATTAAAGCACAAATCCATGCCGGAGGTAGAGGTAAAGGTGGAGGTGTAAAACTAGCCAAAAACCTGGATGAAGTTAAAGAAAGAGCGACTGCCATTCTCGGAATGCAATTGGTTACCCCACAAACTGGCCCTGAAGGCAAGAAAGTAAATAAAATATTAGTTGCGCAGGATGTTTATTATCCAGGTGCTTCTGAAACAAAAGAATTCTACGTGAGTGTTTTGTTAAACAGAACAAGCGGCAGCAATATCATTATGTACTCTACCGAAGGTGGAATGGATATTGAAGAAGTAGCTGAAAAAACGCCTCACTTAATCTTTAAAGAAGATATCGATCCTAAAGTTGGCTTACAAGCTTTTCAGGCACGTAAAATTGCTTTTAACTTAGGCTTAAGTGGTGTAGCGCATAAAGAAATGGTGAAGTTTATTACCGCCCTTTACAAAGCCTATGACAATACTGATTCGGCAATGTTTGAGATTAACCCGGTTTTAAAAACTTCTGACGATAAAATTATTGCAGTAGATGCAAAAGTTGATTTAGATGAAAACGCTTTATTCCGTCATCCTGATTATGCAGCAATGCGTGATAAATCGGAAGAAGATCCAACTGAAGTTCAAGCAAGTGAATCGAACTTAAACTATGTTAAATTAGACGGTAACGTTGGTTGCATGGTTAATGGTGCTGGTTTAGCAATGGCTACCATGGACATCATTAAAATTGCTGGTGGTGAGCCTGCAAACTTTTTAGATGTTGGTGGAACTGCTAACGCACAAACTGTAAAAGCAGCTTTTAACATTATCTTACAAGATCCAAATGTAAAAGCTATTCTAATTAACATTTTCGGTGGTATCGTGAGATGTGACCGTGTAGCACAAGGCGTTATTGACGCTTATAAAGAAATTGGAGATATTCCAGTTCCTATTATCTGCCGTTTGCAAGGTACAAATGCCGTTGAAGCGAAAAAATTAATTGATGAGTCTGGACTTAAAGTATATTCTGCAATTGCATTGAAAGATGCAGCTGCTTTAGTAACTAAAGTTTTAGCATAAGACAAATACCATTACAAAAAACCGACCTCCATGTTATTTGGAGGTCGGTTTTTTTATGTCTATGTTTTCGATGTCCTAACCTGAAAATTAAAAAGCCGCTGGTGTGTGAAACCAGCGGCTTTAAACCAAATATAAATTAAACGAGCAATACAAATATAGGAATTACACTGACAAAGTAAAATATATTTGATTAAATATCAGATTTAAGCTGCTAATTTTATAAAAACACCAAATAAATCGAAATAACAACACATTTTTCATGTTTTAAAACAGATAATCCACCAATAAATACATTGTTAACTTTAAATTCTTAGCCATTTTAAACTATTTATATATAAATACCACAAAAACATATAAATAAATCAATAAAATATACAGAATATTACCACTTATCAGCTAAAACACTAAATAAAAACCATAACTTTCCACAATTACGTTAAATCATCCATATTCAAAAAACCAGCTTGCCCTGTTATTTTGTAGAACTAAATCGTTATTTTTGACAGTCTTCCAAAGAACTATCATGATTAAAAGAGAAAAAATTAAAAACTTGCTGGAAAGCAACGAACTTAATAGAGAAGTAACAGTGATGGGTTGGGTACGTACATTTCGTAACAACCAGTTTATTGCATTAAACGATGGATCCTGTATGGGCAACATCCAGGTAGTTGTTGATTTTACTAATACACCTGATGAACTGTTAAAACGCATTACTACAGGTGCTGCGATCGCCGTGCAAGGTGTGGTTGTTGAATCTTTGGGGAAAGGTCAAAAAATAGACATCAAGGCAACATCAATCGAAATATTAGGCGATAGTGATCCTGAGAAATACCCTTTACAACCAAAAAAGCATAGTCTTGAATTTCTTCGGGAAATTGCCCACCTGCGTTTCAGAACTAACACGTTTAATGCGGTATTTAAAGTACGTCACGCCCTTGCGTTTGCTATACATCAATTTTACAATGAAAGAGGTTTTGTGTATATGCACACCCCAATCATTACCGCTTCAGATGCTGAAGGTGCCGGCGAAATGTTTAAAGTGACTACACTCGATTTCGATAATACACCGAGAACAGACGACGGAAAAGTGGATTACGCTGCCGATTTCTTTGGCCGTGCCACCAACTTAACGGTTTCTGGTCAGTTAGAAGGCGAATTGGCCGCCATGGCTTTCGGACAAATATATACCTTCGGGCCTACTTTCAGGGCTGAAAATTCTAATACTACCCGTCACCTTGCCGAATTCTGGATGGTTGAACCGGAGATTGCTTTTGCAGACCTGGAAGACAACATGCAGCTGGCTGAAGATATGCTGAAGTATCTGATCGATTACGCATTAAAGAATTGCAAGGAAGAATTGGAATTTTTGAACTCCCGCTTATTGGATGAAGAAAAAACTAAACCTCAGCAAGAACGCAGCGAACTTTCCTTACTAGAAAAGCTAAACTTTTGTTTAAACAATGATTTTGAGCGTTTAACTTATACAGAGGCTATCGCCATCCTGAAATCATCAAAACCAAACCAGAAGAAACAATTTAAATACCTGATTGATGAATGGGGTGCAGACCTTCAGTCGGAACACGAGCGATTCCTGGTAGAAAAACACTTTAAAAAACCGGTAATCTTAACTGACTACCCTGCTGATATAAAATCATTCTACATGCGCCAGAACGAACCGGATGAACAAGGACGGAAAACCGTTGCTGCTATGGACATCCTTTTCCCTGGAATTGGAGAGATAGTTGGTGGCTCACAGCGTGAAGAGCGCCTAGACAAGCTTACAGCGCGCATGGAGGCCATGAATATACCACAGGATGAGCTTTACTGGTATCTTGACACCCGCCGTTTCGGGTCAGCACCACATGCAGGCTTCGGATTGGGCTTTGAACGCCTGGTTTTATTCGTAACAGGAATGACAAATATCAGAGATGTGATTGCTTTTCCAAGATATCCTAAAAATGCTGAATTTTAAATTCAGACTAACTTAATCACATAAAAGCCTGTTGTCGTATGTTGACACAGGCTTTTATTTTTACTTACCCCCCCTTTTGCGAGCAATGAAAAACAGTAAAATAGTAGAAAAGTCTTACCAGCAGCTGATTGAAAAGACAGATTTCACTAACACAAATCTTACTCCCAATGATTTTGAATCCGTCGAATTTCGTGGTTGTACTTTTAATAGCCTCTCTGATTACCATTTCTCTGACTGCCTTTTTTCTTCCTGTAATTTAAGCAACGCCGATTTACGCGGCTCCAAATTACAGGACGTACTATTTAGGGATTGCAAACTCATAGGCATTAATTTCTATCCCACCAGCGACTTCGGCTTTAACGTTACTTTTGAACGCTGCTTATTAGACTATGCCAGCTTTGAGCATAAAAAATTGAATAAAAGTGTATTTGTCGATTGCAGGCTACATGGTGCAAACTTTACACAGACCGATTTGTCGAAGAGCAAAATAGAAAACTGCGATTTGCTGCATGCGATTTTTTCGTCTACTAATTTAAGTGGCGTCGATTTCAGTACCAATGTAAATTTCAATATTGACCCTACACAAAATCTGGTTAAAAAAGCAAAATTTGCTGCCAATAACCTGGCAGGATTATTAGGTAGGTTTGACCTGATCATTAAACCCTAAAAAGTAAAATCAAGTCTTCCCTATAGCCCAACCAGAGCTTATAGTTTTAGGCCATCGCCAGGCCACCTGCACCGCTCTTTATATGCACCTCCTTTCAAATTTGTGAGACAAGGTGCGAAGGAGGTCCACGGTAGGTCAGTAGGAGAATGGCTTATTTATAAGCCATACTTAAGGAACTGATTGTGACTGAAAAGATTGAGCCCCCGTTAAACTGGCGCCTTTACCCTGTGGATTACCCTAACTTACGGAAAATTAGCCTGAAAACAAGTGCATGATTAAAAAAAGATGCCCTCATCATTTTGCAATGATGAGGGCATCTCCATAAAATTCTAAATCTTAATTATCCTGATGCCCTAAGGCTACTTGTCCTAAATAAGGATTGGCATGGGCATAGTCAACTGAAGACACTTTGTAATCTGTTGGCGCAAAACTTGCCGAAGTACTCAGTGTCATACCTAACTCAAAACGCATCGGATAAGGAGTTTGCAACAAACAGCCTTCTGGTGCATAAGGGAAGGTTTCAATATAGGACTGCGTCATGTTAGGCGAAATCCTGCGATTAATATACGCACGGGTCAGCTGATATGGATGGCGTAAACCCGCAGCACCCAATAGTTCTACCGCACTGGCCACCGTTAAGCGGTGAAAGTTAAATACCCTTACTTTTTTATCATCTACAACCAATCCCTTCATTAAACTTGCATCCTGCGTAGCTACACCTGTAGGACAGGTATTGCTATTACATTCCAGCGCCTGAATACAACCCAGGGCGAACATCATTCCACGTGCAGTATTACACAAATCAGCACCCAGGGCAATGTTTTTTACAAGGTCAAAACCTGAAGTGATTTTGCCTGATGCAATGATTTTAATGTGCTTTTTAATATCGAAGCCTGATAACACATCGTATACAAAAGCAACCGACTCACGAAGTGGTGTCCCTACAGCATTAGAGAACTCCTGCGGTGAGGCACCTGTACCACCTTCTCCCCCATCAACAGTAATAAAGTCTACATAGGTATTGGTTTCTACCATAGCCTTACAAATAGCGAAGAACTCACTTTTACGACCAATACATAATTTAATACCAACTGGTTTACCCCCGGAAAGTGCCCTCAGTTTCTTCACAAAAGCAATCATTTCCAATGGAGTTGTAAATGCGGAGTGCCCCGGAGGGGAAATCACATCAAAACCTTCTTTTACTAAACGTATACGAGAAATCTCCGGTGTTACTTTAGATGCAGGTAGTATTCCACCATGGCCAGGCTTAGCACCTTGCGACAGTTTAATTTCAATCATTTTTACCTGTTCCATTTTTGATCTTTCGGCAAAAGCCTCGAAGTTAAACGTACCATCATGATGACGGCAACCGAAATAACCTGTACCAATCTGCCACACCAAATCGCCACCAGGAGCGATGTGGTAATCGCTTATCCCACCTTCACCGGTGTTATGCATGAAATTACCCATTTTTGCACCACCATTTAAGGCTAGAATCGCATTTTGGCTTAATGAACCAAAGCTCATCGCCGAGATGTTGTAGATGCTGGCAGAATAGGGCTGTGAACATTCAGGCCCTCCTATAAGTACCCTGGGATCTTCATTAAGCTCATGGTGGCTTATCGCCGCAATACTGTGGCTTAACCATTCATAACCGTTTTCATAAACGTCAAGTTGGGTACCGAAAGGTATAGTATCGTTCTCCTTTTTAGCACGTTGATATATTAACGAACGGCTTAACCTGCTGAACGGTTTTCCATTGGTATCACTTTCTACAAAGTATTGATAAACCTTTGGACGCAGGTCCTCGGCAAAATACCTTAGACGCCCAATAACAGGGTAGTTTCTAACAATACTGTGTTTAGGTTGGTATAAGTCGTAAATCCCGAGGATAACAATTGGACCAACAAATATAAAGGCCCAGAAAAAAGGGGGCCATGCTAAACCGATCATAACCGTAGCTGTCACTAAAAATGCAGCTATTGCAACAAAAGCTTTTCTCATCTCATTAATCTTCTAAATAACCGACAATAGTACGGCATTTATCTAGATACAGACGAAAGTTTTTCATATTTTTACATATGCTGATCAAAATATACCCGGAAAACCCTAACCCTAGGGCAATACAACAAGCAGTTGACATTTTAAAAAAAGGCGGACTTATTATCTATCCTACTGACACCGTGTATGGACTGGGTTGCGACATCACCAACCAGCGTGCAATCGAAAAGATTTGTGCGATTAAGGGCATTAAACCAGACAAAGCTAACTTCTCGTTCATCTGTTCGGATCTGAGCAACATTTCAGACTACATCAAACCTATTGATACTACTACCTTCAGGGTGCTTAAGAAAGCATTGCCTGGTCCTTATACATTTATTTTAAATGCCAATGGTCATGTTCCGAAACTGTTAAGCTCTAAAAAGAAAACAGTCGGCATACGTGTCCCCGACAATAGCATTGCCCAGGAAATTGTTCGGCAATTGGGCAACCCAATTCTATCAGCTTCCATCAAAGATGAAGATGAACTGTTAGAGTATTCTACAGACCCGGAACTGATTCATGAGAAGTATGAAGATCGCGTTGACCTTGTTATAGACGGCGGCTATGGTGGCAATGAAGCGTCGACAGTAATTGACTGCACTACCGGAGAATTCGAGGTAGTACGTGAAGGAAAAGGAAGTCTGGAAGACCTGTTTTAGCAGTGCCTCCAAACTTCTGTGTGATTAAGAAGCAGTGAATTGCGCCATAAAGGCACCAATTCGCTCCGGCGACTTGTCTTCTGCTATTACCTTTACAAAAGCAGTTCCAATGATGGCACCATTTGCGTAATGACAGGCTTTATCAAAAGTAGCTTTATTGTTAATTCCAAAGCCGATCATTGTTGGGTTCTTTAGCTTTAAAGCAGCAATTCTTGAAAAATAATCATCTGTATGCTGTGATAACTGCAGATTTTTACCTGTGGTGGCCGATGAAGACACCAGGTAGATGAACCCTGTGGTGAGTGAATCAATTTTATGGATACGCTCTGTAGAAGTTTGTGGGGTAACGAGAAAGATATTGCTCAGGTTATACTTTTCAAAACTCTCCTTATAAAACTCTTCATATTCTACCATAGGCAGATCGGGAACTATGCAACCATCTACCCCTACTTCTGCGCAGGTTTTGCAGAAATTTTCTACACCAAACTGCAGCATGGGATTTACGTAACCCATCAATAGTATTGGAATAGTAATTCTTTTTCGCAAGTCCTTTAATTGGCTAAACAATAGATCCAGGGTCATGCCATTATCTAAGGCTTGTTTACTGCTGGCCTGAATTACCGGCCCATCAGCCACAGGATCTGAATAAGGGAATCCAATTTCCAACATGTCAGCACCAGCGTTTTCCAAAGCTGCTGCAATTTCTAAAGTATCTCCTAATCCGGGAAATCCGGCAGTATAGTATATTGATAGGATATTATTTTTTTTCTCGGCAAATAATTTATTAATTCTGTTCATTTTGTGTCTTTATAATCCGAAGTACTTCATGTAGGTATCCATGTCTTTATCACCCCTACCCGATAGGCATACCACCACGTTTTCGCCGCCTTTAAATGTCATTTTTTCTAAATATGCCAGGGCATGTGCACTTTCAATGGCAGGAATAATTCCTTCCAGCTGTGTTAATAACAGGCCCGCCTGTAAAGATTCATCATCAGTTACAGAAGCATAAAGCCCCCTGCCTGTCTTAAACAAATGTGCATGCTGAGGACCTATACCCGGATAGTCCAACCCTGCTGAAACCGAAAAAGGCTCCACCACCTGTCCGTCATCAGTTTGCATCAGGATACTCCTGCTACCATGTAATACTCCTTCTTTTCCAAGGGCAGTGGTTGCAGCCGAAAACCCACTACTTACGCCCTTACCTGCGGCTTCAACGGCAATAATTTTAACCTTTTCGTCATCCAGGAAATGATAGAACATCCCAATGGCATTGCTACCTCCACCAACACATGCCATTACATAGTCTGGTTGGTCATTACCGGTTTTTTCGAGCAATTGCTTTTTCGTTTCTTCAGAAATAATCGATTGAAATATAGCCACCATATCAGGATAAGGATGTGGGCCAACCACAGAACCAATAATATAGTGGGTATCTACAGGGTTATTTACCCAGTCGCGCATAGCCTCATTGGTCGCATCTTTTAAAGTTTTAGAACCCGATGTAGCTGGAACGACCTTTGCACCAAGCATTTTCATCCGTGCAACATTGGGTGCCTGACGTTTAATATCAATTTCACCCATATAAACTACACATTCCAAGCCACGTAAGGCACATACCGTTGCCGTGGCCACACCATGCTGTCCGGCTCCGGTTTCTGCAATAATTCGCTTTTTACCCAAACGTTCAGCCAATAAAATCTGACCTATTGTATTGTTGATTTTATGAGCACCAGTATGATTAAGGTCTTCACGCTTTAGGAAAATATTGCCATTGTACCTGGCTGATAAACGCTTTGCAAGGTACAATGGCGAAGGCCTGCCTACATAATCCTTTAACAACTGGTGGAATTCCTGCTGGAAAGAAGGATCATTGATAATCTGCAGGTAGTTCTGTCTAAGTTCCTCTACATTTGGATAAAGCATTTCTGGAATATAGGCTCCACCGAAATCTCCATAGTATCCTTTTTCGTTTACAAAATAATTCATAGTGCTTATATTAAATTCCCTTTGCCTGGGCACCGGAAAAAAGTTGATTGTTGAATTCGGTTAATTTGACCACATCCTTAACGGCCGGTGCAGTCTCAAATTTACTGTTAATGTCGATAGCGTATAAACGCCCATCGTTAATTTCTTTTATGGCCTGAATACTTTCGATGCCAATGCCCCCACTCAAAAAAAAGGGCAAGTTTAATGTATAACCTTTTAACAAGTTCCAGTCAAATTGCTTCCCGGAACCTCCATGCGCCAGACTTTGTGTATCAAATAAAAAGTAATCTACTACAGGCGCAAAATCGGTCAATGTCTCAAAATCAAAACGCTCATCTATCCCAAAAGCTTTTATCAATTCTACCTGTGGAAAGGCTTGTTTAAAGGCGCTTGCAAAAGCTGCATCTTCGCTGCCATGCAATTGTACAGCCGACAAACGATAGCTGGAAACAACTGCAGCGATCGATTCAAACGATGCATCAACAAACACCCCCGTTTTCCGTATATTTTCTGGAATGGCATCGATACTGGGAACATCCAGGTCAGCAACAAACCGTTTAGAACCTGGATAGAATATAAAACCGAGATAATCAGGCTTCAGGGAAACCACATCTTTAATATTTTCCGGGTCGCGCATCCCACATATCTTCAACTTCAATGTCATGGTTTTAATTTAATAATGCGCGAAAACTTGCTAAAGCCTTTTTGGCTACTAACGACTCCTCTGCCTCATAATAACAATCGGCAAAAGTTTTAGTACTGTCGACGGTTTGCAAAGCCAGGGCAGCATTGGTAAGCACAACATTGGTTTGCGCTTCAGTCCCTTCACCATTCAATATCGACATAAAGATTTGCGCAGAGGATGCCACTGTATCTCCACCCTTGATCGCTTCTTCGCTGATGGTTTCAAACCCAAAGTCAGCTACCTGAAACATAGCCTCTCCTTTTTTGCTGAACACCTTCACCTCACTGGTTAAGGATACCTCGTCAAAACCACCTAAAGCATGTAATATGGTGTAATTTATGGAAGTATCCTGATAGAGGTATGCATATAAACGCGCCAGCTCCAGGCTAAATACACCTACCAGTTGATTTTGCGGTTGTGAGGGGTTGCTCAGGGGGCCTAACATATTGAAGAAGGTTTTAACGCCTAATTCTTTACGAATAGGTGCTACAATTTTCATGGCAGGATTAAATAACGGCGCGTGGATAAAACAAATGCCCGCTGTATCAAGGCTGCGTTTTAGCTGATCCTGATCACTTGTAAACTTGTAACCCAGGTACTCCATTACATTTGAAGATCCACAACCGGAAGAAACACCATAATTACCATGTTTAGCTACTTTTTGTCCTACACCTGCTACCACAAAAGAGGCCAGCGTAGAAATGTTGAAAGTATCCTTTCCATCACCCCCCGTACCACAAAGGTCAATTAGTGAGTAATCCGAAAGATCCACTTTGGTACATAAGTCCAGCATGGCATCACGAAATCCCTGAAGTTCCTGTACGGTAATGTTCCGCATGCCATAAGCAGTAATAAAGGCGGCAATCTGCGAGCTATTATATTCGCCACGGGCTATGGAAGTGAGGATCTTTTGCGCTTCAGCACGACTGAAACTCTTGTTCTCAAATAAGTGGTTTAGAATTTTCTTCATGGTCGTAAAACAAAAAAGGTTGCCTTTACAGCAACCCACATCTTTTATAATAAAATAAAACGTACAAAATAGGGTTACACTACGCTGTTGCGTTGTGCCACCACCACTTGTTAAGTCCGTTTGTTAAAATCATCTAAAACAAATATGGTATTGTTTTAGGAAAGCTGCAAATCTATTTTCAAATAAATTAAAATCAGGGATTATTTAATTACAAACATCTCGGCAGCTATTCAGGATAAAAAAATCACCAAACCAGTATTTAGCCCGGCTTATTTTATAAGCGCATTTTTCTCTTTGGTAAAATGATTAAAAACCAACTTATCAGCCAGAGAAGGCAATAATTTGTTCAACCATACTGTTAGTTTACCCTGTGCAGTCATTATAAGGGTTCTTTTCCGTGCCAGCAAGCCTGCAATGATGCTTTCTGCCACCTCCTCTGCGGTCATCATTTTCCCTTCTTCCATACTGGTTTCACCATGAGAGGATCCATCTTTGGCTAATGCTGCAACGCGAATATTAGATGCGGTAAAACCCGGACAGGCAACCATTACATGCACCCCGGTGGGTAATAATTCAGTCCTAAGCGATTCCATAAAACCATTCATGGCAAACTTTGATGCAGAATAACCTGTTCTGCCGGGCAGCCCGCGGTAACCTGCAATGGAGGAAACACCGATAATACTGCCTTTGGTTTTTAAGATTTCATCAAGTGCGTACTTAGTGCAATAAACCGTACCCCAGAAATTAACATCCATCAGGTTTTTAAGTACAGACAGGTCAAGGTCCTGAAACAAGGCGCGCATAGAAATACCGGCATTGTTAATCAGAATATCAATCCTGCCAAATGTTTGTATAGCTTGAACCATCAAAGCTTTGCAATCTTCCTCTTTACTTACATCTACCTGGACCGCTAGGGCTTTAATACCATATTCCTGCTCAAGTGATGCGGCAATTTCACAAAGGGTAACATAATGACGTGCCGCCAACACCACTGTTGCGCCACGACCTGCGAAAGATATGGCCAGCGCTTTCCCAATACCAGACGATGCGCCGGTGATAATCACTACTTTATTTTTGAAATCCATTTAGCTTTATATAATAGAACTTTGGTAAGGTACTCGGGTAACAATAGAACGGCCCAGGGTAATTTCATCGGCGTATTCAAGTTCGCCACCGAAAGCTATTCCACGAGCAATGGTAGTAACTGGAATTTGAAAATCCTTTAACCTTTTATACAGATAAAACAGGGTCGTGTCACCTTCCATAGTAGCACTCAATGCGAGAATTACCTCTTTTACGGGAGTTGTAGCCACACGTTGTACTAGTGAATCAATAAATAAATCGGAAGGACCAACACCATCCATCGGTGAAATTAATCCACCTAGCACATGATATACCCCATAATATTGACCGGTATTCTCGATAGCCATTACATCACGGGTATCCTCTACCACACAAATAATCTCGCGCTCTCGCTTTTTAGATAGACAGATTTCACAAAGTTCTTGATCGGAAATATTATGGCAGGTATTACAATGTTTAATCTCCTCACGCAGCTTAATTATGGAATTACCAAAATGGTTTACCTCATCCTTCTCCTGATTCAACAAATGCAAGACTAAACGTAATGCTGTTTTTTGTCCGACGCCAGGTAACTTAGCAAATTCATTCACAGCATCCTCCAGTAATTTTGAAGAAAAGTTCATGCTACAAATTTATATTTATCTCCGGTTATTTAACTTTTAAAATATCATTTTATTACTTTTAGCACCTAATTCATTATTATAAACTATGACCCCAAGTATACTCCTCTCCTTTTTATTAGGTTACTTCCTTGTACTTTTTTGTATCGCTTATTATACTTCCAGAAAGAACTCAGATAATTCATCATTCTTCATTGCCAATAGAAACTCTAAGTGGTACCTCGTTGCTTTTGGCATGATTGGTACAGCACTATCAGGTGTTACCTTCATTTCAGTACCAGGAGCAGTAGGAAACAGTGACTTTGGCTATTTCCAGTTTATCATGGGTAATGCAGTTGGTTTTATCATCATTGCCACGGTGTTATTGCCCCTTTACTATCGCTTAAATATCATATCCATCTACACCTATCTGGAGAGGCGTTTTGGCTTTTGGAGTTACAAAACGGGCGCGGTTATATTTCTGGTCTCCAGAACCATAGGCTCTGCATTCCGCTTATACCTGGTGGCTATTGTTTTGCAACGATTCATTTTCGATGCCTGGAATATTCCGTTCTGGGTTACTATTGTTATGTGTCTGGCTTTAATCTGGGCTTATACACATAAAGGTGGTTTAAAAACCATTATTATTACAGACACACTGCAAACATTATTTTTATTATTATCCGTTGTGCTTTCCATCATTTTCATGGCAAAATCATTAGATCTAGATGTGGTTGGAACATTCGAGGCGGTTAAAGACAGCAGTTATTCAAAAATTTTCTTTTGGGAGGACTTCATGGGAAGTAAAACACACTTCCTTAAACAATTCCTTGGCGGTGTTTTTGTTACCATAGCCATGACTGGATTAGACCAGGATTTAATGCAGAAGAACCTGAGCATGAAAACCATTGGCGAAGCACAAAAGAACATGTTCACCTTTACTGCGGTATTTGTTGCCTTGAACATCTTCTTTTTAAGTGTAGGTGCGTTACTATATTTATATGCCGAAAAAAATGGAATCGATACTACCGCATTGAGAACACCGGATTACCTATACCCAGAAATTGCACTAAACCACTTGGCGATTATTCCTGGTATTGTGTTTATGTTAGGGCTAACTGCTGCAACTTTTGCAACTACCGACTCTGCATTAACAGCCCTGACCACTTCATTCTGTATCGACTTTTTACATTTTGACAAAAAAGCGGATCAAAACGACCCTAGCCTTGTAACCAAAAGACATTGGGTACACATTGGGTTTTCTGTTTTAATGGTCATTGTAATTATGATATTTAGGTTAATTAACGACGATTCAGTGGTTAACGCCATTTTTAAAGCTGCTGGTTATACCTACGGACCACTACTTGGATTATTTAGTTTCGGGTTGCTGACTAAAAAAGCAGCTAAAGACAAATTAGTACCCTACATTTGTATTGTATCACCAATTTTATGTTTATTGATTGATGCCAACAGCATGAATTGGTTTAACTATGCGCTTGGCTTTGAGTTAATTATATTAAACGGTTTACTTACCTTTCTAATGTTGTGGTGTACAGGGAAAGACTCTACCACTCAAACAAAATTTTAAAAACTAATTCTACCTGGGATGACAAGTGATGAGAAAATAAGAAGTGCTTTTGAAAATAAAAACTGGCAGGAAATTAAAGTAACAGATTCCTGGCAGATCTTTAAAATAATGGCTGAGTTTGTAGAAGGTTTTGAAAAGCTCGCAAAGATAGGTCCGTGCGTATCCATCTTCGGTTCAGCAAGAACTCCAGAAACCAACCACTATTATGAAATGGCGGTTGAATGTGGCCGTCGCCTTACTGAACGTGGGTATGGGGTAATTACCGGTGGTGGTCCAGGTATCATGGAAGCAGGTAATAAAGGTGCACATCAAAATGGAGGAAAGTCTGTTGGTTTAAACATTGATCTTCCTTTTGAGCAGTTTCATAATAAATATATCGACAGCAATAAGCTATTGGACTTTGATTACTTTTTTATCAGAAAAGTGATGTTTATGAAATACTCCCAGGGATTTATTGTACTTCCTGGTGGGATGGGCACTATGGATGAATTATTTGAGGCCATCACCCTGATTCAAACCGGCAAAGTAGCCCGTTTCCCAATTGTATTAGTCGGCAAAGATTACTGGAGTGGATTGGTTGACTGGATCACCACCACTATGTTACAGAAAGAACACAACATTCATGCGGAAGACCTTAATTTATTCAGGTTGGTTGATACTGCTGAAGAAGCAGTTGAACATATCTTCAGGTTCTATGATAAATATGTGTTAAAGCCGAATTTTTAATGATAGAAACAAATACTATGATTATTTAATCATAGTATTTGTTTTAAAACTACTCACCCCACCAGAAACCACAAGTTTCATCGCATCTGGGGCGCTCATATTTAATGGTGATATTTTTTCTTTGCTCACTACGTAAACCTGTCCGGCGAAGGAATAAGAAAAAGGGAAATAAACCACAGCCTCTCCTGGCATCCCTATCGATTTTAAGTCGCCCTGTGTTAGGAAACCAATTCTTTTCAAATCACCTTCTACCTGCACCAATACAGGATGGTTGAACTTCTTCTCATCTCCTACAAAAGCTTCGGTAAGATCTTTAATAGATGAATAAATGTATTTAACAAGCGGTAAGCGGTTCATTACTTTTTGAAACCAATTATACATTGGTTCAGTAACGAAGTTGGTAACAATAATACCCGCAAATAGAATGATACCGACCATAGTGGCTAAACCCAGCCCTGGAATATTCCGGCTTGCACCTGTTTTAGGGTCTACACCCAGGATATTGTTTACGTTTAACCAACTGTCAATGGTGCTTACACCCCATATCACAATAAAAACACTTAAAGAAATAGGCAGGACGATCAATAATCCTCTAATCAGGTAATTTAGTAGTGCTCTTCCTATTCTGTTCATGATGCGAAATTACTCATAATAATAGATTCGTTTAACCCTTTGAGAGATATTTGTTAAGATCTCATAAGGAATTGTATTTATTTGTTTGGCAAGCTCTGCAATAGTCAGTTGTTCATTAAAAACAATGACCTCATCGCCTACCTTGGCATTTAATCCGGTAACATCTAACATGCACATATCCATGCAGATCGACCCAACGGTGGGCACCAACTTCCCATTTACAAGCATCTTTCCTACGCCATGACCAAAATCGCGACGGTAACCATCTGCGTAACCTATTTTTACCGTGGCAATGGTACCTCCTTCAGGAAGTGACCCACGCCTACCGTAACCAATGGTTTCGGTAGATTTTACCTGTTTAATTTGTGTAATGGTTGTTTTTAGGGTCGTCACGGTGTGTAAACCCCGGTTGTGGTTTAAGGCGGCATCGAAACCATATAAACCGATACCGATGCGTACCATATCAAGTTGCGCCTCTGGAAACCGGGTTACCGCAGCTGTATTAGCGATATGGCGGATAAATGGGTAATCCAATGTTGCTGTAAATTTATCGATGATGGCAAGAAAGCGCACAGCAGAACCAGAACCCACAAGATGCCAATCAGCTGGCAATGCAGCCGAGTCTATCGCAGCAAGGAAACACGACGCCACAGAATATGGCTGGTCTGCCAGTGCAGTCGGTCACTCCAAATCAGCAGAGAATGATGAACCCACAGATGAGGCAGCAATTCAATGCTCAACAACAAGCTGCTATGCAGGCACAAGAGAGGGCGAGAAAGGCACAGATGGCAGCTTTGCAAGGCCAGGCTGGCGGAATGGGACCGATGCCACCGAATCAGAGCCCAGCAATGAACACATTGAATGCTCCTCTGGCCGGTACACCACAACAGAACCCTGGAGCTCCGGGAAATTCAATGGGCCAGCCGCCCTCGCAATTTGGGCAGCCAA